>JBKBIC010000075.1:0-20653 GCA_046299435.1 Saprospiraceae bacterium
TTGGTACAAGACACTTTGACAGGAGGGCATATGGCAGCTGTACGCCATGCTAATGGTCGAGACTGGTGGATACTGAACAATGAGCACAACAAGTCCAATTATTGCCGTATAATGGTATCACCCAATGGGGCAGAACGTCAAGCAAACCAAGACGTAGGCAAGCCAACTTATTCCGGCCTCGGTTGGGCAGTTTTTTCGCCCGACGGCACGCAATACGCCCGTTACAATGCTTTCGGCAACACAGGCCAGCCCTGGACACTCAAAAGTGTGTTCGAGGTCTATGACTTCGACCGGTGCGCGGGCCTGCTGAGCAACCATCGGCAGATGGTGCTCGATTCGGGCGTGGCCTATCCCGGCGGCGTGGCCTTTTCGCCCAACGGCCGCTACCTGTACGTGTCCAAATGGCAGACGGTGCTGCAATTCGACACGCAGGCCCCCGACCTGCTGGCCTCGAAGACAGTGGTGGCCGAGTACGACGGCTTTTTGGACAGCTACCAAACGGTGCAGCTCCCCACGCGGTTTTACTCCATGGCGCTCGCGCCGGACGGGCGCATCTACATCTGTGTGCCGAACTACCCCTCGCGTTTTCTGCACGTCATTGAAAAGCCCGACCTGCCCGGCTTGGCCTGCGAGGTGCGGCAGCACGCCGTCCAGCTGCCTTATTACAACTCCTACTCCATGCCCAATATGCCCAGCTATCGGCTTGGGGCGTGGCGAGACAGCCCTTGCGATACTTTGAAGACGGCTTCAGGGATTGCCATTCCGGGGGTGTTCCGACCGGAAATCCGTGTTTTCCCGAACCCAAACTCCGGCGTGTTCAATGTCTCGACAGGCTTGCCGACCGAGCAAGTAGAAATTGAGTGGAGCATCCGAGACCTTGCGGGCCGCCAGCGGGCCAACGGGCATTCCGCCCGCCCGTTTTTCGAGGTCTCTGCACAAGGGCTGCCCGCCGGGGTGTACGTCCTTGCTCTCCGGGAAAAAACTGGCCTGTGGAATGTCGCGGAGAAATTCGTGGTGATGCAGGAATGAGCGGCATAGGGCAACTTGGGGCAATTTTTGCAAAAAAACGCCCGGTTTGCCGCCGGTTTGCGGCTTTGCCCCGACCTTCGGGGCCGAAACGCTGCAATGCTTTAATCCCGTCCGCGCACCCAACTGCACTGTTCCCGAACTCAACATGAAAATACGGACGCGGCTCACGCTGCAATTCATCCTGCTCACGGCCAGCATCTTCGCGCTGGCTTTGATGTTCATCTACGAGCGGTTTGCCCGGCACGTCGAGGGCGAGTTTTTCACGCTGCTCGAAAGCAAGGCACGCATGACTGCCGAAATGGTGCTGCGCCACGAGGACGAACTGCAGCCCCTCCCGCCGCCGGGCGCACCGGGCACACTGCCGACTGTCGGCAACACGGCCATTTTCGATAGTGATTTGCGGTGCGTGTTTTCGGTCAATACCTCGGCACCGCTTTTCCCCGCCGAAACCCTGCGGGACGTGCGCTCGAAAGGCGTTTACAAATTCAAGCACGGCGAAAATCAGGTGTTCGGCACGACAGTGCGGGCCGCTTCCGGGCGGGAATACATCGTCGTCTCGGAGGATTTGCCGGACAACGGCAAACTGCATCAGCTGCGCAACATCTTGATGCTCAGCCTTTTGTTCATCATGGCGGCAGTCGCGGGCGGCGGTTGGTTTTACGCGGGGCAGGCCTTGCAACCGGTGTCGCGCATCGTCGGGGAAGTGGACAGCATCCTGCCGACCGACCTGAGCCGCAGGCTCCAAACCGACAACCAGCACGACGAACTTTCGCACCTCGTCACCACCTTCAACCGCCTGCTCGACCGTATCCAAGAGGCTTTTCGGATGCAGCGCAGTTTCATCTCCAATGTCTCGCACGAACTGAAAAACCCGCTGGCGGCCATGGACGCACAGCTGCAGTTGGTGCGGAACAAACACCGCACAGCGGAGGAATACGACCGGGTGCTGGATTCCTTGCACGACGACGTACACGCGCTCACGGAAACTGCCGAGAAATTGCTCCAGCTTGCCAAAGTCCATTCTGATGTGGCGAACATCGTTTTCTCGTCCATCCGGCTCGACGAGTTGCTGTACCAAACCCGCGATATGCTCCTGAAAACCCACCCGCAGTACGCAGTTCGCATCGAAATCCGGCAGCTGCCCGACGACGAGGAGCAACTCTGCGTGCAAGGCAACGAGGCACTGCTCCGCACGGCCTTGCTCAACTTGTTCGACAACGGCTGCAAGTTTTCGCCCGACCACGCTGTGCGTGTCAGCATTGGATTTGATGCCGAGGGGCAGCCCGAAATCGCCGTCTGGAACGCCGGGCCGGGTATCCCGGCGACGGATTTGCCGCGTGTGTTCGACCCGTTTTTCCGCAGTTCGCGCCATGCGACGCAGCGGGGTTCGGGCATTGGGCTGTCGTTGGTGCAAAGTATTTTACGCCTGCACGAAAGCACCATCGAGGTGAGTTCCTCGCCCGAAGACGGGACGTGCTTCCGCCTGCGTTTCCCGAAAAATCATCTCCGCCTCGAACCTGCCGATATGTACCCGATGGTGCGGGCCGAAGTGCCGGAAACCGCTGCCCCGACGCTCTCGCCTGCATTTTCGGTGAAAAAAGTGGCGCGGGCGGCCATGTCATTGCTATTGGTGATGGTTGTCGGCTTGCGGTGCAGCCCCTCGGAAAAGCCTGTGCCACAGGGATTTGCGCGGGCGTTCGAGGTTTTGCAAGACTGGAACGGGCTGTTGCTGGAAATGGTGCGCTACTCTGAGGGCTACCGCCCGCCGGTGAGCGCACGGATGTTCGCATACATGGGGCTTGCGGCATGGGAAAGTTGCCTGCCAGTGCTGCCGGAGGCGCAATCTTTTGAGGGCAAACTCGCCGGGCTGGACTTGCCGGAGTGGGAAGGCAGCGAGCCGCTCGTGGCCGAAGTGGCTTTGAATGCCGCTTATGCCACGCTTTCGGAGCGATTTTTCCCGCACACGCCCATTCCGATGCGCCAAAAATCCCGTGCCCTCGCCGAACGCCATGCCCGTCCGGCATCGCTGGAAGGGTCAGCTGCGAGGGTTGAGGCTTCGCGCAAATTCGGCGAATCGGTGGCGGAGACCGTATTCCGTTGGTCGGCGACCGACTCGATTGGGCATCAGGCTTATCTGTATAATTACGACCGCAACTACCATCCGCCCGCCGGGCCGGGCTTGTGGCAGCCGTCGGCCAACCACCCGATGCCCGCTTTGCTGCCAGCATGGGGGCGTGCGCGGACGTTCATTGTCCCTGCCAGCGAGTTCCCGACACGTCCGCCCGTTGGTTTTTCGGAGGAGCACGGCTCTGCTTTTTTTGCGCAGGCATTGGAAGTTTATTCGTTTTCGCTGCCGATTTCCGATGAAAAACGCTGGATTGCGGAGTTTTGGAGCGATGACATCCCTGGCGTGTCGCTTTGTGCCGCTTCGCGCTGGGTTTCCGTCGCCCGGCAGGCCCTCGAAAAAAGCCGGCCGGGGCTGCCCGTCGCCCTCGAAACGTATCTAAAAATCGGGTTTGTGTTGAACGACACTGCCATTCGGGTATGGCGTGAAAAGTACACATCCAACATCGAACGCCCGGAGGGCTACATCCAGCGGAACATCGGCTCTGGTTGGGAGCCACTGCACCCGTCGCCGCCGTTCCCGTCGTATCCATCGGGGCACGCCGCGCTCGGCGCCTCTGCCGCTGCGGTGCTCGAAACGCTTCTGGGCAAATCGTTCGCCTTGACCGACCGCACGCACGAAGGCCGCAAAGAGTTTTTGGGTATGCCCCGCAAATTCGATTCGTTCCAAGCGATGGCCCGCGAAAACGCCATGTCGCGCCTGTTCATCGGTGTCCATTACCGCATGGATAGCGAGGAGGGCTTGCGGCTGGGCGCGTTGACGGGCGAGCGGATTGCGGCCTTGCGGGTGCGCGGGCCGTTTGCCGGGCAGTGACCGACGGGCGATTTTTCTCGATGTTTGCCGCATGAAAATCTTGGACGCACCGTTGCCGCCGCCCTCGCGGCGTTCGTTTCATCGAGTTGCCCTGTTCGTGGGGCTGTCCGTCTTTTTTGTGTTGGCCGTTTTTCAACCGTTCGGGACACACGCTTTTGAGCACAACTCCAAGTATTTGTTGCTCTTCGGATACGCGGTGGTCATCGTGGGCGCGTCGGTTTTGGCTTGGGAAATAGTGGCGTGGGCGTGGCACCGCAAGGGTTCGGGCAGCGGATGGACTTTCGGGCACGAGCTCGGGATGCTGTTGTTTGTGTTCGTGGTGGCGGCTTCGGCCTCGCATTTGTACCAGATATGGCTGGTCGGCGGGCGGCTTTCATTGTCGGGTTACGTCAGTTTCATGCTCGTGGCCGCGTCCACCGGGTTCTTCCCGATGTTGCTCCTGCTCGCGTTGAGGTACATGAAAGCCAAAACCGAACTTGAAAAAGCCGCCCTGCTTGCTCAAAAAACTGCTCCCACGCCGCCGCCGACCCTCACGTTGCAGGGTGAAAACAAATACGAAACGCTCACCGTGCTCAAATCCGAGCTGCTTGTGCTCCGCAGCGCAGACAATTATGTGGAAATTTTCCTGCAAAAAGGCCCGCAGGTGCAGCGGCTCATGTTGCGCGGCTCCCTTTCGCGGATGCTCGAACAAATTGCCGACGCGGATTTCCGGCAAGTGCATCGCTCGTTCGTGGTCAATTTCGGGCAGCGAATTTCTTTGACTGGCAAATCGCCCGCTTACCGGCTCGTGTTCGAGGGGCTGCCAGAATCCGAACTTGACCCCGTGCCCGTATCGCAAAGCCAAGTCGCTGCCGTGCGCGAGGCACTGGCGCAGAAACCAAAATGAGTGCGCGAAACCGCCTAAAATTCGCCCCAAAAAATGCGGTTTCGTCCCAAAAGCATTGGTTTCGCCCCGCTTTTCTGGGTTTTGTCCCTTCGGCGAGCGGCGATTTTTCGGGCCGGCTCACCTTTGGGCCATGAAAAATTCACGCATCCTTCCGATTGTTTTTTGCGGCACACTTTGGTGCTGCGGGCACTTTGCCGCAGCCCAAACGACACTCAAAGGCCGCGTCTCGAACGCCGAAAACCGCGAGCCGCTCGGCTATGTCAGCATTGGCATCCCCGGCACGTCCGCAGGGACGGTGGCCGCCCCCGACGGCAGTTTTGAACTGGACGTGCCAGCGACGCGCACCTCCGATTCGGTGGTTTTTTCCTTTCTCGGCTTTGCCCGGCGCGTGGTCGCGGTCGCCGATTTGTCCGCCCAAAGTGGCGCAGACGTGGCCCTGCAACCCGCCGCATTTGCGCTGCGCGAAGTGGTCATCGGCCCCGATGCGGGCAAAACGGAGGTGCTCGGCGAGGATAAAATCTCGACGCGCATGGCCGTCAATTTTGCCATCAATGACCGCATGAACCAGAATTTAGGCTCGGAGGTCGGGCGGCGGTTCAAAATAAAAAAGCCGTCGGTGCTCGAAAATTTCCGGTTTTTCGTGGCAAGCAACGGCTTCGACACGGTGCGCTTCCGCATCAACGTGTACGAGCTCCGCAGCGGCAAACCGGGCGACAACTTGTTGAAAGACAACATATTCGTCACACTCACGGGTCGCCAGCGCGGCTGGGTGGACGTGGATTTGCGGCCCTACGATGTGCGCGTGGACGAATCGGTGGTCGTCGCCGTCGAGTGGGTTTTTGCGGCGGGGAAAGGCCGCAGCCTGTCGCTACCCATCGCCATGCCGCGCCCCGGCAGCAAACATTTTTACAAATATGGCAGCCAAGCCCGCTGGAAAGGGTTCGCGTCCATGTCGGCGGCCATGCTGCTCCAAATCAGGCAATGATGAGACGATTTTCGTGGCTGTTTTTCGCTTTTTTGTGCGTGGCCGTCGGGCTTTATCCGCTCGCGTACTTGTGGATTGACCGCCGTTTCGGGCTGCTCTCCACAAAAAGCGCGGCTTTACTGGCCGATTTTGCGTGGAACGTGGGGTTTTACGCCCACATCATGCTGGGCGGGCTGGCTTTGCTGGCTGGCTGGCCACAATTCAGCACACGGCTTCGGCGCGAGCGACCGGTTTTGCACCGCACTTTCGGGAAAATCTACGTCGGCGCGGCCCTGCCGAGCGCGTTGGCGGGGATTGCCGTCGGGACGCAAGCGACGGGCGGGCCAATCGCGGCGACGGGTTTCATTGCGTTGGGCTTGGTCTGGTTCGGCAGCACGTTGGGCGGGTTTTGGCACATCCGGCAGGGTAGGGTGGCCGCGCACCGACGCTGGATGCTGTTCAGTTTCGCGGCTTGTTTTGCGGCGGTGACGCTGCGGATTTGGCTGCCGATTTTGGTCGCCGCGTTCCACGATTTCATTTCTGCCTACCGGGTTGTGGCGTGGCTGTGCTGGGTTCCGAACTTGGCGGTGGCTGCGGCATTGGCCCGAAAAATCAATTCAAATCATTGAAAACCAACTGATTGAAAAACAATGGATGCCATTTTCAAAATCCTTCTTTTCGCGCACATCGCCGCTGGCGCGGTGGCTTTGATAGCTGGCCCAGTCGCGCTTTCGGCGAAAAAAGGCGGCCCGGCGCACGTCCGGGCAGGGCTTGTTTTTTACCATGCCATGCTGGTCGCGGCGGGCACGTCGCTGGTGCTGGCGGTCATGCACCCCAATCCGTTCCTGTTCGCGGTCGGGATTTTCAGCGGCTACATGAACCTGACGGGCCGCCGCTATTTGACCCAAAAACAGCGCGGGCAGGCCAACCAAGCGGGCGATTTCGAGAAAATATTGGCCGGGCTGATGCTGGTCGGGTGCCTGTATTTGGTGGGTTTCGGCGGGTATTTGCTGCTGCGCCAAAATTGGTTTGGGACGGTGTTCGTGTTTTTCGGGTTCATTTCCGGGCAAATGCTGCGCGACGATTTCAAGGTCATCGCCGGGCGGGAGGTGCCGAAAAACTTCTGGCTGCGCCAACATATCGTGCGGATGATTGGCACTTGCATCGCCTCGTTCACGGCGTTTTTGGTCGTGAACCTTGCCGAAAAACTGGGTTTCGTCACTTGGCTGCTGCCTTCGGTGGTGTTCGCGCCGCTGATTTCGTATTGGCTGCGGCGCAATCGGGCGTGAAATTTTCAGTTCAAAATCAAGTCGCGGGGCCGCAGGTAAGCAGGTTTGCCGGGCACATCGGATGTTTCGGCCACCTGAATCCAATCGAGCGGCTGGCGCGGCGGGTTTTCGCCCCGGAAATCAGCGGGGCGTTGCAGGCGGTCGAGCTCGTTTTGCAGTTCCGAAATGGCGCGTTCGATACTCGGCAGCGGGCGGTTGACGATGACGCGGATGATGCCCTGCGGGTCAATGAGGAAAAAAACGCGGTCGTAGCCGCCCCAATTCCGGCGGTTGGAGGCCATGCCATAGAGGTTGGAAATCGAAAAATCCACGTCCTCGATGACGGGGGCCTTCATGTAGATGCCGAGGTAGCGGCGCACTTTTTCCTGCCAGTCGTTCTGGCGGACGGGTTCGTTGACGAGGGCGAGGAGCTTGGTGTTGCGGGCGTTGAGCCAGCGTTCTTTCATGGCCATGAACGAGGCGTACATCGTCCACGCGGAGGTGAAATTGGCGGGGTGCGCGAACAGGACGCACCAACTGCCCCGGCTGTATTCCGGGAAATTGATTGGCCCGCGCTCGGTCTCGACCTGAAAACTTGGTGCCGGATCGCCGACGCTGGGCAGGCTGGAAAGCAAATCGGTTGACATTGGTCGGGTAGTTGTGTTGGTTCGGACGGGGGAATTTTCGCCCAAAAATAGGCGCGTCTGCGAAAATTCGGACGGGTGATTTTGTTAGGAAGACAAAACTGGCCGCTCGTGTCCCGAATGAAAACCGTCCGGCAGCCTTCCGGTTCAGCCGCCTGCTTTTTTCACGTTGCGATAGCCGAGCTCGGTCAGCAGTTTCAGCACTTTTTCGCGGTGGTCGCCCTGCACGATGATGTGCCCGTCCTTGGCGTTGCCGCCTGCGGCGCATTTGTTTTTCAACAGTTTTGCCAGTGATTCCAGCTGTTCGTCCGGCCCGACGAAGCCTTTTACGACCGTGGATTCCTTGCCGCCCTTGCCGCGTTCGAGCCAGACGCGCAGCACCTGTTTTTCGGGCGGGAGGGTTTCAAGTTCCTCGTTTTCAGCGAGTTGCGATTGGAAGTTGGGGTCGGTCGAAAAGACGAAACCGCCTGTGTTTTTATTTTTGGACATGGGTTTGGATGGTTAGGGGGATTGGAACGCGGATGAAACGGAGGTTGGGGGGTTTGGCGGATTTTTCTGCGAACATCAAAAATCAACAATCATGTAATCGTCAATCATCAATCAAAAAAATCCGCCGCATCTGTTTCATCCGCGTTCCAATCCTACCAAGTGAGCATCAATTTTTGGGCCGCCGAGCCGCCGATTTGCAAAAAATAAACGCCTGCTGGCCGACCGCGCAGGTCAATGGTTTCGAGTTGTTGGCAGCCGGTCTTTTCAAAAACCAGCCTGCCCGCGAGGTCGAACACTCGTAGCATGGTCGTTTCGTTGCTCATGTTTTCGGCCAATTTGACCTGAAAAATGCCGTGGGACGGATTCGGAAAAACCGACTCCAAGCTGTTGATTGTCAAAATGTTGCGCTCTTCTGAATCGCCCGAAATCGGTGCACTGGATTCGTCCGCGCCGATGTCCACGCGGCCACCGACGACGCGGGCGGCGAGGTCAAGGTCACGTTCGGTCGGGGCTGGCACGAAGGCCGGGTTGCCTGCATTGATGCACGGGCTGGCGGCCAACAGGTGCGCGTCCGGCGCGGAAGCCGAGGCTGAGGTCAGCTTCGGGTCGGCAAAAATGGAGTGGGCATCTTGCCCGGTGGCCGTGCGGTAGTTGGCAAACCCGATGTAGTTCACGCCGTTTCGCTCGAATTCGGCGGTCGTTTGATTGCCGCCTGCGCGCCACCAGCAGTTGTAATCCAGCGTGGGCGGCGCGGGCGAAGGGATGCCGTCGTGGGTCAGGAAAAATTCCTTCCGGGCAAAAACGATGTTCTGCCGGAACGTGCAATTTTCTGAATATGAGAGGAATATCTCGCCTTCGCCGGGGCCGGTGCGGTCGTTGAGCAGCAGTGTGTTCCCATAAAATTGGGCGTTGACCACCTTCCCCGTGCTGGGGAAATTGTAGCCGCCACAGGCCAAGCCCGACTCGTCGTTGTTGTAAATCAGGTTGTTGCGGACGATGATGTTCTCGGCCCGTGCGCCCGGCTCCTCTGCGCCGACCTCGATGCCCCACTGGTTCTTGTAGCAGGTGTTGTTTTCGAGGACAAGATTGCGGGCACCGTCCACATAAATCCCGGCGGCGGTGGCGTAGGCCGATTTGTTGTTGTAGCAAATGTTGCCGCGCACGAGGCCGTTCCGGGCGCAATCTTGGTTTGGGTCGGCGACTTCGCCGTAGCCTCCGATGAGGTCAATGCCGATGTTTTTGTTGTTGTAAACGGTGTTGTTTGTCACCTCGAACCCGTCCACGTTGCCGGTCACGGTGAGGTTTTCGGAGTAGCCCGTGCGGTTGCTGTAAATATGGTTGCCGTGAATGACCAGCCCGCTAATCGGTTGATTGTCAATGTTTCCGATGACCAAGAGCGGGTTGGAGTTGCGGCTGGGGTTGGCTGGCTGGCTGGCGTTCGTGGAAAAGTTGATGGCCCAGATACGGCAGTCGCGGATTTCGATGCCCTGGCAATTGCCTTCCACGCGGATGCCTTCGGCCCAGAGTTGCTGGTTGTTCGTGATGCGGAGGCCCTGCACGGTCACATGATTTTTGTTGACGATTTCGAGCATCGTCTGGCCGCTCACGCCGCCGCCGTTGAGCGTCACCACGTCGGCATTGTGGTTGCGGAACAGGATGCGCTGCCCCGGCAGGCCGCTGACGTTGAGCACAAGTTTTTCCTTGTACGTCCCGGCCATGATGTTGACGACGCTATTGGGCGGCGCGACGTTCATGGCGTGCTGGATGGTTTTCCAAGCTTGCGCGGGCGAGAGGCCGGAGTTGGCGTTGTTGCCCGTTTTGCTGACGTAAAAATTGGTTTGGCCGAAGGCCGCCGCTGCACATAGGCACAGGGCAAAAAGCAGGAAAAAGTGGGTTTTCGGCATGGTTTTTAAGATTTTGCTCGAACCTGTGTGGTTCGTGCGGTGAGATGAAAATTCGGTGCCGACTATGGTCGGAAACTCATGTCCGGCGCGTGCGAAAAATATTTTTCAGGTTGAAAAAGAACAGCAGCCCGGCCAAGGCGAGCCAGACGTACATCCAGATTCGGGCGGGGAAAATACCGACGGTCTGTTCGTACATGGCGAGGTCGGAGCTGGGGCCGACGTTGAAATCTTGGATGATGTACAGCACCGCCGCGAAGCCGAGAAACATCAGCACGTCTTGGTCCCAATCCGTCCGGCTGGCGATGAAATACAGCGATGCGGCGAACACCCAGAGGAAAATCGTGCTTTGGAGCGACTCAAACCAGACGATGCTCGCAAATGCCATTGCCCCGGCCAAGACGTATAAAGTCCTATCAGTCAAGTGTTTGTGCCGTGCGCCGATGAAAAAAAGCAAGTTGCCGAGCAGGGCACTGCCGAGGTAGCCGCCCATCAAAATGACGGCGCGGTTGCCGCCGACGGTCGTGGTGTAGCCGGAGCCGTCGGGGTTGATTTGCAGGCCGGTCACGCCGCCGCCCGTCAGCACGGAGCCGAGGGCGTGGCCGAATTCGTGCAAGAAAGTCACGAGCAAGGTCACGGGGTAAAGCAGGAGCTGCCCCAAAGACCCACCGAAAACTTTAAGCATAAAGTACACAAGGCCAATGGCCAAGACGCGGTATAGAATCCGGTTGGTATATGTTGGCATGGTTTTTGAAATTCAGATAAACGTAAATGTATTCTGCTTTCATGAGATTATCCTTTTGGGGCCCGGCAGCACAAACGAGTGCTGCCGGGCTTTTTTTGTGCTGTTTCGTCGCAGCGGCGGTCAGCGATTTTCCTGTGAAATAATATAGCCTACGCCGAAGTGGGTGTGGATGAGCTTGGGGCTGAAGCCTTTGTCCACTTTGTTGCGGATGTAGTTGACGTACACTTCGATGACGTTCGTGTTGATTTCCACGTCAATGTTCCAGACCCGTTCGAGGATTTCGGTTTTGGGCACCACGCGCCCGTGATTGCGCACGAGGTATTCGAGCAGCGCGAACTCGCGCGGGGTGAGTGCGATTTTCACGCCCGCCCGCCACGCTTCGATGGTCAGGGTGTTGAGTTCCAAATCGGCGAAGGTCAATTTGTGCGCCTGCGTGCTTCCTTGCGCCGTGCGCCGGACGAGCACCTGAAGACGTGCCAGCAGTTCCCGAAAGTCGAAAGGTTTGCCGAGGTAGTCGTCCGCGCCAGCGTTCAGGCCGAGCACCTTGTCCTCTGCTTGGCTCAGGGCGGAGAGCATTAGCATGGGTGTTTGGATGCCAGCCTCGCGCAAATCGCGGCAAACGTCAATGCCGTTGAGCGCAGGCATGACCACATCGCTGACGATGACATCATACTTGTTTTGGAGAGCCAGTTGCTTGCCCGCTTGCCCGTCGGCGGCAAAATCCACCTCAACGTTGCATTCCATGAGGAAAGCCCGGACGGCTTGGGCTGTTTTTGGCTCGTCTTCGATGAGCAGGACTTTCATAATTTGGGCGCAAATTAGCCAAACCCTGTCGGCGGGCGACGGCGGGAACGTATATTTGCCGGGCGTTTAAGTAAAATCTTATGACTTTCTAAAACGGCTTTAATCCTACGGACGCTGTATTCTGCGGAAATTTGCGGCACTACTCTCCACCAAACGAATCATCTTTTTCTCAAATCCACATCTCATGAAGTTCAGCAACAACTACTCTTCTATCCTCGTGGCGTTGTTCGCAGGCGTGTTGTTCGTTACCTCTTGTAAGGACACGACACCCACGACGACCTCCAAAGAAGTCAAAGAATACGGCTACAAGGTGGCATTTGACTGGAACGAGCTTTTCCTCAAAGTCGAGCGTTACGCCGCCGGCTATCGCCCCGGCCCCGCCCCCCGCGCCCTCGCATACATGGGGCTTTCGGCATACGAAGCCTGCATCACGGGGATGCCCGACTACAACTCGCTCGAAAACCTCTACCTCGGCCTCAACATCCCGGACGCAGAAAGCGGTAAGGAATACCACTGGCCGACGGTTATCAACGCATCCTACGGCTACTTGATGCCGCGTTTTTTCCCGAATGCTTCCAACGATTTCAAACAGCAAATGACCGTGCTGGAAAACTACCACAACGGCGAGGCACTCAAAGAAGTCAGCCAAGAAGTAGTTGACCGCTCGAAAAGCTACGGCCAAGCCGTCGCCGCAGCCGTGTGGGAATATTCCAAAACCGACCTCGTCGGTCACGACCACTACCTCGACCCGTTTCAAGGCTACGACTGGCAGGCCCACTTCCAGAAAGACGGCGACTGGAAACCCACATTCCCCGGTCCCGGCAAACCGATGGGCGGCGTGTGGGGCGGTGCTCGCACCTTTGCTATTGCGCAAGCCGACAAACTCTGCCGCAAGCCGCTCCCGTACAGCACCGAAGTCAATTCCGACCTTTATGCCCAAGCACTCGAAGTTTATGTGCAAAACACCCCGGCACTCTCGTATGAAGACGAGTGGGTAGGTGAGTTTTGGAGCGATGACTTGGTTGGCCTCACGTTCAGCCCCGGCCCGCGCTGGCTGGCCATTGGCGACCAAATCCTCGTGCGCGAAAACGGCACACTCGAAAAGGCACTCGAAATGAACGCCAAAGTTGGCCTCGCGCTCAACGATGCCTCGGTCGGTTGCTGGTACTCCAAGTATTACTACAACATCGAACGCCCACAGACGTACATCAACCGCGTCATTGACCCGAACTGGAAGCCCGCGTTGTTCAACCCGCTCACGGGCGAAGAAGGTGTCACACCATCGTTCCCTGCGTACCCCTCTGGCCACTCTACCATGGGTGCGGCAGGCGCGGAAGTGCTGGCTGGTATCTTTGGCTATTCTTACGCCATGACCGACCACTGCCACGAGAACCGCACTGAATTCGAAGGTGTGCCGCGTTCCTTCGGCAGCTTGCTCGAAATGGCCCAAGAAAACGCATGGTCGCGTGTGCCGCTGGGCGTTCACTTCCGTATGGACAGTGACGAGGGCGTGCGTTTCGGCACGGTGATTGGCCGCAAGGTGAATTCCCTTCCGTGGAAAAAATAATTTCAACCTGACACCCTTTTGCGAGAGGCCGCCACGACCAGTGGTGGCCTCTTTTTTCATCCAAACACCTCGTAATATGTCGAAAAACAACCCATTCCGGCTCGTGCTGCCGGGGTTTCTGTTCCTGAATTTATGCCTCGCTGCCTGCCAACAAACCGAACCGCAAGCATCAAAGCAAGCCAACACCGGCGAGCGATTGGAATACTACGGCACGGGCGCGTTACAACGTCGCATTACTGAAGTCAACGGCAAAAAGCACGGCAAAATGACCGATTACTATGCCGATGGCCGCCTCATGGCCGAACGGTGGTTTGAAAATGACCGGCAGGCCGGACGCACGGTGATTTACTATCCGGGAGGTTCGGTCAAAGAAGTGCAGTATTACACGGACGGCCTGAAACAAGGAGGCGACACGGTCTGGTACGAGGACGGAAAAATCCAGTTCGTCGCTTTTTTCAACGCGGACAAGCGGGATGGGTACTTCCGCAAATGGTCGCCGGAGGGGGCACTCGTCTTTGAGGCCAGATATAAGATGGATTCTTTGGCCGAAGTGAGAGGGAAGGCCGTCCGATAGGCTTGGCCGATGCGCCTTTCTGGATAGCAGACAAAAAAAGCCGCCCTCTGCTCTGCGCGGAGGGCGGCTCGCTTTTTGGCTAAAACTGCATATCATCAAGTTCAATCCACTATCAGTATCCGCAGGTTGTGGGCCGGGTAGAACAGGGCACTCTCGAAGAGGCTGCTATTCACGATGGCACTCGAAGGGACGATGGTGCCATTCGTCAGGGTCAGGTCACATTCGATGAAAAGATAGCTGTTCGTCGGGAGGGCAGCCAAGTCCAAGTTAAGGGCCGATAGCACTGCGCTTGCATCATAGGAGAACGACGCACGCGGGTAGTTTTCGCCTGCGGGGATGCTGAATGCGCTGCCGGGCATAGTGCCGAGTTGTGTGCGCACGCCCGTGTCCGTGGCTTTTGCATATACCCGTACTTCCGAGAGGCTGCCGAGGTCGTCGGAGAGGAAGTCGGCATCGAACTTTACTGCCTGCGTGCTGATGTCGCCTGACTTGCTGAACTTGGCGATAGAGCCCCGGAAGGAGGTTTGGTTGAGGTTGTCTACTGCCGTGCCGCGCAGGGCGATAATGGAGCCTTTGGTAATTTTCTCGAATTGTAGCGGATCCTTTTCTGGGTCGGTGCAAGCCGACGCGAATAAGAAGAGGCCCGCGATGAGGAATGCAAAGTTTTTCATACTGAAATTTTTTTTGGCCGCCCGCCTGCTTTTGTTGACGCGGGCGAGCGGCTCACAGTTTTGTTGAATTTGAAGTGGCCGAGCCGATTAATAGACGAAGTTGTCGGGGTTGTTGTCCCAGAAAACCTTGTTGATGCCGGTGTTGGATTTTTGAGAGGTCGAGCTGTTCAAGTTGACAAAGTCAGCTGGGTACAGCAGCGAACGGAGGTAGTTGCCGGGGTTGGCGGCGCGCATGGGCTGGATGTCGTCGGGTTTGCCGGTGCGACGGTAGAGGTTGTATCCTTCGATGCCGTTGCCCCATGCGGCGAGGTAAAATTCTTTCATGAGCACGTCGAGGCGGGCATCGTCGTTGGCTGCTGCGGAGTAGGCTGCATCCACGGCGGCGATATATTCGGCCTCGGAGGGTTCGAGGCCGTCAGGGAGTGCTTGGCCTTTGGCCGTTGCGAAATCGCGCACGCGCTTGATGGACTTGGCGACGGCGGAGAGCATGAGTGCTTTGGGATCGCCGGAGGTACCAAGCGTGAGAGCCGCCTCTGCTTTGAGGAAGTCCGTGAACGAGGCCATCCAGATGGGTTCGATGCCCGCACCATTGGCTCCTTGGCCTTGCTGGGTCACGACTTGGTAGTTAGGGTCGCCGTTGTTCGTGTCTGCGCGGCCACCGCATGGGTACACGCCGACGCAGGTTTTGGCGCGGGTATCGGGCGGTATGCCGTCGCTGTTGCCGTGGTCGCGTCCGAAGAAGCCGGGGTCGAAGGCGCACCATGCTTGGTCCGGGCCGTAGTGGGTCGGGCGGGGGCTGATGAGGCAGGGGATGGACTCCGGGTCGTCTTCAATGGCCTTGTCAAGGCTGCCGACTTGGCGATAGAAGTAGTAACGCCAGCGGGGGTCTTCCACGCCTTTTTGTTTGTATGCGGCGAGCATGAAGTAGTTGCCGATGTAAGTGTCGGCATCGCCTGCTTGCGGCTTGTACATATCGCGGTATTGCGGGTGGCGGGAGCGGGCCGGGATGTCGGCGGTGCCGTACTTGTAGGTAAATTCCTCGGCATCAGTGTCAATCAGGTCTTTGCCAAGCAGCTCCTCAATCTTGGCTTTTGCGCCGGCATCCGTTAGGCGGAGGTTCAGGTATGCCTTCAGTTTGAGAGTGTTGGCTGCGGCGATCCACTTGGCAGCGGTGCCGCCGTAGTAGATGTCGCGGGAGAGGCCTGCTGCCGGAGTTCGGCCCAGATCGGTGATGGCCTGATCGAGGGTGGCGATGGCTGCATCATAGATGCTTCGCCCGCCTTGTGTCTGTGGGTTGAACACGCCGTCGGGGCCTTTGAGCGCTTGGTCGTAGGGCACGTCGCCGAAGAGGTCAACGAGGGTGAGCATGACGTAGGCTTTCATTACACGGGCCGCGCCGGAGTGTGTGTAAAGCGCGGCGGCATCGGTGCGCCCGAGGAGTGTCTCGATTTGCACGAGCACATCTTGGTAGGCACGGTTCCAGATGTCGTTGTGGTCTTGGGCCTGGTAGGCGCGCTCGTACACGTCGCCGCCTGTGAGCGACATCATGCGCGAGAGTTCCATGCCCGGGATGTTGGATTCTGCCACGAAATCGGCGAAGTCCAACTGGATTTGGTTCATCAGAAGGTTAGGGTCGAGGTTGGAGATGCCTACCTCGTTGGGATTTTCAAGGTTGCCTTCCAAGTCGGTCAGGCTGTCGCAGGAGCTGACCGCGAAGAGCAGCGTCAGGAGGAGTATTTTTGAAAAATTTTTCATGTCGGATTGATTTTTTTGATTCGTTTTTGATAAGCCCGGGGGAGGGCCGGTGCGGGGAACGAATTAGAAGTTGACACGTAGGTTTACGCCGTAGCGACGGGCCGATGGGCCGCCCATGAAGTCGAAGCCGAGGCCGTTGCCGGTGCCGAACGCGGTGCGGTCGGGGTCAACCTTGGAGTATTTGGGTGTGTTGAAGGCGCGGAACCACAGGTTGTTGCCGATGAAGGAGATGGTGGAACCGTCGGCCAGGTACTTGCCAAGGAAACCCTTCGGGAAGGTGTACGAGAGGGAGAGTTCGCGCAGGCGCAGGCGGGTGCCGTCGTAGATGCCACGGTCGTCCGGGCCTCCACCGATGATGGTGTTGCCGAAAAACACACCGGATGCGGGCATCGGGATGTTGTTCGGTTCGCCGGTCTCTTCCAGTACGCCGGGCAGGATGACGGGCAGCTCTGGGTTGAACTCTTCGAGTTCTTTTGCCACGCCGCGGCCGACGAGGGTGCTGGCGGAGAAGGAGAAGATGTCGCCTCCGTGCACATAATCGAGTTGCGCGCTCAGGGTGATGTTTTTGAACGTGATGTCGCTGAAGCCACTGAGCATGAAGTCTGGGTTCGGGTCGCCGATGATGGCGGTTTCCGACGAGATTTTGTAGTCGCCGTTCGGTGTGATGAGCAGTTCGCCGGTGCGGCCGTCTTGGCCGTTCCGCACAGCGTATGTGCCTTTGATGACGCCGTAAGGCTCTCCCTCGACGGCGAAGTTGCCGAGGTTGGAATAGCCGTCAATATTGATTTCTTTGGAGCCTTCGGGCAGTTTTTCGACGAGCGAGCGGTTGCGGGTGAAGTTTGCGCGGAGGTTCCAGGAAAAGTCGCGCAGGCGGACTGGCGTGACGGACAGGCCCAGCTCGATGCCTTTGTTGCTGATGGTGCCGGCGTTGATGAAGGTCTCGTCGTAGCCGGTGGAGGGGTCGAGTTGGCGACCGATGATTTGGTCTTGGGCGGTGCGGTCGTACACCGATAGGTCGATGCCGAAGCGGTTGTCGAACATACGCACGTCCATGCCGAACTCCAGTTCTTTTTGGAGCTCTGGCTTCAAGTTCGGGTTGGCGAGCAGGCCTGGTAGGCTAAGCGTGATGACGTTGCCCAGTGCATCCACCGATGCGTTTGAGCGCAGCGCGAGGTATGGACGGGTGCGGTAGGCAGGCGCGAAGTTGGCCGAGGTGCCGTAGCCGACGCGCAGCTTCAGGAAGTTGAGCGTACTGGATTCGAGGCCCGCGAAGGCTTGGGTAGGGATGAACGAGACGCTCGCGCCGGGGTAGAACAGGCTGCGATAGTCTTTTTCGTGGGTGGATGCCCAGTCATTGCGGCCTTGCAAATTGACGTAGAGGTAGCTCTTGTAACCGAGGGTCACGTCGGCGAACGCGCCGAGGAGGTTGATGCGCTCGTAGCGGTTGAGGTTTTCGTTCCGAATGCTGCGGTCGTGGTTGTGTAAGAAGTTGGGGTGCTCCAAGAGGCCGTACACGACTTGGTTGGAACTTTCGAGACCCTGCTGCTGGTAGGTGTCTTGGCGGGCGTTCACGCCGACGTTGGCCGTGAAGTCAATGTCCGCGTTGATGTTCTTGGCACCGGACAGGATGATGGAGTGGTCATAGATGGTGTTCGTGCCGCTCGTGGTGCGGTAGAGGCCGGTGGCAAAGGCGGCTACTTCGGCGGGGTAGCCCACCGAGCCGCGGTTGACCCAGTACTCTTGGTTTTCGGTATAGGAGTCAATGCCGAGGCGGTAGGTGGCCTTGAGCCAGTCGAGCACTTGGTAGTTGGCGGCCATGGAGCTCAGGAAGCGGTTGGTGTACGAGCCTTGGCGGGAGTTTTCGAGCAGCCAGCGCGGGTGCGTGATACTGTTGTTGTTGCGGTAGTACACGCTCGCGCCCGTGACGGGGTGCTTGTACGGCCAGCCCATGAGGTCAATGTTGCGGGGCGTGTAGAAGAGGTTGGCGAACACCGACGGGCCGCCGTCGGAGTTGCTGCCCAGGCCCGCGCCGATGGTGGGCGTTTTCATGTCGGTGCTGATGAACGAGAAGTTGCCGTTGAAGGACAGCTTCTTGGTGATGTTCGCCACGCCGCCGATGGTGAAGTTGTTGCGCGTCAGGTCATTGTTGAGGATGAATCCCTCCTCGCCCGTGCGGTTGAAGCTGACGTTGAAGCTGCCGATGTCGCCGCTCACCCCGGCGTTGACGGACGTGGTGCGGGAACTGCCTCGCTGGAAGAAGTCTTTCACGTTGTTCGGCTGCGCCTGCGGGATGTAGCCGGTGGCATCGGCGAACTCTGTGCGCTCCGGGAAAACAGCACGCCACTCGTAGTACGGGTGGCGCCCGACGGGGCGGTTGTTCGAGAATAGGCTGCCCCAGTTGCTGAAAAATTCTCCGTAGTCTCCGTCGAAGCCGTTGGCCCACTTGTTCTGGTACTCAGGCACGAAAGCCTCCACCATGTGGTACGATTGGCTGAACGAGGCGGAGTACCGCTTCTTGTTGGAGCCGCCCGTTTTGGTGCTGATGAGAATGACCCCGTTACGGCCTTGCGAGCCATATAGCGTCGTGGCACTCAGGCCGCGCAGGATGCTGATGCTCTCGATGTTGTTCGGGTCAATGTCGAGGTTTCGTGTGGGGGTCACGTTGCCGTCCCGGAAGTCGTTGAGCTCGTTGGCCTTCGTGTTGATGGGCACACCGTCCACGATCCAGAGCGGCTGCGAGTTGCCGGTAATGGTGCTGATGCCCCGGATGTTGATCTTCGTGCCGGAGCCGGCCAGGCCCGAAGAGTTGACGATGTTGATACCCGGCGAGCGGCCGATGAGGGCGCGCGCCACGTCGGTCTCGGGCTTCTCCGCGATCTCGTTGGAACTCACCACCGTGGCGGCGTAGCCCAGAGCCTTGCGGTCGCGCTTGATGCCGAGTGCCGTGATCACCACCTCGTTGAGGGATTGGCCGGCGCGCATCACCACGTCTGCGATGTTGCTCGCGCCCAGCACGACTTCTTGGGTCTCGAAACCCGTGTACGAGACGACCAAGGTGGTGGCTCCGTTGGGCACACTGACAGTGTACTTGCCGTTGATGTCGGTCACGGTGCCAACGTTGGCATTCTTGACCCGGACTGATGCCCCGATGAGCGGTTCGCCATCGTCACCAGTCACTGTTCCGGTCATCGTCCGCTGGGCGGCCACTGCCCCCGCGAACGCGAACAAGAAGGTGAGAAGTAGATACAATTGCTTCATACGAAAAATTTGATTTGGTAAAAGTTTGCTTAATTGAAAATACAGAAAGATCCTAAAATAAAAAGCCGCTCGTCGGCAGAATCGTGTTCAATGATTCTTACCGCGAGCGACTTTCACGAAAGTTTGATTTGATTGAATACCGAAGTCCAAATTCCATTTTGAATGATTCAAAGGTAGAATGTTCGTCCGGTAAATCTCCGCATTTTTTAACTGAAAATTAATCAGCGAGTTTTTGCGGGGCAGCGAAAAATGAGCATAAACAATGTAAAAAACTGACAATCAATGAGTTTTGAAAAGTGGGTTTTTTGCCTGTTTTTTCCAAAGGCGAGGGTTGGGGAGGCTCGTCGTGCAACCTCGTTTCCAACAAGGCTCCCACAAAAGCTGGACTGCCGGGGCGTATGCACGGGCGTGGGCACTGTGTTTGTAGCCTCAGCGCAGCTGCCGCAGGTACATCCGAATTGTGTTCGCCAGCCCGAAATAAAGCGCGTCGGAAATCAGCGCGTGGCCGATGCTCACTTCCAGCAAGTGCGGGCAGTTGTCCTTGAAAAATTTGAGGTTGTCGAGATTGAGGTCGTGCCCGGCATTGATGCCGAGGCCACAGGCATGGGCTACTTCGGTGGCCTGAGTGTACGGCGCGACGGCGGCGGCGCGGTCTTTGAAATAGTCATGGGCATACGGCCCGGTGTAAAATTCCACGCGGTCGGCTCCGACTTTGGCCGCGCCTTCGATGAGCCGCGCCACCGGGTCGCAAAAAAGCGAGACCCGGATTTGCTTGGATTGGAATTCGGCCACCACTTCGCGCAGAAAACCGGCGTGCGCCACCGTGTCCCAGCCCGCGTCGGAGGTCAGCGCGGCGGGCGCGTCGGGCACGAGCGTGACTTGGTGGGGCGGGTTGGAGAGCACCAAATCCACGAACTCGCGCGTGGGGTTGCCCTCGATGTTGAATTCCGTCGTGACCACCGCCCGCAGCGCGGGCACGTCGTCATATCTAATATGGCGTTGGTCGGGGCGCGGATGCACGGTGATGCCTTCTGCGCCGAATGCCTCACAATCCTTCGCCACTTGCACGAGATTGGGCAGGTTGCCGCCCCGCGCATTGCGGATGAGGGCGACTTTGTTGATGTTTACGCTGAGACGGGCCATTTTCTGAAAGTGATGAG
>JBKBIC010000076.1:0-20365 GCA_046299435.1 Saprospiraceae bacterium
TTTTTTGTGTGTTGGGGTGGTGTTTTTGTTGGCGCCCCACAAACACCCCCCCCCCCCCAAAACTCAAAACTGGCAAACTCACTCCTTCACCACTTTCAGCACCCGCGCCGCCGCCTCGCCTTCGACGGACACTTCCAGCAGGTACAGCCCGGCGGGCAGGCCGGTCAAATCCATGCCGTTGAGCATCGAGCCGTTGGCCTCGCGCACGAGCCGACCGAGCGGGTCGCGCAGGGCGATGCGCCGGATGTCGGCCTCGGTTTGGAGGGAAATGGGGCCGGGGGTCGGGTTGGGAAAGGCTGCAACCGTCAGCGAATCGCCCTCAGCGGAGCGGTCGTCCGGCGGGGGTGCCAGCGGAAAACCGCCGTCCAACACGGCGAAATAGCCCACGCCTGCGATGCCGTTGCGGCTACGTTTCCATGGGTTTGCGCCCGTGCCTGCACCTGTGGCCGCGCCGAGCGGCGACGAATCCCATGCCATCCCGTTCCAACGCCGCACCGAACAGGCCGTCCGCAGGAAGCCCGGCAGCTCATCAGCGGTGCGCCATTGCGCGGTGAGGTTGAGCGTGGAGCCGCCGGGCACGGCTTCTGTCAGTTCCCACATGGTAGCCACGCCGTCGGTGGTGATGGGCGAGCCGGAACCGCCGCCAGAAAGCACGGTCGGCAGCACCCGCACCCCAATTTCGTCGGCGGTGCCTGTGTTGGCGAGGGTGATGGGGTTGTAGGTGTCCGCCGAAAAACCGACCGGAAAGGTGAAGTTCGCGCTGCCCGAATTTTCCCGACGGAAACGACCCGCACCGTTCGTCACCACGAATTTGGTGTTGGTGGCATTGGTCACGCCGCCGCCGGATTTGAGCAGCAGGTCGTGGTCGCCGAGGAAGATGCGGTTTTGGTTCGTCAGGAATTTGAGGGTCTTCCTGACGGTGAGCGGGTCTTGGAGGACGGCCACGACGGGGCCGTCTTTGTCCAACGTGAGGCTGTACAGGGTGTTCCCGAAGGTGGCGAGCCGCACGGTGTCGCCGTCGCCGAGCAGCTGGAATTCGCCGTCGTCCAGCACGTCGCCTTCGGTGTGGATGTCGCCGTGTACTTCCCAGATGCCGCCGCCGCGCATGGTGCCGGCGGTCTCGCTCCTGAGGTCGTGGCTGACGACGGTGCCCTGATTGCGGAGCGTGCCGCTTTCGACCAGCACGGTGGAGTCGCAAGTCAGGAAAGTCTTGGGATAAACGGTGACGTACGCGCCCTGATTTTGCCATTGGGCCAGTGCCGCCACCGGCAGCAAGAGGGCCAACAGCAGGACTGTGGATGTATTTTTCATGAAAAACTGTTTTTGAAAGTGAAAAAATGGCGGCGGATGCGGCGGTCGTCATTTGCCGGTTTTCGATGCTTTCAGGTTTTCCACTTCGGCGCGGAGGAGCGCGAACTGCTGGGCAAAGGCCGCTTTTTCCGCCTCCAACTGCTCAATGCGCTGGTGCAGGGCGCGGATGGACTCGACATACATGGCATCGTAGGTGCCGTAGGCCGTCTGCAAAAAGCCCTGCGCGTCGGTCTCTACGAGTTCGGGGAACACGGTTTGGATGTTCTGTGCCGTGAAGCCGTATTGCGTGTCGGTCGGGCGTGGCATCCCGGTCTGCTCGTCGTTCCAGCGGTAGGTGATGCCTTGCAGGGCGAGCATTTTTTGGAGCGTCTCCTGCGCGTCGAGCGGGCGGATGTCGGTTTTCAGCCGCTCGTCGGAGTTGGCGAGCCAGTCGCCGGCGGAGGCTTTGGAAGCTTCGCCGCCGACTTCGAGCGTGTTGGTGGTGGCCACGCGATTGATACCGATGCGGTCGGCGGAGAAGTCGCCCCAGATGAGCGGGGTGGCGGTACCAGTGTTGTCAATGTACAGCCTGTTCGATGTGTTGGTCTGGGTTTCGCCTGCGCGGTGGCCGATGTACACATTGCCGAAGCCTGTGGTATTGGCGTTGCCTGCATTCGGGCCGAGATAGGTGTTTTGGTAGCCAGTCGTGTTGTTGCCCCCTGAACTGATACCGACGAACACATTGTCTGCGCCTGTGGTGTTTTCACCGCCGCCGCTGATGAACACGTTGCTGTACCCAGTGGTGTTTTTCCAGCCTACCCACGCCCCGACCATGACGTTGCCGGAAGCTGTCGTTGATTGAGTCCCTGCATTGAAGCCGAGGTAGGTATTGCTGGAACCTGTGGTGTTGCCGGAACCCGCTCCGTTCCCAAAAAATGAGTTGCCGCCGCCAGTCGTGTTAGAAAAGCCCGCGCCTTGCCCGACAAATGTGCTGCCGATGGCGGTGGTGCTGTTCGCCCCGGCATTCCGACCCACGAACACATTGTCCCAGCCAGTGGTGTTCGCTTTGCCTGCATCTCTGCCGATGGCGACGTTTTGGTAGCCAGTGGTGTTGGCTCGAAGCGCATCTTTCCCGACGGCTACGTTGTCGTTGCCCGTCGTGTTTGCCCAAAGAGCCTCGTTGCCGACGGCGGTGTTGCGGGCACCTGATGTGTTGTTGTGCATGGCAGCCTGCCCGATGGCTGTGTTCCGCTCGCCGTTGTTGTTATAAAGCACTTGGCCGCCGACGGCGGTGTTGTAGCTGCCTGTTGTGCCAAAGCGCAAGGCAAATTCACCGATACCCGTATTGGCAAAGCCCGATGTGTTGTTTTGCATAGCCATGTGGCCGAAACCCGTGTTGGCAAAGCCTGTGTTGGCCGCGCCGGTGTTTTCGCCGACAAAGGCGTTGGAGCCGCCGTTGTTCAGCAGGTCAATGCGGTTGGCGCGAAAAACGACCTTTTCAGAGCCGTTCAGGGTGATGCGCACGAGGTTTTCGTTGGCGTTTTTTTCGGTCTCGACTTTGGTGTTCGAGTCGTTGTCCTGAATCAAAGTTTGGCTCGACCAAACGGTGCCGCCGGAGCCGTTGGCCGTGAGGACTTTGCCCGTCGTCGCACCTGCCGAGGAAATCTCTGCCGTCGAAATCGCGCCGGCGGCCACGACGGGGTTCGGGTAATTGCCCGTCAGGTCGCCGCCCGCCGCCCCAGACGGGGGCAAAGTTGTCGGGATGACTCCCGCTGCCAAGTCACCTGCGGCAACAGAACCGTCCGCGATTTCGGCGGAGCCGACTGCGCCAGCGGCGATGTCGGGATTCGGGTAATTGCCCGACAGGTCGCCGCCCGCCGCCCCAGACGGGGGCAAAGTTGTCGGGATGACTCCCGCTGCCAAGTCACCAGCGGCAACAGAACCGTCGGCGATTTCGGCGGAGCCGACCGCACCAGCTGCGATGTCGGGATTCGGGTATGAACCTGAAAGGCTGCCGCCCGCCGCCCCAGACGGGGGCAAAGTTGTGGGGATGACCCCCGCTGCCAAGTCACCAGCGGCGACCGAGCCGTCGGCGATTTCTGCGGAGCTGACTGCACCTGCCGCGATTTGCAGGTTGGCAAAATTGCCCGTCAGGTCGCCCCCGGCGGTGGAGGCGGTGGTGATGTCGTCGGCAGGGTTGGTGTCGCCTGTGTTCGAGACGACGTTGCCGACGATGTTGATGCCGCTGCCGGCGGTGTAAGCGGTGGCGTTCAATTCCGTCCAAGCCGTGCCGTCGTGGAACCAGAACGAGGAAGTAGAGTTGTCGAACACGAGCAAGCCCTTGCTCGGCGATGCAATGGCCGCGCGCTGGGCGGAGGT
Source organism: Saprospiraceae bacterium (assembly GCA_046299435.1). GTDB lineage: Bacteria > Bacteroidota > Bacteroidia > Chitinophagales > Saprospiraceae > M3007. The sequence goes on from JBKBIC010000076.1 coordinate 3,670, forward strand.
CATGCGCGGCACGAGCAAGCCTTTGGTGGTGCTTCGCACATCGAGCATAGCACTTGGGCTGGCCGTCCCGGAGGTAGCCGAAACGACGACTTGTGCCGAAACCTCGGCGGCAGCGGCCATCAGGCCGAGGGTCAGGATTGGGGCAAAAATTTGCCGAAGGCGAGGAAAAAACGTAAATTTTTTCATGTTGGGAGATTCTGTTTGATGTGAAAAATGAGCGTAATGGTTGGCGGTTTTTCGTTTTGAAAAATGGTTTTCGGGGCGGGCAAAAAAGGGGCTGTCCGCAGGGTTACACCAGCGAATGGAGCATTGAAGCGGCAAGACCCACCCACCCCGGCGGCGGCGCGCACGCCACCGGGAAGCGGTGAAAAGCCGAGGTTTCTGGATTCGGGAAGGTGTCGCGTAGGGTAACAGCGACGGTGGGTTAATCCTCTGGCGGTCGTTTTATTTCCTCCGACAAGGCCCTTGCGGCGCGGAGGATACGGCGTTCGTGGAGTCGGTTTTCGAGGCGGGGCAGTAGTTCGTCGAGGTCGGCGGCGCGGATAGGCTCGGTCAGGAAACCAATAGCACCGCAGCGGATAGCCTCGTAAGCGAAGGTGCCCCATTGCGACACGGCCACCACCTCGATGCCCAGCCCAGTCAGTTGGGCAAGCAGATCCACGCTCGGCACGTCGGCCATTTCCATGCTGGCGAAGACCACATCTGGCCGCAACTGCCCGGCGGCGGCCAAGCCCGCCGGGGAGTCCGAGAATTCCCCGGCGACTTGGAGCCGCTGGCCCGCGCTGGCGAGCAGCGCGCGGAGCGGACCTGGATCTGGGTGGATGAGGATGGTGGACATGGGGTGGGGATGGGTTAGTTCACTTTGACTTTAAGTTTGTTGAACCCGCCTGCTCCACTCACAACTACCATGCTGAATGTGAGCGTTACGTTGGATACTTCTTCGATGTCCGATGTGGGTTGGTTTGACGCAAAGTCTCGCACATCGCCGTTGCCTATGAAGGCGACCTTGTTGTTTGGCCTTTCTTCAAAGTGGCAGGCGGCATCCATCCCGGCGAGTACGTGAAAGTATTTGTCGAAAGTGCCGGGATTGGAGGCATTGTCTTCGACGACGGCCTCAAACTTTGAGTTGCTGGAGTTGAACCTGACCTCCATTTCGACAAATTTGTTTTCGAGGGGGAAAGAGTGGGCAAGATGAGGGTTCCCCGGCTGCCTGAAATCCAGGGTATCGCCCAAGCCGCCGAACTCGCAGTCGTGTTTGAGGACAAACTTCCCTGCTTGGAAAGCGCCGATTTCAATCGTGGTCTGTGCCATGTCGGAATTGTGAATTTTTAAGTTAGAGATGTGTCTGTGTATCGAGAAAGTTCTTTGGTGATGCAGTGCAAGGAGCTGAAGCCGAGGGCGAACGGGAAAAAATTGGCTTCTATGAATCGCACTTCGAAACCCAAACTGGGGTGCATCCATTGGGCGGCCCATGCTTCTTCCATGACCCTTAGCTTTTTCTGTTCGCCCGCACCCAAAGGCTGGCCCGTGCTGGCTCGCGCCATGTAGGCAGTTCGTACCCTGCCTGCCTGCGCGACTTCGACAAGGCAGTTGTTGAAAGGGAAAGGCACGACTTTCCTGTATCCCTCCTCCGTCGCCCACTCAACAAGCGGGATTTGGTTCCTTATCACCTCGAAACCCGCGTTTTTCAATTGTCTTTCGACCCTATCGAGCCGACGGTTCAGCCTGTCCACGAATTTTCTCAAACTTCCGCCCGCACAGTCCTTCAAGCCCAAACTATTGGAAATTTTGGCGACGAAGACTACCGGGCGCGGGGCGGGGCCGTCGGTTTCCACTCCGGTCAAAGTCATAAAATAATCTATGTGCAAGGGCAGTACATCGCCTTTGTGGGCAGGCGCTTCGCAATCGGCCCATATTTCGCGCAGGAAAAGCGTATCGGACAATTTGAACAAATGCAGCAACTCGCTGCGGTTCAATGCCCCTGCGGAAGCATACAACTTGAGCAATGACGACCTGATTTTGGGAGCCACCTGCTTGCCCACCACGACCACCTTTTTCCAAATATCACGCTGTTCACCCCCATTTGCGAAGTCGAGCAGGGCCGTTTCGCCGCCAGGGGTGGCAGTCAGCTGTACGACACCGACAAACAAGCATCCTGCATCGCAGAGCAGGTTGCCTCCCTGCACCATTAAAGCGAGTCGTTCTTCTTTTCGGATAAATCCGGGCTGCCCGAAACCCGTCTCTTCCATTCTTTTCAGCAGGAAATCCGCCAACATTGTATCGTACCTGTCCTGTTTTCCGTGTTCCGAAAGCAAAATATGCGGCCCGTCGTCTGCCGTGTGCAGGACATGGAAGGAATCCCGTGCGTGCACTTCAAATTTGTAAGACTCATCCTCTTCCATCGGCGCGAGCAAGCAACAGCGGTTTGGCTCCGCCCAGCCGCTTTTGTCTTCCACTATCACAGGCGACAACCGGAAGGGCTGGGCGGACAAGCGGGCGTGGAGTGCCATCGCAAACGCCCGTTTGCCGCAGGCAATCAGCAGCCGCGCACGAGGCATTTTGTCCAACAGCTGGGCGATGACGGCGGATAAATGCCCATGCCTATCTTCCGAATCGCAGCACATCAGCAACCACTCAATCTCCCCCCGTACCGAGGATTGCAGCCGAAAAACCGGCTCGCCCTGCTTTTTTCCCGCTGTTTCCATCTTTTCGTTTTTTCTTGGTTCAAAGTTCAGCGAGGCTGCCCGGCAGGCCAAGCAGAAAAAACGCCGTTTTGTAGAAGTCCAACGCCCAAAACAAGGTTTAACCAACTGTTTGTCAGATACTTATGAACTCATGGAAGCAATTTTATCTGCTGCTTTTTAGCCTCTCAAAAGCCGAAAAAAGGCACTTCAAGATGCTGGCATCCCTGCACGAGGGCGAGAAAAAATACCTCTCCGCCTTTGAAGAACTGGAGCGGGCTGTTGTACCGGATATGGTACTGGCCGACGATTTCGAGTTGGACGAGCACACGCTCAAATCCCGTTTGGTGCGAAAGGGCATCCAAAGCCCTGCGCGAGCGATTCGCGCCCACCTGTCCGGCGGGATTTTCCGCTCGTTGCGGCTGCTCGAAGAGGGCAAGACCAAAAAAGACGAGGCCAAGACCCTCTTGCAAGAAGGCATCATCTTGGAGCGCAGGGTCTTGTTCGAGGCCGCCGCCCAACGCTTCGAGGCCGCGCTCGAACTGGCCGAGCAGTACGAGTTCCTGCCGCTCGGCATCGAAATCATCCGCCACTTGCAGAATGTGCGCAGCCAGCAAAACCTCAAAAACTACCGCGAACAAATCCTCGCCCTGTGCGCCAAAATGGAGGACATGGCCGCCAAGATGCAAACCGAGTGCGCCTACCAGTCGCTTCACCTCCAAATCTTCAACCTCCTCCGCACGCTTCGCAACGCCCACACACCTGCCGTGCTGCCCGAAGTGGAGAAATTGGAAGCTCACCCCTTGCTGTCCGGGGCTGCCCAGCCCCCGACGTTCATGTCCCACATCTATTTTTTCGGGTCGCTGGCCAATTTGGCGAGCATCAAGTCGGACAAAAAAACAGCCCAAATCCACTGCAAATCCATCGTGAACATCTGGGAACAACACCCGCACCAACAGGCCGAGCAGCCGCGCAAATACCTCATCGCGCTGAGCAATTACCTCACCCATAGCCTCACGGTGTCTGATTTGTCTGATTTCCCGGAACACATCGCCAAGATGAAGGCCATCAAAACCGAGACCTACGACGACGAGGCCGAGCAATTCCAAAATCTCGCCCACCTCGAACACCTTTATTTCCTGAATACCGACCAACTGGAACAGGCTGTGGCCATGACCCCTGCCATCGAGCGCGGCCTCGCCGAGCACCAACTCAAAATCAACCGCGCCCGCGAAATCACGCTCCGCAGCAACATCGCCATCGCCTATTTCGCACTCGGCGACCACGAGACGGCCATGGAAAAGCTCAACGCGCTGCTCAACCTCGGCAAGTCCGAGCACCGGCCGGACTTGATTTCCATGTCCAAACTGCTGCAGCTCATCCTCCACTTCGAGCTGCGCCACGACCAATACCTCGACCAGTTGCTCAAAAACACCAGCCAAAACCTGCGCGACAACGAGCAATTCTTCGATTTCGAGCGGCTCGTGCTCGCCAACATGAGTCGTCTGGCGCAAGTGCGCAACAAGCATCTGCCCGCAAAAGACGAATCGGCGGCAATGGCCCCCCTGTTCGAGCGTTTCGCGGGCGAGCTGGCGGGGTTCGCAGAAAAGACACAAGGCCGCCACACACCCGGCCTCGAAGAAGTCTCCCTCTGGGCCGAGACTTACCGCACAGGCAAAACCTTTCGCCAGTTGTTGCTCGAAAAAGCCGCCGCGCCCGCCTGAGCCACATCATTTGCGGCATTTGTCCTATCATTTGCGGCATTTGTCCTGATGCCCACCGCCAAACCCGTCCCATCTTTACGCAGCCAAAACCCAACCTTTTTGCCTGCACATGAAACTTCTGGTAGCCGACGACGAAGCCCACATCCGACTGCTCCTCGAACAAACTTTCGAAGACCTCGAAGATGAGGGCGTGGAACTCCTTTTCGCCGAAAACGGGCGCGACGCGCTCGCACTCATCCAAGCCGAACGCCCCCAGTTGGTCTTCCTCGACGTGATGATGCCCTACCTAAACGGCATGGATGTGTGCGAAAAAGTCAAGCACGAACTGGCCATCCCCGGCATCCACATCGTGTTGCTCACTGCCAAAGGGCAGGAAATTGACAAGCAAAAAGGCGCGGCAGCAGGCGCCGACCAATACCTGACCAAGCCTTTCGACCCCGATTCTTTGCTGAACATGGCCCGGCAGTTGCTGGGCATCGCATCCTGAACTTGCAAAACCGAGCGAGGCCCCATTCAAATAAAAATGCCAACCACAAAAAAATACGCACAGGCACTCTTGCTCGCCCAACTGCTCTGGCAACTGCTGGCGGCCAGGCCCTTGGCAGCCCAAAACTTCCGTTTCGAGCAATTTTCGACCAGCAACGGACTATCGAACAACACCGTGTACAGCATCGCCCAAGACCGCAGGGGCTTCATCTGGGTCGGCACCCGCGACGGGCTGAACCGCTTCGATGGCTACCGTTTTCAGGTTTTCAAAAACGAGCAGGGCAATCGGCACAGCCTTTCGTACAACCAAATCAACGCCCTTTTGGAGGACAGCCGGGGCAAACTTTGGGTCGGCACGCACGACGGCATCAATGTTTTCGACCCCGCGACCGAGCAATTTCAACGGTTCAGGCACGACTCGACCGATGCGGGCAGCATCCGTTCCAACCTGATTTACTGTTTTCACGAAGACGAAAACGGCGACGTGTGGGCCGGCACGAACACCAAACTGGAAAAATTCGAGCGGGCAACAGGCAAATTCAAACATTTCGATGCGCCGCCCGTCCGCCCCGACGCGCCCGACGAGCCGCGTGTCCACAGAATCACGGAGTTCGGCGGCGACCTTTTTTTGGCGATGTGGGGCGCGGGCATCTGGCGTTTCAACAAAAAAACAGGCGAACTCCGGCGCATTTTGACCGACGACGAACGGCTGAACGGCCCCGGCTGGGTCGCCAACATTTGGGCGGAGCCGAGGCAAGCGACGGTTTGGGCGGTCATCAACGGCTCGCTCGTCAAGTTCGATGCGGCACAAAACATTTTCCGGCTGAAAATCCGGCACCCCGACGTTGCCGTCCAACCCGGAAAAATTGACGTGGCGGTGCGTTTCTCGGAAGGCAAAATGCTGCTCGGCACGCTCCGCACGGGGCTGAAAATCTGGGACGAAAACGACGGCTCCATGAAAGCCTACCTGCCAAACCCAAGCCCCGTGGACGAGTGGGCAAACTCGATTAGTGGCATTTTCAAAGACCGAAGCGGGCAGTTTTGGCTGACGACCGGCTCCGACGGCCTGATAAAATTCGACCCAAACCCCAAGCCTTTCGAGACTTTTCAGGTGCTCGAAAAAGGCAAAAACGGCAGCAGCGCAGTTTCGATTTCCAACATTTCCGGTCTGCTGGAAACCGCCGACGGCGAGATTTGGGCGGCCTCCCGGACGCATGGCCTGAAAATTTTGGATGCCGGGCGGCAAGGTTTTTCGTCCGTCAAAAACCGCCCCGGCGTGCCCGAATTTTTCAGGGAAACAACTGCGAACGTCGTCGTGCAAGACCAAAAAGGCCGTTTTTGGATAGGCTCGTGGGGGCTGGGCTACGCGGTCTGGGACCCAAAAACCGGCGATTGGCACCGCTTTTTTTATGCCGGCAACGACCAAACTTTGGTTCAGCAAAACAGCGTCGCCCGCATTTTGGCGGCCAGCGACGGCACGATTTGGGTCGGCACTTACCGGGGCGTTTTTCGGATTTCGGTGGACGAGTCGCAGCCCGTTTTTGCCAAAAAATTCAAGTTTGAAAACCTCGACGCGCTCGGCTGCCACGAAGATTACGTCGGCACAATGGCCGAAGACCACCTCGGCAACCTTTGGCTCGGCGCACTGAACGGCGGGCTGCGCCGGTTCAACCCGCAGACGCGCCAGCTGCGCGTTTTTCGGCACGATGCCGACGACCCCCAATCGCTCGGCGGCAGGCACGTTTCCTCAATTTTTGAAGACCGCGAGCACCGGATTTGGGTTGGCACGTCGAGCGGCGGGCTGAACCTTTTTCAACCCGAAACGGAGGGTTTCGTCAAGTTTCGGGCAAAAAACGGGCTGCCAAGCGACGCAGTGGCGGGCATCGTCGAGGACGCGCAGGGCTTCCTTTGGGTCACGACCCCGCGCGGGCTTTCGCGGTTCGACCCCGCCCAAAACACCTTCCTCAACTATTTCAAAACCGACGGGCTGCCTTGCGAAACCTTCACGTCGGCGAGCATCGGCATCAGCCGCCGCACGGGGCAGGTTTTCGCGGGCGGCAAGGACGGGTTCGTGATTTTTCATCCCGACAGCATCCGCCGCAGCGATTTCGTGCCGCAGGTCGCCATTTCGGGCCTGACGAAATACGTCGTCGAAGGCGAGCAGGTGCGGGCGGTGGAGGTGGCGGGCATCGCGGCGGCGGAGCGCATCGAACTGCCTTTTTCCGAAAACACGCTGGCGTTCGAGTTTGCCTCGCTCGACTTTCGGCAGCCTTCCAAAAACCAATTTGCCTATCGCCTCGAAGGCATGGGCAACCAGTGGATCCAACTTGGCACGCGCCGCACGGTGACTTTCTGCCAGTTGTCGCCCGGAAAATATGTGTTGCGTGTGCGCGGCTCGAACCACGACGGTGTGTGGAACGAGGCGGGCGCACGGCTCGAAATCGTGATTTTGCCGCCGTGGTGGGCGACTTGGTGGGCGTTCCTGCTCTATTTTTTCACAGCCGGGGGAGTGCTTTTCGCGTTCGCACGGCTGCAAACGCGCCGCCGCGCCGACCGCGCCGAAGCCGAGCGGCAACGGATTTTGAACGAGGCCAAAAGCGAGTTCCTCTCGACCGTCAGCCACGAGCTGCGGACACCGCTGACCTCGATTTTGGGCTTTTCAAAAATCATCAAGAAACGGTTGGAGGAGCGGATTCTGCCCAAAACCGACCTTTCGGACGCGAAAACCAGCCGCGCCGCCGAACAGGTCATCGAAAACCTGAACATCGTCGTGAGCGAAAGCGAGCGGCTGACGACGCTCATCAACGAGGTCTTGGACTTGGCAAAAATCGAATCGGGCAAGGTCGTCTGGCACGAGGAGCGGCTCGAAATCGGCGAAATCGTGGCCCGCGCCGCTGCCGCGACGACCACCATTTTTGAGCACAAAAACCTCGACCTGAAAATTGACCTCGCGCCCAACCTGCCCTCGACTTTGGGCGATGCCGACCGATTGCAACAGGTCTTGGTCAACTTGCTGTCGAACGCCGTGAAGTTCACCCAACGCGGCGGCGTGACGGTTTCTGCCCGTCTCGAAAGCGACGAGCGGACGCTCCGGGTGGGCGTGGCGGACACGGGCATCGGCATCCCGGAGGCGTTTCGGCAGGAGGTTTTTGAAAAGTTCAAGCAGGGCGCCGACGACACGTTGACCGACAAACCACAGGGCACAGGGCTGGGGCTGCCGATTTGCAAGGAAATCGTGGAGCATCACGGCGGGCGCATTTGGCTGGAAAGCAGGGTGGGCGAGGGGAGTGTTTTTTGGTTCACATTGCCCGTGCGGTAAGTTTTTAGGCAGCGATTTTGACCAAATCGCGCTCGTTTTCGGGGATGAACCCAAAAACGATGTCCGTCGGTGCGATGCCGCGTGCCGCCAATTCATCACCGATTTCGAGTTCGGTATCGTTTTGTTGCACCCAGACTTTGCCGTCGCGGAGGTCAAAGTGGAGCAGGGGGTTGAAAATATATCGGCCTCGGTGCCAGCCGATGTTGATGAGCTGGAAGTGTTTTCGCTGAAAATCAATGAGAATCTGCTGCTCGATTTCGGGCGCGTTGGCGTAAGGACGAGCAGCGATTTCCTCCAAAAGCTGGGTCAAAATCTTTTGATAAGATTCTATTTTATCCATTTTTCGATGATTTCTTCGACTTGATTGTAAACGATGAGACGCATTCCCCTCCTCGATATGACCTTTTGGACAAACGGTTTCTGAAAGAACGTTTCCCAAAGATGCAGAGGGATTGCCAGAAAAAGCCGCCTTTCAGGGTCGTATTCCTCCAAAGCAATCAAGTAGTTTTCGTATTGCCCGACGGCCTCGTGAAATTTGTTCATAGGGGATTGGCTAAGAAACGACTTGACTTCGACCGCGATTCGCTCGTCCCCGCGCTCGGCGACAATCAGCCTTTCGGCAAACAAGTCTATCTCAAAGCTTGCGTCCCCGGTTGAAAATTTGTGCTGCTCGTCGGTGATTGTCCAGCCTTCTTTTTCCAGTGCCAACCGGACGGCATCGTGATATGTATCTCTTGCCATGCCCTTTGTTTGTGGCAAAATTAGGCTGGCAATCTGAAATCAAGCGACGCATTTGGCTGGAAAGCAGGGTGGGCGAGGGGGCGTTTTTGGGTTCACATTGCCCGTGCGTTGAACCCAATTCCATTCATGTCATCCAAAAAAACCGACCGTTCAGGCGCAAGAAATCAGCCTCTTTTTTCAGGAAAAGGGCGAATAACATGGCACGCGGCATCGGAGGCGAGCCGGGCGAACACATCCGAAACTGGCTCCGCAACGGTTCGGCCGTCGAGTTCCTCGGCACATGGGAGAAGGTGCAAAACCCTGATTTTGATTTGGTGGAATTCCACCAAATCGAATCGGAGCCTGCCCAAAAACTGCTGCCGTCGTGAAAAATCCGCGCCATCTCATTTTATTCACGGGATGAAAACGGCACTTGCCACCATACTCGCCCGCAAGAAGACGCTCGCCGAGCTGCTCCGGCAAGCCGCCGATTTCGCCGCCGAAAAATGGTGCCTCGAAGCTCCCGACGGCCAATGGGTATTCGGGCAGCCGCCCGCCAAACCGGGCCATGCACAGCCGATTTTTCACGAAAACGAACTCATGGGCTGGGTGAAAAGCGAGACCGAGCGCGGCGGCAAATTCGTCGCCGCCCTGCTCGAAAACTGGCTCCGGCAAGAGGCCGAAAAACGCCAGCTCGGCTCCGAGACGCTGCACCTCTACCGCGAAATCAACCTCATTTTTTCGTTCGCCGAGAAGCTCTCCGCCACGCTCGGCACCGAGCCGATAGCCCGCCTCACCTTGTCCGAAGCGCGGCAAATCATCCGCGCCCAGAGCGGGGGCGTGTTTTTCCTAAACGGAAAAACGGACAAGGCGAGCCTCTTGGCTCAGTCCGATGCGCCATTCTTGGACGGTTTGCCGCCCGTTTTTTTGCAAAAAGCCCTTAAAAAGGGCCACTCGGAGATTGTAACCGTGCCCGGCAACAGCGCGGAAATGTTGCTCATCGGCGTGATGAAAATCGGGCAGCGCGTGCTGGGCGGCATTGTCCTCCGGGGCGAGGGTTTCGCAGCAGCCGACCTCAAACTGCTCTCGACTTTGGCAGGCTTGGCAGGCTCCGCGCTCGAAAACTCGGTGCAGCACGAACGGGCCACCGCCGCAGCCTTGAAGGAACAGCGCGAAAAACTGACCCTCGAACTGGCGATGAAAAACCCGTTTTTCAAAAAACTGATGGCGCACGTCGAGGAGAATTTCACGTCGCCGGACTACTCGGTGGCGCATCTGGCCGAGTCGCTGCACTTGTCGGTGTCGCAACTGCAACGCAAAATCTCGGCGATGACCGAACTCACGCCCGTCCAAATCATCCGCGACTTGCGCCTCGCACGGGCCAAAGAACTGCTGCGGACGACGGATTTGAGCGTGTCGGAGGTCTCGTTCCAATCGGGCTTCAACGACCCATCGTACTTCGCTCGCACCTTCTCTAAGGAGTTTGGCGGCGCACCGACGGAGTGGAAAGAGACCCAGATGAAAGGCGGCGGGCCGATTTAGATGTTTTTGCGAGCAGCCAAATTCGACGCTAACCCGTTGACTGTCAACGATTTACTCAACATAAGGCCAAGTGCGGCAGGGGAAGAAAGGGCGGGCAATATGTCAGCCGTTTTTCAAGGATGTTTTTTCAGCCACTCATCCACGAGCGGTACCACCGTGAACCGCACGTCCTTGAACCGCTCCGGCTTCGGGGTATCGAAGGCACGGCGCAGTTCCAGCATCGCCGGGCGGTAATCGGCTCCGGGCAGCGTGAACTGCTCGTCAATCGCCCGGAAAAGCCGCGGCAAACTGAGGTGCTCGAAGTGCCAGTCCTGCAAGTTGTTGGAGTCTTTGATGCTCTTCCGCACTTGCACGGCCATGCGGCGGATGCTGCGGTTGAGGGGTTCGACGAAGCGTTCGGGATGCTCGACGCGGTTGCCGTCAATGAATTGAAAAACTTCCGAGTACCATTCGGTCTCGTTCAAAAGCCGGATGAGCTCGTCCTCCCAGTCGGGGTGCGACTTGACTTTTTCGATGGCCGCCTCGCGCACGCCGGCATCGTGAAAACGCCCGGTCAGCGAAAGGATGTTCACGATTGGGTCGTCCGGTTTTTGGGCGGCGATGAATTCAAGGTGTCCGTTGTGGATTTTGTCGTTCCATTGCCGCTCCGATTCGACGCGGGCCGCCGCCTGTTGTGCCGAGGCGCGAAACCAGCCAAAGGCCACCCCGGCACACATGAACACACTCACAGCCATGCCCGCCAGCAGCGGGATTTTGACAAAACCGGGGGCGATGCCCGCTTGTCGTTCCATGTTCAGCAGCAAAAAAACCGGCACAAACACCAGCACCGGCAGCCAAATGACGGCCCGTGCATCGGCCAACCACTTCAAAAACTGCGGCAACTCGCCCGGGTGCCACTCCGACCGAAAAAGCGCACTGGCAAACGTCGCCACCACAAAGGCCGCCCAACCCAAAAAGATGAGGCCGTTGCGTCCACCAACCCCGACCGGGAGCCAGTCAAAACAGTTGCGCCAACCGAGGTTCAGTGCCAATAGGCCCGTGAACACAGCGAACCCCGCGCCGCAGATGAACAGCACGAAGGCATAGCCCACGCCTTGGTCGCCGCCCGGTGCCGGCTTCGAGGTTATGTGGAACAAGCCCCATAAAAACAGGGCCGCGAACACGAGCAGAAAATTTCCCAACATATTGATTGCCAGTTTTTTGGCTCGGTTCCAGAGCCGCCGCGCTACCCTGCCCGATACGGGTTTGGCCGCGCACCGTGCTGCCCACCGAGCCGTGTTTGGCAAAGGTGGGCACGAATCCCGTTTGGCGGGCGGGTTTGTTTTCCGAACGTGCGCCGTCGTTTTCCGAAAGGTTGTGGCAGCAGCACTCACCACACGAACGTCCCCACGTTGCCGCCCGGCAGCGTGGCCACAATCCACCGCCCGCCGCTATGGATGTTGAACGACTGTGGTTGGTCGTTGTCGTTCAGCACGATGAGCACGGTTTTGCCCGACGGGGTGCGGAAGGCCACGTTCGAGATTTCCGAAAACTGGTTGCTGCCCAGCCGCACCGAGCCGGGCGGCACGAACCGCGCCGCGTGCGCCACGACGTAATAGCTCACGTTGCGCGTCACCTCCGAGCCGCTGATGGTCAGGGCACCTTTGCACTGGGTGCAGCCACCGGGCGTGTGCGGCCCGAAATTCGGGTCGTTGGCAAGGTTCCATTCCAGCGCGAGGCGGCTGTGGTTCCGCATGGTGCCGATGATGACGTTTTTGACGTGCCACCGCAGGTCGCCGCCGAACTCGCCCGCCGAGCCAGTCCACTGCTCCGTGAAATAGAGGTTTTTGTCGGGGTGTTTGTCATGCACGGTCGAGAGCGCGGACACGTCGCCGGCGTACAGGTGGAAAGCCGAGCCATCCACGAATGGCCGCGCCGCCGGGTCGTCCAAAATGGCGATGGGAAAATCCGGGCGGTCGCAGTTGTGGTCCCAGATGATGATTTTCGTGGCAAGGCCCGCCGACCGGAACGCCGGGCCGAGGTGGTTTTTCACGAAGTCGCCCTGCTGTGCCGCCGACATGACCATGCTCGGATTGTTGCCGCCGTGCTGCGGCTCGTTTTGCACCGTGACGGCCTCGATTTGGATGCCCTGCGCCGCCATTGCCTGTATGTATTTGACAAAATAGCGGGCGTAAGTGGCGTAAAACTCCGGCTTCAAATTGCCGCCGATGCTGCTGCCGTTGGTTTTCATCCAAACCGGCGCGCTCCACGGCGAGGCCATGAGCCGCAAGTCCGGGCGGATGGCGAGGATTTCCTTCAAAACCGGAATCAGGTCAACGGTATCCTTCGAGAGGCTGAATTGCCGCAAATCCGGGTCGGTTTGCCCGGCGGGCAAGTCGTCGTAGCTGAACACTTCCGCGTCCAAGTCCGAGGCACCGAGGCTGACGCGCAGGTAACTGATTTTCAGGTCGTTGTCGCCCGAGCCGAACAGTTCGGCGAGCAGTTTGGCACGGGCGGCGGCCTCCATTTTTCGGAGCAAAAACGCACTGCCGCCCGTGAGCGTGTAGCCGAACCCGTCCACCGTCTGGAAGGTTTGGGCGGGGTCAATTTCGATGACCGGGAAACGCTCGTCTTTGGCGGCAGCGAAATCGAGGGTTTTGGCAGACAGCAAACTGGCCGCGTCGGGCGAAGTCGTGCAGACTTGCACGGTGGGTTGGGCGGAACATTGCCAGCCGCCCGAAGCGATGAGCAGCACGGCGGCAGCGAGCAATTTCAGGTTGAGACTCATCAATGGTTCGGATTTGAAAGTTCAAGAATCAGTGGCCGGGTTCTGCGCCAATTTCGAGTTTTTGGCCAGTTCGTCCTGCGGAATCGGCCAAACAAGGCGGTGCATCTGGCTAATTTTACGCCTGTGCTCGGCTTTTCGCGCCCGGCACCACGCCTATGACTCGCTTTTTCCAACTGCTCCTCGGCCCCGAAATCCTTTGGTTCAGCCTGTACTGGGCGGCCACTTTTTTGAAAAATGCCAACCAGCCGCCCGACCATCCGCTGGACAAATTCATTGACGGCCTGTACCTGTGGGTGCCGCTGCTGGTGCTGCTGACTTTCGGGCTATGGTACGTCCCGGCGGTCGAGAAACGCTGGCTGCTGCTGCGCGTGTGGGTCGTGTGCCTCGTGGCCGGGCATTTTGTGCTCGAAAAAGGCATGGGCGCGTACAGCCAGCAGGGGCCGGGCATCGGGACTGCTTATCTGGTCGGGCTGATTTTTGTGTTCGTGGCCCTGTGCGCGGGCAGTTTGTTTGTCAAAATCCGGTTCGACGTGAGCCTCGTGTTTTTCAAATGGGTGCTGGTGGCCGTCGCGGTGCTGTGGGTGCTGGCGCGGCTGGTGCGCTGGAAATCTTGACGTTTACTTGCCCGTTTCCTGTCCGATGAGCAAAAGCGTGTTCGTCTGCGGGATGCCGATGTGTACCTCGCGCATCCCATACGCTTGCTCGAACGGTGCGCGCACCTTCAGCCCCTGTACCTGCTCGCGGATGGATTCCCAGACCGCGTCGAGGTCATCCACTTCCATGTAAAACTCCATTTGACCGATGTCCGCGCCCGCAGGCAGCAGGTGGACGGTCAGGTGGTCTTTTTGGTAAATGGCATACGCCTCCGTGTCCATGAAGGCGGAAAAACCCAGCACGTCCGTGAAAAAACGCCCTGTCTCGGCCAAGTCGAAAGAAGGAATCATCGGGCTGATAAACAATGCTTTGTACATGGTTGCGTCAAGTTGTGGTGATGGAAAAACAAGGGGGAAATGTCGTTGAAAAACCGGCCCGGCGGAACAATGCACCGGCGGAAATATGCCTTTATTTGCAAGGTGTTCACCAACCCTCCCGCCTATGCTCGAAAATACCCTCCGCGCCGCCCGAAATCTCATTGGGCAAAGTCATCTGGATGAAGCGTTCAAACTGCTGACACCTCTTGCTGAATCCGCTTCCCCTGCCTTGCGCGACCAGCTCATTGGACTTCGCCACAACCACACCCAAGCCCAACGCGACCGACGACTCAACCTCGTCTCGAACGAAGAAAGCGGCCGCGCCTTCGCTCGGACAGCTGCTGGCTTGCTCGAATTTTGCCAACAACTCATTGATTTTCAAAATCTTCCAACCATGACACCAGTCGAAATCGCAAAAGCTGCCACCAGCTACATCCTCCCTTTTTTGAAAAAAAGCAAACTCATCGAGCAAATTGGCGACGACTTTTCCGAGGCCATCAGCAACGAGCTGCAACTCCTCTGGAAAAGGGTGAAGCCCATTTTCATCGAAGACTTCAATGACGGTTCCGGCAAACTTGACGAGTATGCTGAAAACCAAGCCGCCGTCGAAAAAGCTATCGCCAAAAGTGCCAAAGACGAAGCCTTCGCCGCTGAATTAAAAGCCGTGCTGGCTAAGTTGGAAGAGAAATCCGCCGCAGCAGGCATCCAAATCACCAATTCCTCGAACGTCATCGCAGGTGTGCAACACCTCCACGTTGGCGGAGACCTTGTTTTTGGCAGCAAAAACGACCCCAAACCATGAATGGAAACCTGCACATCGAAAACAGCCAGAACGCTGTCGCGGGCATCGGCCAGTTGAATGTCGGTGGCGGGATGTATGTCGGCGCGACTATCCATCACCACACCGCCCCCACCCCCATCTGGGAGCAAAAATTCCCCAACATCCCCCCCTACCCCAAGCCCCTGTTTTTCGGCGACAGCCGCACCGACGAACTGGCCGACGTACACGCCCGGCTGCGCGGCGACCAATGCCTCGTGCTCGTCAACGGCATGGGCGGCATCGGCAAGACCAGCGTGGCCGCCGCTTTTTGCAAGGATTTTGAGGCCGAGTTTGCGTGCATCGTGTGGATGCACTGCGGGGGCAGCGTGCGCGAAGCCTTCCTCCGCAGCCCGCTGTTCGGGCGGCTCTTCCCGGCGGGCAGCTTCCAGCCGGGCACGAGCGACGAGGACATTTTCGGGGCCATGCTCGCCCAGATGGCCTCCGCGCCGGGCCGCAAACTGCTCGTGCTCGACAATGCCAACGACGGCGACGACCTCATCGCCAACCGCCGCCGGCTCGAAGCCCTGCCCGGCTGGGCCGTGCTCATCACCTCCCGCGCCGAGGCCACCGGGCTGCCCGAACGCAAAATCGGCACCCTGCCCCTCGACCGCGCCCGCGCCCTTTTTTGCAAACACTACCCGCCCGCTGCCACCCAGACTGCCCTGCTCGACCGCCTGCTGGTGGCCATCGGATGCCACACGCTGCTGCTCGAAATCATCGCCAAGCAGCTCGCCGAGCGGCAGCGCAAGGGCAAAACCGCCGAACTCCAGTACCTCTGCGACCGATTGGAGCGCGACGGCCTGCTGGCCCTGCCCCACCCCGACGCGGTGAAAGTGGACTGGCAAAACCACCCACCCGCCCCACCCGAAGCCCTGCTGGATGCCCTTTTCGACCTCGCCGCGCTGCCGCCCGACGCACAGGCCACGCTCCTGTGGCTCGCCATGCTGCCTGCCGAGCCGCAGCCCCTGCCCCGCCTGTACCTGCTTTTCGGGGTGGCGGAGGGCGGCCCAGAGGAGACCGCCTTCGATGCCCGCGTGGACGGGCTGGCCCGCAGCGGCTGGCTCGAATGCCTGCCCGACACCGCTGGCTACCGCATGCACCCGCTCGCCAGCGAGGCCGTGCGCCGCCGACTGCCGCACGGCTACGACGACTGCGCCGCGCTGGTGGAGCGGCTCATCACCTTGCTGGGCGAGGCCGAAACCCACTTAGAGACCCGCCTCGACCTCTGCGAGGCCGCCCGCACGGTGGCCGCCCGGCTGAGCGGCGCGGGCAATGGCCGCGTGGCAACGCTTCTTTTTCATTTGGCGGACACGGAATTCACGGCGGGCAACTACAACGACACTGAACGCCTACTGACCGAGGCGGCGGCGATGTTCGAGGCAGTAGGAGAAATGCAAAACCATGCGGTTGCACTCGAACGACTTGGCAGATTTTTCCAAAACCTCGGCGACTTCGACCGCGCTTTGGCGTTTTTTGAAAAACAGACCGACCTGTTCGAGGAGTTGTACGCCGCCAACCCACGGAACGAAGGGCTGAAAAACGGCCTGGCCATTTCATACGAAAAACTCGGTGACCTGTGGCAAAAGCGAGGCGACTTCGACCGCGCTTTGGCGTTTTTTGAAAAACACAATCAGTTCAACGAGGAGTTGTACGCCGCCAACCCACG
>JBKBIC010000077.1:0-20311 GCA_046299435.1 Saprospiraceae bacterium
TGCGCTTTTTTCATTCAAAACTCAAAACTCAAAACTCATCACTCAAAACTCATCACTCATCACTCAAAAAATCATCCTTCCACCAATGTCCCGACGGTTTCGCCGGCGACGATGCGGCGCAGGTTTTCGGGCGCATTGATGTCGAAAACGATGATGGGCATATTGTTTTCTTGGCAGAGGGTGAAGGCCGTCATGTCCATTACTTCGAGGCCGAGCGCGATGCAGCGGGCAAAGGTCAGCTTGTCGAATTTCGTGGCCGAGGGGTCTTTTTCAGGGTCGGCGGTGTAGATGCCGTCCACGCGGGTGCCTTTGAGGATGACATCGGCGCGGATTTCGTTGGCGCGGAGCGCGGCGGCGGAGTCGGTCGTGAAGTACGGGCTGCCCGTGCCCGCCGAGAAAATGACGACGCGGCCTTTTTCGAGGTGCCTGATGGCGCGTCGGCGGATGTACGGCTCGGCGATGCTTTTCATTTCGATGGCACTGATGAGGCGCGTGTCCACGCCCACGCTTTCGAGGGCACTTTGCAGGGCGAGGCCGTTGATGACGGTGGCGAGCATCCCCATGTAATCGCCCGTGACGCTCTCAATGCCGGAACCTTCGGCTTGGATGCCCCGAAAAATGTTGCCGCCGCCGATGACGACGGCCACTTCCACGTTTTGGTCGGTCAGTTCCTTGATTTGATGGGCATAGTGTTGGAGCATTTCGGCGGTAATCCCGAACTTCTGTTTGCCCATGAGGCTTTCGCCGGAGAGTTTCAGCAGGATGCGTTTGTATTTCAGCATTTAGGTAAAAATGTGCTAATGAGAATTGGGTAATCCCGAAGAAGCGGGGCAAGTAGTGCGAATTGTCAGCGTGTTGCGCCGTGTGTGCATTCAAAAAATGCCCCGTTGGAAATCCCTTCCCGCAACCGGGTGGAGGATTTGCAACGGGGCATTTTCAAGAAAAAAACTGGTCGCGCACGGCTCATTTTTTTTCAACGGCAAATGTCGGAAGAAAGGCCGAAAGGCCAAAGGCTAATTCAAAAAGGCGAAGGGCCAAAAGAAAGCTTCGCCGCTTTCTTTTGGCCCTTCGCCTTTATCTTCTTTGCATCAATTACCGCCCGTTCATATTCATCAAAAACTCTTCGTTCGAGCTGGTGTGCATCATGTGTTTTTTGATGAACTCGAACGCTTCGTCGGGTTTCATGTCGGCGAGGTGGTTGCGGAGGATGAACATCCGGCTGAGGGTGTCTTTGTCGAGCAGGAGTTCTTCGCGGCGGGTGCTGGACTTGGTGAGGTCAACCGCCGGGTAAAGCCGTTTGTTGGCGAGGTTGCGGTCGAGTTGCAGTTCCATGTTGCCCGTGCCTTTGAATTCCTCGAAGATGACTTGGTCCATCTTGGAGCCGGTGTCGGTGAGGGCGGTGGCGAGGATGGTGAGCGAGCCGCCGTCCTCGATGGCGCGGGCCGCGCCGAAGAATTTTTTGGGTTTTTGGAGCGCGGTGGCTTCCACGCCGCCGGAGAGGACTTTGCCGCTGGCTGGGGCGACGGTGTTGTAGGCCCGTGCGAGGCGCGTGATGGAGTCGAGCAGGATGACGACGTGGTGGCCGCATTCGACCAACCGCTTCGATTTTTCCAAAATGATGTTGGCGAGGCGGACGTGGTTTTCGGCTGGCTCGTCGAATGTGGACGACACGACTTCGGCTCGGACGCTGCGTTTCATATCGGTCACCTCCTCCGGGCGTTCGTCAATCAAGAGAATGATGACGTAGCACTCTGGGTGGTTTTTGGTGATGGCGTTGGCTATGTCTTTGAGCAAGAAGGTTTTGCCCGTTTTGGGTTGCGCGACGATGAGGCCGCGCTGTCCTTTGCCGATGGGCGTGAACAGCTCGATGATGCGGTTGCCGAAGTCGCGCCCGGTGCTGCTGGTGAGCATGGTGAATTTTTGGGTCGGGAACAGCGGCGTGAGGTAGTCGAACGGCACGCGGTCGCGCACGTCTTTGGGTTCAAAGCCGTTGATTTTGCTGACTTTGAGGAGGGCAAAATACTTTTCGCCTTCTTTCGGAGGGCGCACGGCCCCTTTCACCGTGTCGCCGGTGCGGAGGCTGAACAACTTGATTTGCGAGGGCGAGACGTAGATGTCGTCCGGGCTGGTCAGGTAGTTGTAGTCGGGCGAGCGGAGGAAGCCGTAGCCGTCGGGCATCATTTCGAGCACGCCTTCGCCTTCGATGATGCCGTCGAGTTCGACATCGAATTTTTCGCGGGCGACGTTGACGTGCATCACTTCCTGTTCTTCTTCGGTGCGCTGTGCGCGGGCATCTGGCTGGCCTTCGACGGGTTGCTGGCGCACGATGAGTGTTTCTTCGTCATCGTCTTGGCCGGGCGTGTACACATATTCTTCCTCGCGGTCGTATTTGGAAGCATCGTTGTCCACGAGGGCCGGGTTGAATTGTCGGTTTCCACGGTTGTCGCGGTCGTTTCGCTGGTCGCGGTTTCCGCGGTTGTCGCGGTCGTTTCGCTGGTCGCGGTTTCCGCGGTTGTCGCGGTCGTTTCGTTGGTCTCTGCGGTCGTCGCGGTTTCCGCGGTTGTCGCGGTCATCGCGGAAGCGGTCGTCGCGGTTGTTGCGCCCGTCGCGGTCGCGGAACTCGCGGTCGTCGCGGAATTCGCGTTGGTCACGGTTGCGTTGGTCGCGGTTTGGTTCGCGTGGATTGTCGCGTTGGCTGCGGTCGTCGCGGTTGCGCTGGTCGCGGTTTTGTTGTTCGGGGCGGTTGGGTTCGCGCTGGGTATCGCGCTGGCCTTCCCGTTGCTCGCGGCTTTCGCGGAGGCGGGCTTCGCGCAGTTGCTCGCGGTATTCGGGCGGTCGTTGGTCGGCCTTTTCCTCGCGGGAGAGTGTCTTGGGCAGTTCGGGTTCGGGGACGACGGTGGGCACGTCGGCGGGTTTTGCGGTTTTGCGGGTGCGCTTGGGGGCTGTGCTTTCTGGTTCGGAAGCTGATGGCGCGGCTGGAGCATTGGCACCGCCGTTTTGGCGAAGGGCCTGCTCATCGAGTATCTTGTAGATGAGGTCTTGCTTCGTGAATTTGTTGTACCCTTTGATGTTCAGGCCGTGCGCTATCTCCTTCAGTTCCGGCACGAGCATGTCGTTCAGTTGCAATATATCGTACATGGTGGGAAGAAAAGTGGGTTTTACTCAGTGGTGAGTTTGTTGAAATGGGCGGCAGGATTGGCAATGGTTTTCACAGCGGACGGAGGCTTTGCCTCACGGGATGAGCACTGAATCCTGCTCGCGGAATTCGGTTGCGTTTCGAGAAGTCTTGGTTGAGAAAAAACGGTGGTATGGGGTCGGGTTGGACGGGTAGAATCGGACAAAAAACGAGGAATGGAAAAAATGATGCGGGATTGATTCTTCGCCGGAAAGCGAACGCCGGGCAGGCAGCTGGCTTTGCTGGGGCAAAAATTCGAACGGTGGAGAAAGGGTGGTTTGTGTCAGAAATTGGGGCAAGTACGTCCTTCTTTCGGGGAAGCCTACGGGTTGATGAACAAGCAACTGTGTGGGAAAAACAACGTGCTGCGGGATTCAGAGCAAATGCGGCTCAGGCAGACCAGAAGGGAAATGACAGGGGCAAAGATAAGCGGTTTTTCAAATTCACCTATCTTGCCGCACTTTTTTCCGGGGGGCGAGGTTCCTTGCCTGTCGCAATTTGCTTGCCAAATTTCGCACCCGAAACGCAGCCGCTCCGGGCATTGTTGCGGCGCAAAGCAAGCCACCCGGCATTTTCAAAAACCTTGACAAATCGGTGGCAAATGCGCCCGCAAACCCTGCGCGGCCACCCAAAACAAGAAAATCAACAAATCCTCGAATCAACATTTCCAATGCTTCAAGTCAAAGTCATCCGCGAGGAAAAACAGCGCGTGCTCGCCGGCCTCCGCAAGCGCAACTGGGGCGCGGCCCAACTCAAAGTCATTGACCAAATCCTCGCCCTCGACGATAGCCGAAAGGCTACCCAAAAAGACCTCGACGACGCGCTCGCCGAAGCCAACCGCCTCGCCAAGCAAATCGGCGCACTCATGGGGCAGGGCAAAAAAGACGAGGCCGAGGCCGCCAAAACCCAAGTCGCCAACCTGAAAGAACGCACCCGCGACCTCGAAGCCAAGCTCGATGCCGTCAAAAACGAGCTGGACAACCTGCTCTACTCCGTGCCCAACGTACCGCACAAATCCGTCCCGAAAGGCAAAACGCCCGACGACAACAAGGTGGCAAAAGCATGGGCCAAACCGTTCGTTGACCTCGGCGAGGCCGCCCTTCCGCACTGGGATTTGGCCAAGAAATACAACCTCTTCGATTTTGAACTGGGCGTGAAACTCACAGGCAGCGGCTTCCCGGTCTATCGCGGCAAGGGCGCGAAACTCCAACGCGCGCTCATCCAGTTTTTCCTCGACGAAGCCGCCAAAGCGGGTTACGAGGAAATCATGCCGCCGCACATGGTCAACGAAGAAACCGCACGCGGCACCGGCCAGCTGCCCGACAAAGAAGCCCAGATGTACACCTGCGAGCGCGACGGTTTTTACCTCATCCCGACCGCTGAAGTGCCCGTGACGAACATCGTCCGCGACGAAATCATCCCCGAAAAAAACCTGCCCATCAAAATGACGGCCTACACGCCATGCTTCCGCCGCGAGGCCGGGGCATGGGGCGCGCACGTCCGGGGCCTGAACCGCCTGCACCAATTCGACAAAGTGGAAATCGTGCAAATCGCGCACCCCGACCAATCATACAAAACCCTGCAAGGCATGGTGCGCCACGTCAGCAACCTGATGGCCAAACTCGAACTGCCGTACCGAATCCTGAAGCTTTGCGGCGGCGACATGGGCTTCACCTCCGCGCTGACCTTCGATTTCGAGGTGTGGTCGGGTGCGCAAAAACGCTGGCTCGAAGTCAGTTCCGTCTCCAATTTCGAGACCTTCCAGACCAACCGCATGAAAGTCCGCTTCCGCGACGCGAACGGAAGGGTGGAGCTCGCCCACTCGCTGAACGGCTCCGCATTGGCCCTGCCGCGCATCGTGGCCGCCTTGTTGGAGAACAACCAAACGCCCGAAGGCATCCGCTTGCCGAAGGCACTCCACAAGTACACAGGCTTCAAAATGATTGATTGAACCATAAAAATTGCCCTTTCGGATAGGGTCCGCGCAGGGCGTTTGACGGCGATTTCAAAGATTTGCGGAACAAGGGGCGGCTTTTGCTCTTTGTTCCGCAAGTTTTTTTAGTTAAGGTCAGCTTTTGCCAAATAGGTTGATAATGTGCCAGTTACCTTCGCCGGCACCTAATTTGGACAACACTGCCGTGACCATCTGGCAAGCCTTTTTCAAAAAAACACACCTGCTCTGTTGCTTAAACCTATTCTCGAACGTATCGAGTGAAAACATCGCCTGAAAGACCGCCACCTTCTCACACTCTGTAATTTTCATCCAACCTGCGGTCTCATGAAGATTTTTGCCGCCTCCCTCGCCCTTTCGCTGCTACTCGTTTCCCAACTCACGTTTGCCCAATGTCCGCCTGCCGGGTTCCCGAACCCCGGCTACACCTGTGCCACAGCCCCGCTGCTGTGTCCCACGTTGGACGGCTATTGCGTGAACACGGGCATCGCGCCGCCCGTCATCCCGCCCGTCCCGATTCCGGGCTGCCCAGCAGGCAACGTATTCAACAACCCGATATGGTTCGCGTTTTTTGCCGGCACCACGACCATCACCATGAATTTGACGGCCTCGGGTTGCGTGGGGGATAACGGCATCCAAGCAGGCATCTATGACAATTGCATCAGCCAAGCGATGGCCTTGAAGTGCAGCTGCAATATGTCAGCCAACAACTTCACGCTGACATCCAGCAACTTCGTCGTCGGTGAGATTTACTACATATTTATTGACGGTTGCAACGGCGCGGATTGCAACATCAGCATTGACGTGACCGCAGGCACCACCGAACAGTCGCCGCCCAACGACCCCGGCCCCATCAACGGTCCGATAGAAGTTTGCGCCGGCACGAACTCCAACTTCAACATCGCTCCGGTGTTTGGCGCAACCCAGTTCAACTGGACGATTGACCCGCCCAGCGGCGGCACCATCACTGGCAACAACCTGAACGCCACCGTCAACTGGAGCAACGCCGCCGCCGGCGATTATGAAGTCTGCGTGGACGTGGCCAACCAGTGCCTCCCGAACGACAACCCTTCCTGCAAAACCGTCACCGTCGTCCCGCGCCCAACGGCCACCATCTCTGGCACAGGCATCCTTTGCGCCGGTGCCAACCCGCCGCCTGTGGAATTGACCATTAGCTTCACGGGCGAAGGCCCGTGGACGTTCGTCTATCGGCGAAACGGTGTGAACCAACCAGCCATCACCACCAACGACAACCCATACACCCTCATCGTCACGCAGCCCGGCGCGTACACGCTGGCAAGTGTGTTCACACCGCCGGGCACTTGCACGGGCACTGTTTCGGGCGTGGCCAACGTCACGCAGTCCAACCTCTCGGCCAACATCACAGCCATCAATTCCACTTGCGACCAAAGCAACGGCAACGTGGCCCTCACCCCGACGGGCGGCAACCCACCGTATGAATTCGAGTGGTCGAACGGCGAGACCACCGAAGACCTCGCCAACGTCCCGGCGGGTACTTACACCGTGACCGTCACCGACGAAGACGGCTGCACCGTGACCCGCACGGCCACCGTCACGAACACCAACCCGCCCATAAACGTCAACGGGAACGTCGTGGCAAACACTGCCTGCGGCACAGGCAACGGCAACGGCAGCATCACACTGACCGTCACGCCCGCCGGGTCGTACTCATTTGATTGGTCAAACGGCACCGACACCCAAAACCAAACGGGCCTCGACCCCGGCAGCTACACCGTCACCGTCACGCTCGTCGGCTCTTGCACAGCAGTCTCAAGTTTCAACGTACCCGACAACCCGAACAATCCCAACCTAACGGCCACCGTCACGCCAACCACTTGCGACCAAAGCAATGGCAGCATCAATGCCTCCGTGTCCGGCGGCGTTTCACCATTTACCTACGAATGGTCGAGCGGCGAGACGACGCAGGATTTGTCCAACATCCCCGCTGGCTCGTACACGCTCACCGTCACAGGCGCGAACGGTTGTACCGACGAACTGGAAGTGGACGTGCCGAACAACAACCCGCCCATCAACATCAATGGCAACGTGCAGGCCAACACCGCCTGCTCCAGCGGCAATGGCAGCATCACGCTGACCGTAACGCCCGCCGGGTCGTACACCTTCGAGTGGTCGAACGGCTCCACCAACCAAAACCAAACCAACCTCGAACCCGGCACCTACACCGTCACCGTGCAAGGCCCCGGCAGCTGCACCGCCGAAGCCGATTTCACGGTCAACGACAACCCGAACAACCCCAACTTGACGGCCACCACCACGCCCAGCACCTGCGACCAAAGCAATGGCAGCATCAATGCCTCCGTGTCCGGCGGCGTTTCGCCATACACTTATGAATGGTCGAGCGGCGAAACGACGCAGGATTTGTCCAACATCCCCGCAGGCTCGTACACGCTCACCGTCACGGGCGCGAACGGCTGCACTGACGAACTGGAAGTTGACCTCGGCAACAACAACCCGCCCATCAACATCAACGGAAACACGGTGGACAACACAGCTTGTTCGAGCGGCAACGGCAGCATCACCATCAGCGTAACCCCCGCAGGTTCATACACTTACGAATGGTCCAACGGCTCCACCAACCAGAACCAAACCAACCTCGAACCCGGCACCTATACTGTCACCGTGCAAGGCGCGGGCAGCTGCACCGCCGAGGAATCGTTCACGATTGACGACAACCCGAACCCGCCCAACCTCAGCTACACCACCACCGAAAGCACCTGTGACCTGAGCAACGGCGGCATCAACCTGTCCGTCGCGGGCGGCGTTTCGCCGTACACCTACATTTGGTCGGGTGGCCAGACGACGCAGGATTTGCAAAACGTCCCGGCAGGCAGTTACAGCGTCACCGTCACGGGCGCGAACGGCTGCACAGCCGAGGAGAACATCCAAATTGACAACGACAACCCGCCCATCAACATCAACGGCAGCGTCAACAACAACACGACCTGCACGGGCGGCAACGGCAGCATCCAGATTTTCGTCAGTCCCGGCGGCTCGTACACTTACGAGTGGTCGAGCGGCCAAACCACCCAAAACATCAACAACCTCACGCCCGGCACCTACACCGTCACCGTGCAAGGCCCCGGCAGTTGCACCGCCGAAGCCGATTTTGAGGTGGAAGACGACCCGAATTTGCCGAATATTGACCTCGACCCCAGCGAAGCCAGCTGCGATTTGCCGAACGGCGACATCAACGCGACGGTCTTTGGCGGCCAACCCCCGTACACCTACCAGTGGTCGAGCGGCCAAACGACGCAAGATTTGACGAACGTCCCAGCGGGCGATTACACCCTCGTGGTCACGGGCGCGAACGGCTGCACCGCCGAGGAAGAAACCTCGATTTTCAACGACAACCCGTTCATTGAAATTGACGCAGACATCAACCCGAACACCACTTGCATCGGCGGCAACGGCAGCATTTTCACGGACGTTGACCCGAACGGAACCTATACTTACAGTTGGTCAACGGGCGCGACCACCCCGAATTTGACGAATATCCCGGCTGGCACCTACTCGCTCACGGTCAGTTTGGGCGGCAGTTGCACCGCCGAGGCCGATTTTACGGTCGAAGACGAGCCGAATGTGCCCGAAATCGAGGAGGACATCATCCCTTCGGAGTGCGGCCTGAGCAACGGGGGCATCCAGCTTTCCGTGTTCGGCGCGACCACGCCGTACACTTACCAATGGTCGAGCGGCCAAACGACCCGCAACATCACCAACCTCCTATCGGGCAGCTACGAAGTGACGGTCACGGGCGCAAACGGCTGCTCCACGATTGCCTCCTTTTTTGTGGAGGACGAGCAAATCCCGATTGGCGTTTTCGGCGACGTGACCAACAGCAATTCCTGCACCACCGGCAACGGCTCCATTTTGCTCTTTGTTGACCCGACGAGCAGCGTCGTCGAGTGGGCCGACAACGGCAGCAACTCCAAAATCCGCAACAACCTCCCGCCGGGCGACTACGTCGTCAACGTGACCTTCGGCTTGACTTGCACGGATTTTGGCTTTTTCACCGTCGAGGACGAATCGGAAATCCCCGACATCGTGGCCTCCGAAACCTCGGCCACCTGCGGCCAAACCAACGGCGAGATTGACCTCGACATCCCGAACAGTTTCCCGCCGTTCACCTACATCTGGTCAACCGGGGCCACGACCGAAGATTTGTACGACCTCGAACCCGGCGATTACGAAGTCACGGTGACTTCGCCGAGCACGGGCTGTTCGGCAACGGCGAACGTCACGGTGTTCGACAACGACCAGCCCATCAGCCTGAGCGGCACCCCCAACCCGGTGACCTCATGCACCACGCCGAACGGTAGCATCACGCTAAACGTCTCTCCGCCAGAGAGTTACACTTATAAGTGGTCAAATGGCGCGACCACCAAAAACATCTCCAACCTGCCGCCCGGCGCGTATTCCGTTACGGTTACGCTCGGCACAACCTGCTCGGCCACGACCAGTTTTGTCATCACCGATGCGGCAGTTTCGCCCAATCTTTCGGCTTCCGGCACGCCCGCGACCTGCACCTTGCCCAACGGCTCGGCCACCGCGACGGCCAGCGGCGGCGTGTCGCCATACACCTATCGCTGGTCAACCAGTGCCACCACGCAGACCATCAATAATGTCGCGCCGGGCAACTACACCGTGACGGTCACGGGCGCGAACGGCTGCACCGCCACCGCCACCACGAACGTGGCAAACAACGACATCGCTCTGAACATCACCGGAGTCGTGACCGAAAACACCTCCTGCACATCGGGCAATGGCGCGTTGAACATCACCGTCACGCCCGCAAGTGGGACGTACACCTATCAATGGTCGAACACGCGCACGACGGAGGATATCAGTGGTCTCGCCGAAGGCAGCTACACCGTGACCGTCAGCGCGGGCGGCAGTTGTACCAATGCGGCCACTTTCGCAGTGACGAGCAACACTTCTGACCCAGTCATTTCGCCCAATGTCACGGCAGCCATTTGCGGCGACGACAACGGCGCGATTGACCTCACCGTGACCGGGGCCACCACGCCGTACACTTACCAATGGTCGAACACGGCCACGACCCAAGATTTGTCGAACATCCTCTCCGGCAATTATACCGTAACTGTCACGGGTTCAAATGGTTGCACCGCCACAGGCACCTTCAACGTGGCGAACAACAGCGACCTGTTCAGCCTCGCCGGGCAAGCCACGCCGCTCACCCGCTGCGGCACGCCGAACGGTTCGGTGGATTTGGTCATCACGCCCGCAGGCCCTACTTACGACATCAGCTGGTCGAATTCCGCTGTGACCGAAGACCTCACCACGCTCGCGGCTGGCACTTACACCGTGACGGTTTCGCTCACGGGCAGCAGCTGCACAGGCGTGGCGAGTTTCGTTGTCGAAGACCAGACTACCTTCCCAACGGCCTCGGCCTCCGTCACGCCCGAAGTTTGCGGCCTCGGAAACGGAGCGATTAACCTCACGGCAACTGGCGGTGCCACGCCGTATTCCTATAATTGGGATAGTGGCCAGACGAGCAAGGATTTGAGCAACATTGCTTCGGGAGCATACAACGTAACCGTCACGGGTGCGAACGGATGCACCACCACCGCTTCGGCCAACGTGCCCGATAACAGCATTTCGTTTTCACTTAGCGGCAGCACCACGCCCAACACTTCGTGCGTCTCGCCGAACGGTGGCATCAACCTAAATGTCACGCCCTCAGGCACTTACACTTTTGTTTGGTCGGGCGGGCAAACCTCGCAGAACCTCTCGCCCGCTGCCGGCGGCAGCTACGACGTGACCGTCAGCGCGGGCGGCACCTGCACGAACACGGCCTCTTTCACAGTGCCCGACAACTCCGGCGCACCGCTTGTATCGGGCAGCATCAGTGCCGCGCTTTGTGGCCGCGCCAACGGCGGCATTGACCTGAATGTGTCCGGCGGTTTGCAGCCATATATTTTCCGGTGGTCAACCAACGGCACGTCGGAGGATTTGAGCAATATCCTTTCCGGCAATTACGCCGTGACCGTCACCGACGCAAACGGCTGTGCGGCGGTCAACTCGTTCACCGTGCCGGAAAACAGTTTCTCGCCAAGCCTGACGAGCACGATTACCAAAAACACAAATTGCATCGGCGGCAACGGCGGCGTGAGCGTAAGTGTCAGTCCGTCAGATACTTACACCTACATCTGGTCGGGCGGGCAAACCGCGCCAAGCATCTCCAACCAACTGCCCGGCAGCTACACGGTGACGGTCAGCGCGGGCGGTGCTTGTACCTCCGAGGCCACTTACGTCATCCCCGACGACCCGGCTTTGCCGAACATCGTCGAAAACATCACGCCCTCGCTTTGCAGCCAACCGAACGGGGCCATTGACCTCACGGTCACGGGCGCGGCCACGCCATACGTTTTCGCATGGTCGAATGGCCGCACGACGCAAAACATCTCCGGGATTTTGGCAGGCACCTACACCGTGACGGTGACGGCTGCCAACGGTTGCACGCGCACGGCCTCCTTCAATGTGGCGAACAATGCCAACAATTTCAACATTTCCGGCTCGCCCTCGGCCAATACTTTCTGCGTGGGCAGCAACGGCAGCATCAACGTAACCATTTCTCCCACAGCGACTTATACCTACGTTTGGTCAACAGGGGCCATCACCGAGGATGTCAACGGCCTCGCGCCGGGCACTTACACCGTGACCGTGACGGACGCGAGCCTGTGCGCGGCTTCGGCCACATACACTGTCGGCAACAACCCGAACGCCCCGCAAATTGACGGCACCGCCACCGACATCCGCTGCTTTGGCGACGCAAACGGCACGATTAGCATCCTGCTGACGGGCGGCACCGCGCCGTTTGTGTTCAACTGGTCGCCCAACTTGCCCGGCAACCCGCAAAACCCAATCAACCTGCAAGCCGGCAACTACGCCGTGACCGTGACCGATGCGGCGAATTGCAGCAGCACGGCCTCGTTCAGCATCACGCAGCCAGCCAGCGCGGTGCAAATCCAATGTGCCCAAGTCGAACCTGTGAGCCAGCCCGGTTTCACCGACGGCAAGGCCAGCGTGACCATCGCGGGCGGTACCGCACCGTTCACGGTCACTTGGTCGCCGGGCGGCACGCAAGCCGGCCTGCCGGGCGGCGTGTTCCCGCTCGACAATTTGGCCTTTGGGCCTTATGCCGTGACCGTCGTGGACGCGAACGGTTGCCCGGAAATTTGCACGTTCAATGTGGGTTTGCTCAACTGCAACACGGCGGTTGGAACTATGTCGGGCAATGCCCTTTCCTTGTGCGGAACCGGCTGTCTGACAGCGAGTTATAACTCGGCAGGGCAGTTTTTGGATGCCAACGACGTGCAGCAGTTCATCCTCCACGAAGGCTCCGGCGGACAAATCGTGAACGAAATCGCCCGCAGTTCGCAGCCCACTTTTTGCTTCAACCCGGCCACGATGCAGTTCGGAAAAACGTACTACATCTCGGCGGTCGCGGGCAACAACGACGGCACAGGCAACGTGGATTTGAGTTTCTGGTGTACGGCCATTTCGCTCGGCACCCCCATTGTTTTCAATGAAAAACCGAGCGTCAGCGCGGCACAGCCCGAAGCCATCACCTGCGCCCAAGTGGAGGTGACAATCGTCGGCACGGCAGATTTGCCGAACTCGACTTTCGAATGGACGACCGCCAACGGGCAAATCGTCGGCAACGCCGCACAAGCCACCATCACAGCCAACAAAGCCGGACTTTACACCCTGGTCATCGCGGCGAACGGCTGCGGCGACACGACCGCCGTGACCGTCGAGGATATCCGCAACGAGCCGCTGGCGAACATCATCGCCAATCCGAGCGACATCTTGGACTGCAAAATCAGCGAAATCCTGCTCTCCGGGGTCATCGAAGGCACGACCGATGCCAACACCATCTGGCTCTCGAACGGCCAAGTGTTCGCCAACGGAACCGTCGTGCCGATTGACGCGCCGGGCACCTACACGTTCATCATCCTCGACACGCTGACGTTCTGCGCGGACACGACCCAGATTTTCGTGGACGAGGACTTGGAATACCCGCCGCTGAACATCAACCCGCCCGGCCAGCTCACCTGCACGAACCCGTCGGTGACACTCACGGGCGGCTCGCCGTTCCCCGGCATCATGCTGCGTTGGGCCACTATCATCGGAACAGATACGACCATCGTCGGCAACGGCCCGACGCTAACGGTCTCTGCGCCAAACACTTATTACTTGTTCGGTCTCGACCCGGTCAATAATTGCAAAAATGCCGAGACAGTCACGGTCACTGCCAACCAGACCCGACCGGAAGCCGAAGCCGGGCCATCGTTCACGCTGCCGTGCTTCGGTGGGCAGGGCTTCCTCGATGGTAGCGGCTCCACCGGGACGAGCGCAATCTTGTTCCAATGGACGACTGCCGACGGCCTCATTGTGGCGGGCGGCAACACGCCCACGCCCGAAATCGGCGAACCCGGCACCTACGTCCTGCTCGTCACGCAGCCCGGTAACGGCTGCACCGACACGGACGAGGTCTTCATCGCCCCCGAAGTGCCTATCCCGGCCCTGACCTTGCGGCAGCCGCCTTGCGTCGGCGACCGAGGCAGTATCCGAATTGACAGCGTGATTGGCGGCAAACCGCCGTTCCAATATTCGCTCGACACGGGCGCGACCTTCGTGCAAAGCGGTTTTTTCCAAGACCTCACGCCCGGCGTGTACTCGATTTTGGTGATTGACTCCGAAGGCTGCTCCGCGACGACTTCGGCGGAAGTGCTGGCCCCCGAAATTTTTGAAATCAGTTTGGAAACCGAAGCCCTCATCCGCGTCGGCGAAAGCTACCTGCTGAAAGTGGAGCCGACCGTGCCGCCCGCCCAAATCGCCAGCGTGCTATGGACACCGTCGGTCGGCTTGGAGTGCGATACTTGTTTGGAAACGCTGGCCATGCCGTTCTACACCACGCGGTACAACGTGGAGGTGCAGAGCGTCAACGGCTGCGAAGACCGGGCCAGCCTCCTGCTCCGCGTTGACCGCGACGTGGCGGTGTACGTCCCGAACGTGTTCTCGCCCGACGGTGACAACTACAACGATGTGTTCTACATTTTTGCCGACCCGAAGGCGGTCATCGGCATCAAATCGTTCCTCGTTTTCAACCGCTGGGGCGAAATGGTGCACGAATACTACAATTTCCAACCGAACGACCCGGCCTCCGGCTGGAACGGCACTTTCCGCGACCAACCGCTGAACCCAGCCGTCTTCGTCTGGTACGCCGAGTTGGAGTTCGTGGACGGGCGGACGGAGTTTTTCAAAGGGGACGTGACGCTGAAACGATAAGGCTGACGAGAAAAACAAATGAGGAGGCCGGGCGAACAAAAAGTTCGCCCGGCCTCTGTGTTTGGTCAAAAAACGACTGCCCGCTGCCCTCAGTTTTGTCGCCCGCTTTTTGGGAAAAATGTAAAATCTTTGCTTCCCATGCCGCAAAAACTGGCCGGAGCCGCTGGTTGTCAGGCATTTACCAAAACAGACATGACCATGCAAACGCCTCCTTTCATCAATGCTGCCCGCGAACACCTGCGCGAACGCGAGATTGCGAAAGCCCTGCAAGCCCTCCTCGCCGGGCTGGAAAACGACCCGCGTTTCGAGGGGGCGGAGCGCACGCTGCGGGTGCTCGAATCCAATTTTGCGAGCGTGCGTCAGCAGGAACAGCGCGGCCTCCTGTCGTTCGATGAGGCGCAGCGGGCGTACAACAAAGTCGTGGACGGCATACTTTCGGTCATGGACGATGTGGAGGCCGGGCGAGTGTCGCCGCCTGCCGCACCGCCGTCTGTGCAACAAAAACGCTGGGTTTGGCTGGTGCTGGGCGGCGCGGTGCTGGGCATAGTGGTCGCGGCGGCATTCTTTTTTACCCGGAACAAGCCCGGCTGCCCGGCTTTTGAGACTGATAAAAAAGTGAAAATCTTGGTGCTGCCTTTCCAAAACGTGGGCGCAGGGCAGGCCAAGCCCGCCCTGATTTTGCAAAACCGCATCCGCGAATTGACCCTGAAAAACAACCTCTCCGCGACGGTCGGCATCCTGCGGAATTACGATGCTGACAAAGAGAACCCAAGCCCCGCCGACGCGACGCGCTTGTGCGCCAAATGCCGCGCCGAACTGGTGATTTGGGGCCAGTATTCGGTCGGCGCGGATTCGAGCAGGGTGGCCATCCAGTATAAATTCCTGTCGGACGGGCGCGAGGGCAGCACGGAAGTGCTGGCCTTCAAGGACATCACCGCCTTGCAGGGCGGGCGCATGGTGAAAGGGCTGGACGATGCGATTTTCTCGCTTTGCGGCATGATTGCCATGCGCGAGCAGCGGTGGGATTTGGCAAAAAAATGGATTGACAAAGTGAGAGAGCCAGATTCGACAGACATGGCCATGCGGGGTTGGCTCGCCGAGCGAAAATAGCGTAACCTACTGAAAATCAGCGTTGAATGCCGCCGTTTCGGTGGTTGAGGCGCATCTCGTCCAAGAAATGGATGGTGGCCTCCAAGCCATTGAGCAGCAGGGCGTGGGGCGGGAGTTTGGCGGCCTGCATGAATAGCTGTGCCCCAGTGAGGAGCAACTGCGCTTTGGGTGCGGTTTGCGCGAGGCCGTCGAGATAGGCTTGCAGCGGCTGGCGGACGGGCGGCTCGTTGAGCATCGTGAACACGAAGTCGGGGCGCGTGGCGACGACCGCGTCGTGCAAATCGGGCAGGCTCGTGCCGGTGCCGAGGTAAATCACCCGCTGTCGGCGGCAAACCAGCAGGTAATGGACGAACAAGAGGGTGAGCTCCTGATTTTCGTTTTCGGGCAGGTAAAGCAGGAACGTGCTGGTATCCTTCGGGGTGTCCTGCGAAAGGCGGTCAATGGCGCAGGACAATTTGCGGCGGATGATGTTGCCGACGAATTTCTCATGCACAGGCCGGACGCTCCCGGTGAGCCAAAGCAGGTTGATTTTGTCGAGAAACGGGTAGATGAGTTCGGTCATGGTGTGTTCCATGCCGCGCTCGGTGATGTGCGTATCGAAAATGTGCTCGAAAGCCCGCTCGTCAAGGTCAATCATGGCGAGCGAGAGTGCTTCCACGTGATTGCCGGATTCGTTCTGTTTTTGGGCGATTTCGGAGACGCGGTGCTCGAACTCTTCCGGTCGCATCCGGGCGATGCGGCTGATTTTCACGCCTTGCCGGTTGAGGAGCGCAATGTTGAAGAGGTGTCGCAGGTTTTCGTCTGTGTAATAGCGGATGTTGGTATCCGTGCGGGCAGGCGTGATGAGGCGGTAACGCTGCTCCCAAATACGGATGGTGTGCGCTTTTATCCCAGTGAGTTTCTCCAAATCCTTGATGGAATAGATAGCCATGTCCCCAATCTCTGTTTTCCGGCGTGCAAATGTGCGGTGTGAAAAGGCGTTTACGAGGCTTAGGGCCTCTTTTTTATGGTCTCGACATTGAGCCGGAAGGATACAGCCGCAGCTAAACGCAGATTGAGGGCAAAATGTTTAGGAGCGCAAAGTCGCCGCGCAAAAGCGGCTTGGGGCGCGTTTTTCGACATTTATTATCAAAAAGTGCTATGGTATGGTAATTGACACGGGGTATCCCGGACACAGTACAATTTGTAATCAAGTGCTTTTGAGTAACGACATGAAAAAATCCCTGAACATTGCCATTGCCGACGACCATCCCATTTTCATCGAAGGGCTGCGGACGGTGCTTTCCAACCCGCTGCACAGCAACTACTCCTATAATATAATAGGTGTGGCTCGCACCGGCCCGCAAGTAGCGCAAATCCTGAGAGAAACTTCCGTTGACGTGCTCCTCCTCGACTTGAACCTGCCCGAAACCGACGGGCTGCAAGTGCTGCCGCTCGTTCGGAAAGAGCATCCCGGCGTGCGGGTGTTCGTGCTGACGGTTTACGAGGAACCCAAACTGGTGAAGGCGGCCTTCAAATCGGGGACGGACGGCTACATGTTGAAAACCGGGGGGCGCGAAGAACTTTTCAAGGGCATAGACGAAATCATGAGCGGCAACACTTTCTTAGGGCGCGGCGTGGAAGTGACGGATAGGAACTTGCGCGGCGGCGGGGTGGGGCTGAGCGTGTACGAGGATAAGTTTGCCAAACGCCACAGCCTCACGAAACGCGAAATGGAGGTGTTGCGCTTCATCGGCCAAGCCTTGAACAACAAGGACATCTCCGAAAAACTGTACATCAGCGACCAGACCGTCAGTGTGCACCGCAAAAACATCATGCGGAAATTGGGCGTGAATACGACAGCCAACCTGATAAAAATCGCCTACGAGAACAACTTGGTTTGAGTGCCTCTTGCTTTGCCACTGACTGGTGCCGATAAATTTAACGTAGTTGGCCAAGACTTGGCTTCTGTTCCGTAAAACAGCCGTTTTGCTTTGTTTTTGCCTCTTTCTTGTGGCAAAGTATTGCTTTTGCGAGGAAAGAAGAGCGGGGATACGACAGGTGTTTAGGAGATTCGAGGCCAAAAAGCTTGCCCGTGAAAAGAAAATATTTCTACCTTTGAGCCTCTCTGTTTAATCCTTTTTTGATGTGATTTGGAATGTTGCTTCGTCCCGTGAACTGCGTCCATTGACCACTCCTGAGCCTTGCTGCTCCTCCTTGTGTTTTCCTTCGGGCGTATCTCTCCCACAAAAGTGGTCTTGTTGTATTCATCGGAAATTCTGTTGTCAATAAGTTCTCTTGGCGAAGCGTACGCTCAAATCAGCAAAATCCGTCCCTTCTTCCCGTAGGGGCAAGGTTGTGAAATGGCTATTCTTTCTCATAATTTGTTTAATTAAACAACCATTTTCTTAATCTCATGAAGAAAGCGAACTTTACTTCAGTTGCAGGTTTGTGGAGCTGGATTGTGATGTTGGCTATGGTGCTCGGCGTGAGTACTGCCAACGCACAAAACTGTACACTAAGCTGCAACAACCTCGTCCAAATCTCTTTGGATGAAGACTGCGATGTGGAGTTGCTTGCGGATGTGATCGCTGAGGGCGACCTCAACCTCACTTGTCCGAACGGCAATTTCCAAGTCCAAATCAAGCGCGGCAACTTGTGGCTGCCCACCGTCGGCAATGCCCACGTCACGGTTGACGACATCAACAAGACGCTCCAAGTGCGTCTGCGCGACCTGAACTCTGGCAATAGCTGCTGGGGTTACATCCATGTCGAAGACAAGCTGGCTCCGCAACTTGATTGTGCCGACATCACAATCGCATGCGCAGTCAACAACTTCGACCCGCGCTTTTTCCGTACGCCCGACAACCCTGCCACACAAGCTTGTGAAGGCCTCGGTTTGCCGGATGCATTCCCGAACCAACTTGCTTTCCCTAGTGGTGAAGTGACCTACCAAGGCAACAACATCTTCCTCGTGACTGGTTCGCAAGCTGCGTTGATGGAAAACTGCACGGCAGTGACTCTTTCCTATGCAGATACTTGGTTCGACCTTCCGTGCAACACTGGCGCGGGTGGCTTGCCCGACGTGAGTGCTTACATCCGTCGCGTATGGTCTGCTGTGGATGCAAGCGGCAACATCGGCCAATGCACCCAGTTCATTTATCTGGAGCGTAAGCACGTCTTTGATGTGCTTTTCCCGATTGATGTGACGGTTGCTTGCGGCGAAAATCCGGCTACCACGCCCGCCACTACGGGTGCACCGTACATTGATTTTGGCGGCTGCATTTTCCCGCTCTACCCGGCTACCACCCAATGCGAGATGAACGTGACGTATACAGACCAAGTTATTCCGGTCTGCGACGGTACTTACAAAATCCTTCGCACATGGGTTGTGTACGACTGGTGCCTGCCCACGCAGCCGTTCCCGCCTTACCAAAACCCAATCTATTACATCCAACTCATCAAGGTTGTGGACGACGAAGGGCCTGAAATCCTCACGCCCGGCTTCTGTGGCCAGACCTTCGATGTGAATGTCAATGTCTTTGATTGCGAATCCGACTGGAATCTGCCGGATATCACAGTCACCGACAACTGCTCGCGCTTGAAGTCCGTCCGTGCCGAATGGAAGATTGACGGTGTGACTTATTTCACCAACGGTAACTTTGCCAACTTCCCCGGCAACAACTACTGGGATCGCGATACGCTCGCTGTCCTAGGTGTGGCTAACAACTTGCCGCTCGGCAACACCACGATTACCTATATCATCACTGATGATTGCGGTAACTCGACGACATGTACCATCCGCGCCCGCGTTCAAGACCAAATTCCGCCAGAAGCAATCTGCACGGAGTACCTCCAAGTTTCGCTTGGTGCAAGCGGCATGGCTCTTGTCAATGCCTCTTCTTTCAACCAAGGCTCTTATGACAATTGCAGCGACGTGTATTTCAAGGCACGCCGCATGAATGCGAACAATTGTCAGGTTGTCAACCGTTTCCACGACCAAGTTAAATTCTGCTGCGACGACATTGGTGATACCATCCAAGTCATCCTGCGTGTTTATGACGTGACGGTTCAACCCGGTGAAGTCGGCCTGACATATCAGGAAGACAACTCCAACGATTGCATGGTGAAAGTGTATGTGGACGACAAACTTAAGCCCGTCTGCACCTCGCCTGCAAACGTCACTGTTTCCTGCGAAGCATTCGACCCATCTCTCTGGGCTTATGGTTCCGCAACTGCGGTTGACAACTGCTGCATTGACACCATCATCGAGACGCGCAACTACTCGTTGTTCGACACCCTCTGCAACCGCGGCACCATCACACGCACGTTCCGTGCTGTGGACTGTGGCGGCTTGACAAGCCTTTGCACGCAGCGCGTGTTTGTGAACTACAATCAGGACTACCACATCCGCTTCCCGAACGACCGCGTGGTGTTCGAGTGCGACGGTACGACTGCATTTGGCGAGCCGGTCATCAACAAGAAAGACTGCGAATTGATCGCGATCAGCTATGTTGACCAAGTCTTCACGGTCGTGCCGGATGCTTGCTACAAAATCGAGCGTTTGTGGACCATCCAGAACTGGTGCACCTACGACCCGAACCAGCCCTGCATCTACGTTGACAACCCGAACCCGAACTCGCTGCCGAACGCTTCTGCGAACCTGCAAGGCCCGACTGTGTCGCCCAACGGCACACCGGCTCCGTGGAACCCGAGCTCGGTGGCACTGACCCCGGGTGGCT
>JBKBIC010000078.1:0-20236 GCA_046299435.1 Saprospiraceae bacterium
CGGAGATAATTAAGCAATTGCTCCATTGCCAGTTTGCCAAAAAACATCCGTCAAATTTTAAAACACACTCTAAATTACCGGTTTGCATCACTAAAAATCCCGCACACTTACTTGCCCAAACTTTGATTTAAATGAAATTTCGCTTCACGCTCTCTCTCCTCGCCCTCCTGCCCCTGCTGTTGGCAGCGCAAAAACCCGCCAAACCCACCTCCGCTGACATCCACCAAGCCCTGAAAAAACTGAACGTCCTCGGCTCGGTGCTGTACGTCGCGGCGCACCCCGACGACGAAAACCAGCGGTTCATCTCGTACATGGCCAACGAGCGGCTGTTCAACGTCACCTACCTCTCGCTCACGCGGGGCGACGGCGGCCAGAACCTCATCGGCCCCGAATTGCGCGAACTTTTGGGCGTTTTGCGGACGGAAGAGCTGCTCATGGCCCGCTCGGTGGACGGCGGTCGGCAGCAGTTCAGCCGCGCCAACGACTTCGGTTTCTCCAAGAACCCGGAGGAAACCATGCGGATTTGGAACAAGGACGAGGTGCTGGCCGACGTGGTGTGGCAGTTCCGCCAATGCCAGCCCGATGTGGTGGTGAACCGTTTTTACCACGACAAAAAGTACGACACGCACGGCCACCACACGGCTTCGGCCATGCTTTCGGTGGAGGCGTTCGACCTCGCGGGCAGCCGCGATGCGTACCCGGAGCAACTGAAAAACACCGATGTCTGGCAGCCGCGCCGGATGTTTTTCAACACCTCATGGTGGTTTTTCGGCGGGCGCGACAAGTTCG
Source organism: Saprospiraceae bacterium (assembly GCA_046299435.1). Lineage (GTDB taxonomy): Bacteria > Bacteroidota > Bacteroidia > Chitinophagales > Saprospiraceae > M3007. The sequence continues at coordinate 790 of JBKBIC010000078.1, forward strand.
ACGCGATGGACAAAAGCCACCTGTACCCGCTGGATTTGGGTGTTTTCCTGCCGTTGAAAGGCAAAAGCAACAACGAATTGGCGGCAGAGGCCCGTTCGATGCACCGCTGCCAAGGCTTCGGCTCGATGGGCACACGCGGCGAAAGCGTGGACTATTTTGATTTCATCAAAGGCGACAAGCCCGCCGGGCGCGACCTTTTCGAGGGCATCAACACCACTTGGTCGCGGGTGCCGGGCGGCGAGCCAATCGGCAAATTGCTCGCCGGCGTGGAGCAAAAATTCAAATACGACGACCCGGCGGCCTCCGTGCCCGACCTGCTGACCGCGCTTTACATGATGAAACGCCTGCCCGACGGCTACTGGAAACGCACGAAATTGGCCGAAATCAAAGAGGTCATCCGGCACTGCCTCGGCCTGTACTTGGAGGCATCGGCGGCAGAGGCGGCGGTCACGCCGGGCGCATCGGTGAAGGTGAAATTGGAGGCCATCAACCGCTCCCAAAAAGTGCCCGTGACGCTCGTCGGGGCGAATATTCTGCCCGCGCTGTTCGACACCATTTTTGCCAAAAACTTGGAGTTCAACAAAAATTTCCAGTTCGACAAAACGGTGCAAGTGCCTGAAAACGTGCCGTTTACCGCACCGTATTGGCTCCTCGAACCCTATTCGCTGGGGATGTACACCGTGCCCGAACAAACCATGCGCGGCATCCCCGAAACGCCCCGCGCCGTGCGCGTGCGCTGGCAACTGACTGTCGGCGACGAACCGATTGAGTACGAAACGGACGTGATTTTCAAAAAGGAGGAATCGGCCATCGGCGAGGTTTACCAGCCGTTCGAGGTGTTGCCGCCGGTGTTCGTGGATTTCGGGGAGCAGGCCTACCTGTTCAACGAGCGCACGAAAGACGTGACCCTCCGAGTGAAAGCCAACAAAGAAAACCTCGCAGGCAAAGTGCGCCTCACCGTGCCGAAAGGCTGGTCGGTTGCGCCCGCCGAGGCCGCCGTCGCGCTGAAACGCAAGGGCGAGGAGATGGCCTTCACGTTCCAAGTGACCGCCCCGGCTGCTTCCGAAAACGCCACGCTCGGCGCGGAAGTCGAGGTCGGCGGCAAGGCACACCGCCTCCGCATGACACCTATTATATATGACCACATCCCGCAGCAGAGCGTGCTGCTGCCCGCACAAGTCCAAGCCGCCCGCCTCGACGTGCGGACGACGGCCAAAAACATCGGCTACATCATGGGCGCGGGCGACGAGGTGCCCGCCGCGCTGCGGCAAATCGGCTGCAAAGTCACGCTGCTGGAACTCGGAAACATGGGCGACCTCTCGAAATACGATGCCATCGTGGTCGGTATCCGGGCCTACAACACGAAGGACGCGCTGAAATTCGAGCACCAAAAACTGCTCGATTACGTCCAAAACGGCGGCACATTGGTCGTGCAGTACAACACGAACTTTGAACTGGTGCTCGACCAAATCGCGCCGTTCCCGCTCAAAATTTCGCGCACCCGCGTCACCGACGAGGCCGCCGAAATGCGCTTCCTCCTGCCCGAACACGCCGTGCTGAACACACCCAACAAGTTGACAGCCAAAGACTTCGAGGGCTGGGTGCAGGAGCGCGGCCTCTATTTCCCAAGCGAATGGGACACCGCCAATTTCGCCGCCCCGCTCTCCTGCAACGACCCCGGCGAAAAGCCCGCCGACGGCTCCTTGCTCGTGGCGCAGCACGGCAAAGGCTGGTTTGTGTACACGGGCTTGTCGTTTTTCCGGGAACTGCCGACGGGCGTGCCGGGCGCGATGCGGCTGTTCGCCAATTTGATTTCGCTGGGGAAGCGGGCGTGAGAAAGACACTAATTTTGGATTCAAAATCAACCAACCATGACCATAACAGTCGAACTGCTGAACGAAAAGACGCTTGCCTTGCTCCGAGACTTGGAGCAATTGAGCCTGCTCCGGGTGCTCAGCACAAATGCCGGGAGCAAAAGCAAAGTGAGACCTGTCCGCAGGGCCGCGAAAAAATTCACTGCCGTTCAATTGGACACGCACGGATTCAAATTTAATCGACAGGAAGCCAATGAGCGGTAATCCGCGAAGCCCATCTTTTCATTTTCTCAGCCCCGCCTCCAACATCCACACAAAACCGCGCACCCCTTCCTCATCTTTGGGTGAGGCGTAGCCGCAATACAACGGCTTGTTGTTCAACAAGATAGGCTTGCCATCGGGTGAAAAGAGTGCGTACATCGGGCGATAATGTTCGGGCAGGGAGCGGCGTTGCAGGTCGGCATAAAAACCGCCGAGGGTTTTGAGGCGGCGGCCATTGCGGTCGAGGATGGTCGTGTCGGGAGGCAAAGGCGTTCCGTCGTCCACAGCGACCCAAACCACATTGTATTGCTGGACGAGGGGCAGCACGTTCGGTTCGAGCAAGATAGAAAAAGCATCCACCGATGAGCCGTGCCAGTCAAAAATCATCAAAATAGGCTTCCCATTCGCTGCGGCACCAAGTCCGTCCCGCCAGCTTCCAAAAACAGGGAAGGGTATGTCTTGCCGGGCATTTTTTTGGCAAGCGGGGGCAAGCAACAAGCACAGATAGAAAGGAATAAAAAGGTGTTTGCGTCTCATAGACTGCAAGGATACAGCAAAACCCCGCAACGCGCCCAATTTGGTGATTCGTTTTTTCTGTAAAACATAATTGCAGCAAATGCAGATTTGACAGCGTATTGGAGGCGCATTTTGCCACTTGACTAACTTTTAACACAACCACATGCTGACGCAGCGCACCGATTCTCACTTGATATTTGGTTTGGCCGTACTCAAAACCGTCGGTCATCTTGTATTTGCCGCAACCCTTGCCCCGGGCTTCCACCGCGATGAGTTGCTGTACCTCGCACTCGGTCGGCATCTTGATTGGGGCTTTTGGTCGAACCCTCCGCTCATCGGCGCGGTGAGTTGGCTGGTGCAGCACACATTGGGCGATTCGCTGTTCGCGGCGCGTTTTTTTCCGTCCATTGTCGGTGGCTTGCTTGTCTGGATGACCGGGCAAATGGCTTTGGGATTAGGGGGCGGGCGGTTCGCTGCGCTCCTGTCAGCAGCGGTTGTATTTGTGTCGCCTGCGGGCTTGGCATTGGCCTCGCTTTTCCAGCCCGTGCCGTTCGATGTGCTTTGCTGGGCAACGGCCACTTGGTTGACAATCAATTATTTGCGCACTCAAAAACCGCATTGGCTTTGGGCACTTGGCCTGACTGTCGGGGCGGGGCTGATGAATAAATACACGGTCGTTTTTTTGGTTTTGGGCTTGGCCGTCGGACTGCTTTTGACGGTGCATCGCCGCGTTTTTATGCGCCGCGAAATGTGGCAGGCGGCGGTCATGGCCGTCTTGGTCGCCCTGCCGAACCTCGTCTGGCAATGGCGGCATGGGTTCCCAGTCGTGACCCACATGCGCGAACTCTCTGAAAATCAGTTGGCAAATGTGGAAATCAGCAGTTTTCTGGGCGACCAGTTTTTGTTGTACGGACTTGGCTTCTTGTTGTGGTTGCCGGGCGTAATCTGGCTTTTTTGGAGCCGGGACTGGCGGGTGATGGGCTGGTTTTTCGTGTCGGTGCTGTTTGTATTGGCCGTTTTGCACGGCAAAGCGTACTACACGCTGGGCATTTACCCGGTGGCAATCGCGGCTGGCGGGGTGTTCTGGGAGGGCGTTTGCCGACGTATTTGGCAAAAAACCGCGCTCGCGGTGGGCTTAGTCGGCCTGTCGTTGCCGTTGGTGCCAGCGGCCATCCCGGTCTTTCCGATTGAAAAACTGGAACGTTACTTCCAATGGCTGGCCTATGAAAAAGGTGTGGCCTCGACGGTGCGCTGGGAAACCGGCCAACTCGAAAAACTGCCGCAAGATTACGCTGACATGCTCGGCTGGCCTGAGCTCGGGGCATTGGTGGATGCTGCTTTGGCAGGAGAGATTCTGCAAAACTGCCTGGTTTACTGCGAAAACTACGGACAAGCGGGCGCAGCGCAGCGGTTTTCGAGGCAGGCTCGCGCAGCGCAGGTCGTCAGTTTTTCGGACAGTTACAGGCTCTGGGCACCCGACAGGCTCGCCCCACAAGTGCAAACTTTGGTGTACGTCAACGATGAATTGGGCGACGATGTGGCCGCACTTTTTGCCGACATCCGCAAAGTGGGCAGTGTCGGCAACCCGTTGGCCCGCGAACGCGATGCGACGGTTTGGGTGTGCCGTGCGCCGCGTGGGTCGTTCCCCGATTTTTGGGCCAAGCGCGTGGCGGAGGTTAAGACTGAAATAGGGCTTAAATGAGCCGTTTTCGTGGCTCCCGACGCTCAGAGCCTGTCACCTTGCCAAAAACTTGGTCGGCATTTTTATATGCAAGCCACTACCTTTGCCGCATATTTTTCTGAAACAAGCCCTCCGGCAAAAGACGAACGCTACTGGATAATCCACACATCCAATCTGACACAGCCCCCCCGCTGAACATTATGAAAACTTTACTTCCGTTCGTCCTTCTGTCCCTTTCCACCAACTTATTGCCTGCTCAAACCAAATGGGAACTCGGCCTTGCAGGCGGGATTTCCAATTACTACGGCGACCTCAGCCCGCAAAACATCGTTTCCACGGAGACGAAAGGCACTTACGGCGGGTTCGCGTCCTTCTACATCCACCCGGTGGCAGCGTTCCGCATCAACGTGATGCAAAGCCAAATCAGCGGTAAGGATGCCAATTTCCCGCTCGTGGCCGAGGAGCGCAAACGCGGGTTCGATTTCAAAAACTCGCTTACCGAAGTCTCGTTCCTGCTCTCATGGGAACCTTGGGGCAAGAAACTCTGGTCGCAGAAAAAATTCAGCGCGGGTTTTTCGCCGTATGTCGTCGCGGGTCACGGGATGGTCTTCCACAAGCCCATCACCAACTACCACGAGGACAACCAAAATTTCACGGATGAATTTCGCCGCAGCATCAAATCCGACAAATCCATCAAACAGGTCAGCCCGTCCACCATGCTGTACTTCGGCATCGGCACCAAACTGTTCGCCACGCGGCACCTGACCTTCGGGTTTGAATTGACGGCCAAGCCCGTTTTTTCCGATTACCTCGACGGCGTGAGCCGCACGGGCAACATGGAAAACAAGGACTGGTTCTTCTTCGGCGGCCTCACGGCCTCGTATCTGCTGCACAACAAAGCCCGCGATTCCGACAAGGACGGCGTGCCCGACGCGAAAGACAAATGCCCGCATGACAAGGGCATGAAAAAATACAAAGGCTGCCCGCCGCCCGAAAAACCCAAATCGCCGGACACGGACGGCGACGGCATCCCCGACAGCCTCGACAAGTGCCCGACCGAGCGCGGCCACGTCATGCGGCAAGGCTGCCCCGAACCGCCAAAACCACCACAGCCCGCCACCAACGGGCAATGAGCCAAAAAGGGCTGTCGCTGACGAAAGCGGCAGCCCTTTTTGTTTCGGGCAAACGTCGGTGAGCGCGTACCTTTGTCGTGCTTCTGCAAAATCATGTTCGGCGAAACACCCTGTTTTTTCGAGCCGCCGCCCCGAAACGCCGTTAGTTTTTTGCAAAAATTCTTTCCTGTCCAAAATTCGGTCATGCAACAGCCCGCACCATACCAGCCCAAGCACAAAGTCCGCCTCGTCACCGCAGCCTCGCTCTTCGACGGCCACGACGCGGCCATCAACATCATGCGTCGCATCATGCAATCGAGCGGCGCGGAAATCATCCACCTCGGCCACAACCGCTCCGTGCAGGAAATCGTGGACACCGCCATCCAAGAAGACGTGCAGGGCATCGCCATCACGAGCTATCAGGGCGGCCATAACGAGTTTTTCAAATACATGAAAGACTTGCTCGACGAGCGCGGGGCCGGGCACATCAAGATTTTCGGCGGCGGCGGCGGCACCATCCTGCCCGAAGAAATCCGCGAACTCCACGAGTACGGCATCGCCCGCATTTACCACCCCGACGACGGGCGCGCCATGGGCTTGCAAGGCATGATAAACGACGTGCTGCAACAGTGCGATTTTCCCGTCGGCTTTTCCGTCAACGGTGAGGTGGCGCGGTTCGTCAACTTTTCAAAAGTTGACAAATCTGAAACGCCCGCCGCGAAAGATGTGGCGCGCCTCATCTCCGTCGCCGAAAACAACCCCGAATTGTACGAGCGCGAAATCGCCCCGCAACTCGCCAAATCAACAAATCAACAAATCAACAAATCACCTATCCTCGGCATCACCGGCACGGGCGGCGCAGGCAAATCGAGCATGGTGGACGAACTCGTGCGCCGCTTTTTGCTCGATTTTCCCGAAAAAACCATCGCCATCGTCTCGGTTGACCCCTCGAAACGCAAGACCGGCGGCGCGCTTTTGGGCGACCGAATCCGCATGAACGCCATCAATTCGCCGCGCGTCTATATGCGCTCGCTCGCCACGCGGCAGTCCAATTTGGCTTTGTCCAAATACGTCCACGCGGCGGTGGACATCCTGAAAGCCGCCCGTTACGACCTCATCATCCTCGAAACGAGCGGCATCGGCCAGAGCGACACGGAAATCATTGACCACTCGGACGTGTCGCTCTATGTGATGACCCCCGAATTTGGCGCGGCCACGCAGCTGGAAAAGATTGATATGCTCGATTTCGCGGACGTGATTGCCATCAACAAATTCGACAAGCGCGGCGCGCTCGATGCCCTCCGCGACGTGCGAAAACAGGTGCAGCGCAACCGCAACGCTTGGGACAAACCGACCGACGAGATGCCCGTTTTCGGTTGCATCGCCTCGCAGTTCAACGACCCCGGCGTGAACCAACTTTACCGCCGCATCATTGACTTGCTCAACGAAAAATGCAGCGCGGGCTTCCAGTCCACGTTTGCCGTGACGGGCGGCGAGTCCGAAAAAGTGTACATCATCCCGCCGAACCGCACGCGCTACCTCTCCGAAATTTCGGAAAACAACCGCGCCTACGACCGTTGGGTAGAGGAGCAAGTGGCCGTCGCCCGCAAACTTTTCGGGCTGCACGAAGCCATGCAAGTCGTTGAAAAACAGGCGATTGAAAATAAAGAGGCGGTATTGGCGGGTTTGAAAAAATCCTACGCCGAGGTCGAACTGCACCTCGACAACCGCTGCCGGAAAATCATCGAAGACTTCGAGGCCAAACGCGCCAATTACACCGCCGAGGAATTTGTCTATCAGGTGCGCGGCAAGGATATCCGCGTGAAAAATTACACCGAGAGCCTCAGCCGCCTGCGAATCCCGAAAGTCGCGCTGCCGAAATTCAAGGATTGGGGCGAAATCCTGCGCTGGTCGCTGCAAGAAAACGTGCCCGGCGAGTTCCCGTACACGGCGGGCGTGTTCCCCTTCAAACGGCAGGGCGAAGACCCGACGCGGATGTTCGCAGGCGAGGGCGGCCCGGAGCGCACCAACAAACGCTTCCACTACGTCTCAAAAGGGCTGCCCGCCGCGCGGCTTTCGACGGCCTTCGACTCGGTGACTTTGTACGGCGAAGACCCCGATTTGCGCCCCGATATTTATGGCAAAATCGGCAACTCCGGCGTGTCGGTCTGCTGTCTCGACGACGCGAAAAAACTGTATTCCGGCTTCGACCTCTGCGACCCGAAAACTTCGGTTTCGATGACCATCAACGGCCCGGCGGCCACCATCGCGGCGTTTTTCATGAACGCGGCCATTGACCAGCAATGCGAAAAATACATCCGCGCCAACGGGCTGGAACATTTGGTCGAGGCAAAATTGGCAGAGAAATACGACGCTCGCGGGCTGGCGCGACCGCGCTATTTGGGCGCAGCCCCCCCGCCCCCTGAAGGGGGAGCAGGTTTGGACGCGGCTCCCCCTTCAGGGGGCGGGGGGGGCAATCTCCCCGAAGGAAATGACGGCCTCGGCCTGCTGCTTTTGGGCTTGACCGGCGACGAGGTTTTGCCCGCCGACGTGTACAACGAACTGAAAGCCAAGGCTTTGCAATCGGTGCGCGGCACGGTGCAGGCTGATATTTTGAAAGAAGACCAAGCGCAGAACACCTGCATTTTCAGCACGGAGTTTTCGCTGCGGGTCATGGGCGACGTGCAGCAGTTTTTCATCGAAAACAAAGTCCGCAATTTTTACTCGGTCAGCATTTCGGGCTACCACATCGCGGAAGCGGGCGCGAACCCGATTTCGCAACTGGCCTTCACGCTCTCGAACGGTTTCACGTTCGTGGAATATTACCGCTCGCGGGGCATGAACGTGGACGACTTCGCGCCCAACCTGTCGTTCTTTTTCTCGAACGGCGTTGACCCCGAATACGCGGTCATCGGGCGCGTGGCGCGGCGCATTTGGGCGAAAGCCATGAAGCGGTTCTACGGCGCGAACGAGCGCAGCCAGATGCTCAAATACCACATCCAAACCAGCGGGCGCAGCCTCCACGCGCAAGAAATCGCCTTCAACGACATCCGCACGACGCTGCAAGCCCTCTACGCCATTTACGACAACTGCAACTCGCTCCACACGAACGCTTACGACGAAGCCATCACCACGCCGACCGAGGACTCCGTGCGCCGGGCCATGGCTATTCAATTGATTATCAACAAGGAACTCGGCCTCGCCAAAAACGAAAACCCGCTGCAAGGCGCGTTCATCATCGAGGAATTGACCGACTTGGTGGAGGAAGCCGTGCTCTCCGAATTCGACCGCATCACGGAGCGCGGCGGCGTTTTGGGCGCGATGGAAACGATGTATCAGCGCGGCAAAATCCAAGAGGAAAGCCTTTACTACGAAACGCTGAAACACACGGGCGAACTGCCGCTCATCGGCGTGAACACCTTCCTGAGCAAAGAAGGCTCGCCGACGATCCTGCCGAAAGAGGTCATCCGCGCCACGGAGGAGGAAAAACAAGGCCAAATCGCCACGCTGCGAAACCTGCACACCGCCAGCGGCGAAAAAGCGGGAGCAGCCTTGCGTCGCCTGCAACAGGTCGCCGTGCAAAATGGCAACCTTTTCGCCGAGCTCATGGAGGCCGTGAAAGTCTGCTCGCTGGGGCAGATTACTGGGGCCTTGTTCGAGGTGGGCGGGCAGTATCGGAGGAATATGTAAACGCCTATTTTTGTAGTCAACATCAATTTTCACCCGCATCAATCATGGAAAAGTACAACTGGGACAAGATGACCCAGCTCCAAATTGGCAAGTACGCCGAGTACTTCGCCAAAATGGAATTCACCTTGTTGGGCTGGGACGTTTATTCCCCGGAACTGGACGACAAAGGGATTGACATGGTGCTTCGCAAGGATTCGACCTTCATCGAGGCGCAAGTCAAATCCGTGCGCTTGGGCAAAACGAACTACGTTTTCATGCCCAAAAGCAAGTTTTCCCCGCACAAGGGATTGGTGTTGTGCTTGGCTTTGTTTGAAAACGACAAGCCGCCGAGCTTGCACCTCATCCCCTCGGAAGCGTGGAATCAGCCGGACGAATTGCTCGCCGACATGAATTACGGGGAAGGAAAAAAATCCGAACCGGAATACGGCCTTCGCCTTTCCCAGAAAAACTTGCCCATGCTCAGCAAGTACAACTTCGAGCAAATGGCCAAGCAACTGACTTCCGCGAACGGTTCAAATGGCCGAGCGGCAGCCGCCACCCATATCCCCCCCGGACGAGGTTACGGCTCATGGAAAGGCATCCGCATGAGCGACGATTTCGATGCCCCCCTCGAGGACTTCAAAGAATACATGTAATGAAACACTACCTGCTGGACACCCACACCCTTCTTTGGCATTTGGACGAAGACCCAGACCTCTCGGAAAATGCCGAAACGATAATTGGTGACCCTGCCAACATCATCCACGTCAGCATCGCCTCCATTTGGGAAATCGGCATCAAGCACGGACTTGGAAGGCTCGACCTGCCCAAGCCTTTCGAGCAGTTGATTCCAGACCTCCGTAAAGACGGTTTTGAGTTGCTCCCAATTTCAGAAGTGGAACTCAACTTGCTGATTCGCCTTCCCAACCACCACCGCGACCCGTTCGACCGGATGCTGATTGCCCAATCTCTGGCCTATTCCTTTGAAATCATCGGGCGCGACGGGGCTTTTGATGCCTACGGCGTTCAGAGAATTTGGTAAAAAACTGCTCATATTCCCAAAATTGCTCGCCGCCAAACCCCGCCCCCCCCCACCGAAACCTCCATTTTCCATCTAAACGGAAGGCGCGACCGAGACAAAATATGAGCCTCATAGAATCAAAAAAACACAAGCCATGCTAACCCTCGACCAACCCAACTACTACGCCCACCGGGCTTCTGAATACGAAAAGGTCTATCAAATACCAGCAGAACAACCCGACCTCGCCAAACTCTACGGGCAAGCCCAAGCCATTTTCAAAAACAAAAAAGTGCTCGAAATCGCTTGCGGGACGGGCATCTGGACGCAGGCAATCGCCGAAACAGCCCATGCTGTGCTGGCCACCGACATCAACGAACCGATGCTCCACATCGCCCGGCAAAAAGAGTACCCCCGGCAGAATATGGTTTTTGAAACCGGCGACATGTACGATTTACAAGTGCATGACCGCCCGTTCGATGCCCTTTTTGGCGGCTTTATTTGGTCGCACGTTTCGCGGCACGAACTGGAAAATTGGCTCGACAGCCTGCATCGTTTGCTCGAACCCGGCAGCCGCGTCGTTTTTGTGGAAGCTGCTTCGTCCCCGGAAAAAGCACCCCCATTTTTAAAATTGACGAGCACGGGAACACTATCCAGAAGCGACAACTCGAAGACGGCAGCGAGCATTTGGTCATGAAAAACGTCCCCAAAGCCGACGATTTTGAGCGGATTATGAAAAATCGCGCCCAAAATTTTCGGGTGGATTGGCTGGAGTATTTCTGGCTTCTGGAATACAATCTTTGCGCGTAGAAAGTCATAAACACTTTTCGCTGAGCAAGCCACAGCGAAAAGGCGCAGCGATTCACCCCGCCAAACAATCAACTACCAACAATAATGAAAGTCGTCATCCCGGTTGCCGGGGCCGGCACCCGCCTCCGCCCGCACACTTACACCCAGCCCAAGCCCCTGATGCCAGTGGCCGGGAAACCCATCATTTGTTTCATCGTGGACAAATTAGTGGAGGCCGGCATGACCGATTTCGTGTTCGTCATCGGCTATTTGGGTGAAAAAGTCCGGGCGTTCATCGAGCAGCGGTATCCGCACCTTCAAACCGAGTTCGTGTTCCAAGAGCAGCGCGAAGGCTCCGGCCACGCCATCTGGACGGCCCGCGAGGCCATCGAGGACGAGGACGAGATTTTCATCGCCTTCGGCGACACGATTTTTGACGTGGATTTGCGGCAGATGCTCGATTGCCCGCACTCCTGCATCGGCGTCAAAAAAGTCGGCGACCCCCGCGAGTTTGGGGTGGCAGAGATTGACGAGGCAGGATTCGTGACCAAAATGGTCGAAAAACCGCGCATCCCGAAATCCAACATGGCCATCGTCGGGCTGTACAAAGTGCGCGGCGTGACGGCTTTGCTCCGCGCCATCGAGCACCAGATGCAGCACGCGCTCCGCACCGTCGGCGAGTTCCAACTGACCGATGCCCTGCAAAAAATGCTCGAACAAGGCACCCGTTTTCAGAGCATTCCCGTCAGCAACTGGTTCGATTGCGGCCGCAAAGAAGTCCTACTCGAAACCAACGCCATGCTGCTGCGCCACCCCAGTTACGCCGCCACCGCGCCCGCGCTGCCGCCTTTCGAGAACACCATCATCATCCCGCCCGTCAGCATCGGCGAAAATTGCAGCATCGCCAACAGCATCATCGGCCCGCACGTCACCGTCGGCTCCAACGTCAGCATCCAGCACAGCATCGTGAAAGACAGCATCATCGGCTCCTTTGCCTCCTTGCGCGACGTGGTGCTGCACCACTCCGTCATCGGTTCGGATGCCAGCGTGAAAGGCATGGAGCTTGGCCTCAACATCGGCGACAACACGGAGATTTCGTTCGAGTGAACCAACTGGCGCACATCCATCTAAGCCCAACCATCCACAAGTATGCTCACAGCCATACATCCCAAGCTCCCGATGCGCGACAAAGCCGCCACACGGGATTTTTACATCAACCAACTGGGCTTCCAAGAATTCGGCGATGCCGACTACGATGGCTACCTGATGGTGCAAAAAGACAACGTCCAAATTCACTTTTTCGAGTTCCCGGCGCTCGCCCCTGCCGAAAACTACGGGCAGGTGTACATCCGAACCGATGCAGTCGAAGCACTTTATCAGCTGGCGTTGCAGAGAAAACTGACCTTCCCCGCAGCCGGGCACCTGCAAACCAAGCCCTGGGGCCAGCAGGAGTTCTCGCTGCTCGACCCCGACCACAACCTGCTCACCTTCGGGCAAAGCATCCTTTGAGCAAGGTCGCCAAAACAGCACCGCCCGCCAGCAGATGCTGACGGGCGGTGTCGTTTTACCCAAAAAATTTCGCACAAGGTCAATCGTCATCTTCGGCCACAGCCACCGGGTTGCTTTGCCACATGAGGTATGCTTTCAGGAAATTTTGCAAATCGCCGTCGAGCACTGCGTCGGGGTTGTGGACTTTGTAGCCGGAGCGCAAATCCTTCACCCAACGGTCGTCAAGGACGTAGGAGCGGATTTGGCTGCCCCACTCGATTTTGCTTTTGCCCGCCTCGATTTTGTCCTTCTCGGCTTGGCGTTTGCGGAGTTCGAGTTCGTAGAGGCGGCTTTTGAGCAAGGTCATGGCGATTTCGCGGTTGCGGTGCTGGCTGCGGTCTTGCTGGCACTCGGCCACGATGCCCGTCGGGATGTGCGTGACGCGCACGGCGGATTCCGTCCGGTTGACGTGCTGGCCGCCCGCGCCGGAGGCCCGGAACACATCCCAGCGCAGGTCGTCGGGGCTGACGACGATTTCGATTTCGTCGTCCTCGATGAGCGGATAGACGAACACCGAGGCAAACGAGGTCTGTCGCTTGCCCTGTGCATTGAACGGGCTGACGCGCACGAGGCGATGCACACCGTTCTCGCCTTTGAGCCAGCCGTAGGCATAGTCGCCCCGGATTTCGAGGCTGGCGGATTTGATGCCCGCCGCGTCGCCTTCTTGCTCGAAAAGTTCGATGACCTTGAAGCCCGCGCGCTCGGCCCACATCTTGTACATCCTGAGAATCATGGATGCCCAGTCGCAAGCCTCCGTGCCGCCCGCCCCGGCGTTGATGTTCAGGACGGCGTTCATGGGGTCTTCTTTTTGGTTCAGCGTGCTGCGGAACTCGGCATCGGCCAAGATTTCGGAGGCGCGGGCGTACTGCGCGTCCACTTCTTCGGGCGAAGCCATGCCCTCTTTTTGGAACTCGAAAAGCCCTTCGAGGTCGTCCACCTCGCGGGCGATTTGGTGGTACTCGTCCACCCATTTTTTCGTGATGCCGAGTTTTTTCTGGAGTGTTTCGGCCCGTTTTGGGTCGTTCCAGAACGTGGGCGAGAGGGTTTCAGCGGTGAGGTCTTCTATTTCGTGGAGCCGGTTGTCCACGTCAAAGATACCTCCTCAAGACCGCCAACTTGTCCTTGAGCGATTTCAGCTGCTCGATAGTCATGGTTGGAAACGGAGAGATTTTAGTTGAATTGGCTATTCGGAGATTTGTTGATTTGGCTATTGGGTTTTGAACAACCAAGTCAACAAATCACCCAATCGCCAATCAGTTGAGTTCAATATAAAAAACGAGGTCGGCTTTGGCCGGGATGGAGCCGTAGCCGTTCGCGCCGTAGCCCAGTTGCCACGGGATGAAAAGCGTGGCTTTGCCGCCCCGGTTGAGCAGTTTCATGCCTTCGTTGAAGCCTGCAATCAAATCGCCGACGCGGAACGTGGGCGGGTCGCCGCCGCCGGTGAACGAGTTGTCGAATTCCGCGCCGGTGCTTTTCAGCACACCGTAGTAGTGCGTCGGGACGAAGTCGCCATCTTTCACCGCGGCCCCGGTGCCTTGTTCGTGGATGATGTATTCGAGGCCGGAGGCCGTGCTTTTGAGCTTGTCGCCCAGTGTGTTGGCTTTGTACGCATCCAAGTCAGCGGCGATTTTGGCGGCGATTTCGTCGGTGCGGTCTTCGTCCTTGCAGGCCGAGAAAACCGACAACGCAGCAGCGGCCAACAACAAAAGGGAAAATTTGCGGAGCATGGCACGAGAAAGTTGAAGAGATGAAAGGGTTAGAAAGTTGAAGATGAGGAGGGGTTGAAAAGTTGAAATTTTCGTTGGGCAAACGCTCTTTCAACTTTTCAACCCCTCCTCATCTTCAACTTTTTATTCCACTTCGAGATAAAACACGAGGTCGGAGTTCGGCGGGATTTTGCCGTCGGCCATGACCCGCGAGCCGTAGCCGAGGTTGGCCGGGAGGAAAAGCATGGCTTTGCCGCCGGGCTTGAGCATCAGCATACCTTCGTTGAAGCCGGGCACGAGCTGGCCGACGGTGAACGAGGCGGGTGCGCCGCGCTCGAAGGAGCTGTCGAACATTTTGCCGTCGGCTTTCAGGCAGCCGTAGTAGTGTGTCAGGGCGGGTTCGCCGCGCTCCAGCAGGTCGCCTTCGCCGGGCGCGAGGATGATGTATTCGAGGCCAGTCTTCGACTTTTGGAGCTTGCCGCCGAGCGTGCCGGCCTTGTACTCGGCCAAGGTGGTTTCCACAAGGGTTTTCACTTCGGGCAGGCGGGCTTGGACTTTTTTCGGGTCGGCTTGTGCGGCCTCGGCTTTGGCTTGGAGAGAGGCCATGCGCTCTTGCGACTTGCGCATTTTGCGCTGCACGGTGGCGGTGTCGAGCACTTCCTTGACGGCGATTTCGAAGCGCATTTCTTTGGCCTCAATGCCGAAGCGTTTTTTGATGGTGCTCGTCAAGATGGAGTCCATTTTCTGGATGACGGTCGCGCTGTCGCCGTTGGTCATCATGAAAAGAGCCTCGTTGTGGGCGAGCAAGTCTTTGTTGAGGTTCTCTTTGGGCGGCATCATCATGTCTTGCGGGCCACCGTTGTCGCGGATAGTGCTGGTGATGAGCGAGTCGCCGACCCAGATGTAGAGGTTGATGTTGGCGACTTCGCCGGACTCGATTTTTTTGCCGGGTAGGTTTGTGTGGTTGATGAACCGGTGGCCCATGGGGGTTTTGATGCCTTTTTCTTTTTGGCAAGCCGCCGTTTGGAGCAAAAGAAGGCCGCAGGCTGCGGCAAAAAACAGGTTACGCATTGTCAATTTGTGGATGAATGAATGAGTGAATGGGCGAGTGCGCTGGGTGGCGAAGAACGCCGCCGCGGTTGCTCGTCTTCATTCAACTTCGATGTAAAAAACGAGGGTGGCTTTGGCCGGGATGGTACCGTCGGGGGTGCCTTCTTCGCCGTAGCCGAGTTGGTGCGGGATGAAAAGCGTGGCTTTGCCGCCGTGTTTGAGCATGCCCGCGCCCTCGTCGAAGCCCGCAATCATCTGGCCCACGCCTTGCTGGAACTCGATGGGTTCGCCGCGCTCGAAGGAATTGTCGAACATTTTGCCGTCGGTCAGCGCACCGTAGTAGTGGACGCGCAGGGTCTGGCCTTTTTGCACTTCCGCGCCCGCGCCTACTTCGTGGATGACCATTTGCAGGCCGCTGGGCAGTTGGATGAGTTTCGGGCCGATTTTGTTGGCCTTGAAATCGGAGATGAGGGCTTCGGTTTTGCGGGCCACTTCGCCGACGAGGGCTTGGGCTTGGGCCTGTTGCTCGGCTTGTTGCGCTTTCGTAATGACGGAGACGAGCTTCAGTTCGTACCGGATTTCGGGCACGGCGCGGCGGGAAGCGGGCAGGAAGGGCCGGAGCAGCGAGTCCACTTTTTGGTAGATGGTCACGCTGTCGCCGGGCGACATCATGTTGAGGGCATCGAGGATGGGCGACGCGCCTTCCACTTCTTCTTTGGCCGGCATCGGCACGGGCGCGGGTTCGCCTTGTGCGTAGGAGCTCATCAGCGTGGTGTCGCCGAGGAACACGGCCATGTGGAGGCGCACCAAGTCGCCGGGCGCGGGCTTTTCGCCCACGTTGTTGGTGTGGTTGAAGGCGCGGTAGCCGTTCGGCGTGAGCACTTCTTTTTGGCCGAAAGCCGGGAGGGCGAGGCCGACAAGGGCGGCAGCGGCGAAGAGATTGGTGAGTTTCATTTGAGCAGTTCTGCCTTGTACTGTGGCAACAGGTCTTTGAATTTTTGAATAGTGGCCCGCAAGCTATCGTGCGAGTATGCACCTGCGGCGTTGCGGTGACCGCCGCCATTGAAATGTTTGCGACAGATTTCCTGCGCGTCGAAGTCGCCCTTCGAGCGCAGGCTCAACTTGACGACGGTGGGCTGGTTGTGGATGAACGCCGCGAGGCGCACGCCCTTCATCATCAGCATATAATTCACGATGCCTTCCGTGTCGCCGCGCGAGATGTCGTAGTCCTCGTAGTCTTTTTTCGAGAGCCAGATGATGGCCGTGCGGAACTCCGGCAGGTACTCCATGCGGTTGTACAGGCAATGGCCCAACAGGCGCAAGTGTTTCTCTTTCAGCGAGTTGAAGATACAATCTTGGATAACCGTGTCTTGCACCCCATGCTCAATCAGGTCTGCGACGATGCGAAAAACTTTGGCGTTCGTGGCGTGTTTGAACGAGCCGGTGTCGGTCACGATGCCTGTGTAAATGCAATCGCCGACGCGGGGATTGATTTTTTGGTTGTCGCCCATGGCGTTGATGAAATCGTACACCAGTTCGCAAGTGCTGCTGGCCGACGGCTCCGAGAACATCCAGTCTGCAATCGGGTCGGGATACAGGTGGTGGTCAATGAGGATGCGCTTGCCGGGCAGGTTCTTGATGTGGTCGCCCACTTTGTCAATGCGTTGCAAAGCGTTGAAATCCAAGAAGATAAACACATCCTTGCGTTCCAACACCTGCTTGCACTCCTCCGTGTGGATGTCCCAAATCAGGATATCCGACACGCCGGGCAGGTACTCGAATTCGGGCGGGTACTCGGACGGCATCACGACGTGTACCGTGTGGCCGTACTGCTCCAAATAGTGCTGCATGGCAAGCGAACTGCCGATGGCATCCCCGTCGGGGTTGCGGTGCGAGAGGATGGCCACGTTGCGCGGCACGGTCAGCAGTTGTCGAAGTTCGGGCGCGATTTCCATGAAAACGGGCGCGAAAATACGTTTGCCGCCGCCGGATTTCCGCCCTCGCCGAATATTATTTTCGGGGCAAAGCTTTTTGCCCCCGACTTTTGAAATAAAATCTTGCGCTACTTTTGCGGCGCTCTGACGGAGTGATGAGTTATGAACGATGAGTGATGAATTTTGGGCGGTCGTTTTCGCCCGAAAATCCCGCTCAATCGGCATGGTTCACACTCCAAAAACTCATCATTCATCACTTATCATTCATCACTCCATATAATGAGTAACCGCACCTTCACCATGATTAAGCCCGACGCAGTGCGCGCCGGCAACATTGGCAACATCCTCCAAATGATCAACGCGGCGGGCTTCCGCATCGTCGCCATGAAACTCACGAAACTCAGCATGGAAAAGGCTGGCGAGTTTTACGCCGTCCACCGCGAGCGTCCGTTCTACGGCGAGTTGTGCGAGTTCATGTCCAGCGGCCCCATCGTGGCGGCCATCTTGGAAAAAGAAAACGCCGTCGCTGACTTCCGCGAACTCATCGGCGCGACCAACCCGGCCAACGCCGCCCCGCACACCATCCGCGCCAAATACGCCACCAGCGTCGGTGAAAACGCCGTGCACGGCTCCGATTCTGACGAAAACGCCGCCATCGAAAGCGCGTTCCATTTCGCAGGGGTTGACCAATTCTAAGAGTGATGAATTATGAGTGATGAGTGATGAATTTCCTTGCTCATCACAACGGATTCATCACTTATCACTCATAACTCATCACTTCCATGAAGTACGATGTCGTCGTCATCGGCTCCGGGCCGGGCGGGTATGTGGCCGCCATCCGATGCGCCCAACTGGGCATGAAAACCGCCATTGTCGAGCGTTACCCGGTGCTCGGCGGCACCTGCCTCAACGTCGGGTGCATCCCCTCAAAAGCCCTGCTCGATTCGAGCGAGCACTACCACAACGCCACGCACACCTTCAAAACACACGGCATTGACCTCGCGGGCGGCGCACAGGTGAACATGCCGCAGATGATTGCCCGCAAAAATGGCGTGGTGGCCGACAACAACAAGGGCGTGGAATTCCTGATGAAGAAAAACAAAGTAGACGTACACATCGGGCACGGCTCCTTCGTCAGCAAAAACCAAGTCAAAGTCGCCCGCCCCGACGGCTCGGAAACGCTGCTCGATACCGAGCGCGTCATCATCGCCACTGGCTCCAAACCCATTGTGCCACAAGCGTTTAACTACGACAAACGCCGCGTCATCACCTCGACCGAAGCCCTCAACATCACGGAAGTCCCGGCCTCGATGCTCGTCATCGGCGGCGGGGTCATCGGCTTGGAGTTGGGCAGCGTGTACGCCCGGCTCGGCACGAAAGTCCATGTCGTGGAATACCTCGACCGCATCCTCGCGGGCATGGACGCGGATTGCAGCCGCGAGCTGATGAAACCGCTCAAAAATTTGGGCATGGAATTTCACCTGCGCCACGCCGTGACGGAGGTAACGCCCTCGGAATCAACGGTTTCCGTCAAAGCCAAAAGCCGCGACGACGACTCGAAAATCCTTTCGTGGGACGTGGACTACTGCCTCGTGGCCATTGGCCGCCGCCCGTACACCGACAATCTGGGCTTGGAAAACATCGGTCTCGCGCCCGACGAAAAAGGTCGCATCCCCGTGAACGCCCACCTCGAAACCGCCGTGCCGGGCATCTATGCCATCGGCGACGTGATTCAGGGCGCGATGCTGGCCCACAAAGCCGAGGAGGAGGGCGTTTTCGTGGCCGAGACAATGGCCGGGCAGCACCCGCACGTCAATTACAACCTCATCCCCGGCGTGGTTTATACTTGGCCGGAAGTGGCGGGCGTGGGCCAAACCGAAGAGCAACTCAAAGAAAGCGGCACGCCGTACAAAGTCGGCAAATTCCCCTTCCGTGCCCTCGGCCGCGCCCGTGCAAGCATGGACATGGACGGCATGGTGAAAGTGCTGGCCCACAAAGACACCGACGAAATCCTCGGCGTACACATGGTGGGCGCGCGCACGGCGGACATGATTGCCGAGGCCGTCGCGCTCATGGAGTTCCGCGCCTCGGCGGAGGATGCCGCCCGGATGTCGCACGCGCACCCGACCTACACCGAAGCCATGAAAGAGGCTTGCTTGGCCGCGACGGGAAATCGGGCGATTCATGTGTGAGGCTCCGGCTCTCGACGGGTTTTGATTCAAAAAAGCACGGTGGCGCGGGCGCGGGGGGGGGGGGGGCCCCCGGGGGGGGGGGTGGGGGGGGGGGGGCCGGTGGCGCCGCCGGCGCAGCGGGCGGGGGGGGCGGGGGGGGTGGGGGCGGCGCTGCGGG
>JBKBIC010000079.1:0-20033 GCA_046299435.1 Saprospiraceae bacterium
CTTGTGTGTTACCAAAACCCCCCCCCCAAACACTTCCCCACGATTCTCACCGCCTGTCCCCGCTCCGCGCTTTTTGTTCCAAAATCTCCATCGGGTAAATATCGGCCAACTGGAACTCGCGCACCGTCCGCGCCGCGCCGCTGCCGTACTCTTTCCGAAAATAGACCAGCCCCAGCCCTTCGGCATAGCGTTCCTCGCCGAACGCCTCCGTTTCGAGCGAGCCTTCGGCTTCGTGGCCAACGATTTCGCGGAGCGTGAACCGGATGCACGGGTGTTTTTTGCCCCGAAACTCGAACTCCGGCGCGTCGCCCGCAAACCTCCGGTTGCGGATAAGGTAGATTTTGGCCGACGAATCCGAAGGCAGGCGATAGTTCAACTTGAACAAAAACACCCCGCCCGAATCCGAGACCTCGAACGGAAAGACATTCGCCGACTCGATGTTCGCCTCAATTTTGACCAACTGCTCGGCCTTGTAATCGGGTTCGTACAAGAGCAGGTTGCGGGCCAGCGAGCCGTTGGCCACGATTTTTTCCCGCACGATTTGCCCCACTTGGAAGTTGCTGTCGTAAAAAACGCTCGTCAGGAATGTGCCCGTATCGGTGCGCGAAGCCCGGCAGTACCAATACTCGCTGTACGGCTCGCCCGCGCCGACGCTCTGGTACTCGTACACCTTGCCCGAAAGCATCTCATCCGGCTGATAATAATACGCCTCGATGTCGCGCTTGCCATCGCCCGCGCAGGCTGCGAAGAGGACAAGCAGGGGAAATAGAAATTGGAAATTGGGAAATTGAAAATTGAGCATGGGCGACAGGAGCGGTTGGGTGCCGCGCAAATTTCCAATTTCCAATTTCCAATTTCCAGCCCTCACCGCATCAAATCTTGAATGACCTGCCCGGTCGTGCCGTTCGGCTCCATGATGCGGAGCATGGCCGCCAGCGTCGGCGCGATGTCGGTGATGCTCACGGGGGCGTGGGTCTCGCCGCGCCGCACCCGCCAGCCGTGCCAGAGCAGCGGGACGTGCGTGTCGTAGGCATACGGGCTGCCGTGCGTGGTGCCGCCCGTTTTGAAAAAGCGGTCGTCGGCGTGCCAAGCCGGGTCGAGTTGGTACAAAATATCGCCGCTGCGGCGCGGGTGGAAGCCCCGACGGGTCTCCGCCACGAACGGATATTCGGCAGGCAGCTGCATTAGTTCAGCCCGCGTGAACGCATCGTACACGCCCGGCAAAGAGCGCAAATAGTTGATAATCAGGGTTTCCACATCGGCCTGTTTCAGTCCGTCGCGTTGCAGGGCCTTGCGGTCAAGCCAGATTTGCTGGTTGTTGACTTCGAGGATGTAATCGCCCGCCCGCCCGGTGGCCTGTTTGATTTGCGCGGCCAGCGCGTCCTCCAATTTTGTTTCCTCAAAAATGCCCGCCGGGGTTTTCAGGGAGAGCAAGTGCATGGGCGTTTCCGCGCCGCCGTGGTCGGCGGTGAGGAACACAAGCACGTTGTCGCCCCCGAATTTTTCGTCCAAAAATTTGAGCAACCGCTCGATTTCGGCATCGAGCCGCAGATAAGTGTCCTGCGTTTCAACGGCATGGATGCCAAACTGGTGGGCGCAATAGTCTGTGGATGAAAAACTTAGGCACAGGAAGTCCGGCACTTCGTCCGTGCCGAGGCCCATATTGTCAATGGCCGCCATCGCAAAATCCAGCGTCAACGTGTTGCCGAACGGCGTGTAGCGGATGAGGCCGTAGCCCGTCCCAGCGGCCTTTTGCAGCTCGCTCAGGCGATACGGGAATTTACCGTCGGGGTTGCCTTTGATGCGCTTTTCGTACTTGTCCCAGTCCATAAAACTTTCGCGGTACTCGCCTTCGGGGTGCAAGGTCGTCCAGTCGAGCGCGAGGTGTTTGGCGGCCAATCGGCGGCTGTTGAACTGCTGTACCCACTGCGGAAGTCCCAGAGAATCAGGGTAATACGTCGAAGTAATCCAGTTGCCCGTCTCGTCATCGAACCAATACGAGGCATTCGGAAAGTGCCCGGCAGGCAGGATGCTGCCCCGGTCTTTGAGGCACACACCGACGACTTTCGACTGGAAATTGGTGGCCAGCCGCAGCTCGTCGGTGATGGTCGTCGAAAGCATGACCGCTGGGCTGTGCTGCCCGGCTTTGCCCGGCGCGCCGACCGTCCGCACACGCTCGTCGGCGGTGACGTAGCGATTTTTACCCCATTCCGGGTCGTACCAGTCGTTGCCGATGATGCCGTTCACGGAGGGTGTGGTGCCCGTGTAAATGGCCGCGTGGCCGGGGCCGGTGTACGTCGGGGCGTAGTTGAAATGCGTGTTTTCGCAGGAGAAACCGTCGCGCAGCAGGCGTTTGAAGCCGCCCGCGCCGTATTTGGACTGGTAGCGGTAGAGGTAATCGTACCGCATTTGGTCGACGACGATGCCGACGATGAGTTTGGGCTGTTGGGTGGAAAGCGGCGAGGGCCGCTGCA
This sequence comes from Saprospiraceae bacterium, assembly GCA_046299435.1. GTDB lineage: Bacteria > Bacteroidota > Bacteroidia > Chitinophagales > Saprospiraceae > M3007. The sequence goes on from JBKBIC010000079.1 coordinate 2,475, forward strand.
AAATCCGCTCCCGCGACGAGGGCGGTGGGATTTGTCCGAAAACCGGGGCAAGCGTGGCGGCAAATAAAAACAGGAAGGCAAGTGTGTGTCGCATTGGGCAGAAATGGTTGGGCGGCAAAGTTTTTGCAAAAAACGGAGACGGACGGGAAATGGGGTTTAAAATTGGGTTATTTCGGTCATGGCAAATGCCCTGTTTTCCGATTTTAAATACCTTTCAGCCCGCCAAACACAACCCACAAACGCCTCATTTTCAGAACATAACAGAGAAAACAACCATGCTCGTAAAAACCTACGCGGGCGCCGTACACGGCGTGGACGCACAGACCATCACCATCGAAGTCAACACAGGCGGGGCCATCGGCGTAGGCTCCAATTCGCCCGGATATTTCATCGTCGGGCTGCCCGACAACGCCGTGCGCGAGGGAATGCAGCGCATGGAAGCCGCCCTGAAAAACTCCAAAATCTTCCTCGACCGTTACAAAACCATCATCAACATCGCCCCAGCGGACATCCGCAAGGAAGGCTCGGCTTACGACCTGCCCATCACCATCGGGATGCTCGCCGGGGCGGGCGTGATTCCGGCGGACAACTTGGACAAATTTTTCATCATGGGCGAACTCTCGCTCGACGGCTCGCTGCGGCCCATCAAAGGCGCGTTGCCGATTGCCATCAAGGCCATGCGCGAAAAATTCAGGGGCTTCATCCTCCCGAAGGCCAATGCCCGCGAGGCCGCCATCGTCGCCGACTTGGAGGTTTTTGGCGTGGAAAATCTGAACGAAGCCATCGCCGTGCTGGGTGGAAGCCCTGACATTCAGCCAGTTAAGGTGAACGCCCGCGAGGAATTTTCGCAAACGGTGAACCAGTACGACGTAGATTTCAACGACGTGCGCGGCCAAGAAAACATCAAACGCGCCCTCGAACTGGCGGCGGCGGGCGGCCACAACGTCATCCTCATCGGCCCGCCGGGCGCGGGCAAGACCATGTTGGCGCGGCGGCTGCCGACCATTTTGCCGCCGCTTTCGCTGCACGAGGCATTGGACACCACCAAAATCCACTCCGTCGCCGGGGCTTTGCCGAGCGATTCCGCATTAGTCACGACGCGGCCTTTTCGCGCCCCGCACCACACCATTTCGGATGTGGCATTGGTCGGCGGTGGCTCCAATCCGATGCCCGGCGAAATCAGTCTGGCACACAACGGCGTGCTGTTTTTGGACGAATTGCCGGAGTTCAAACGCACGGTGTTGGAGGTTATGCGCCAGCCGATGGAGGAACGCCGCGTGACCATCAGCCGTGCCAAAGTGAGCGTGGATTACCCGGCCTCGTTCATGCTCGTGGCCTCCATGAACCCTTGTCCATGCGGCTACCACAACCACCCGGACAAGGAGTGCGTTTGTGGCCCCGGAGTCGTAAAGCGTTATGTATCAAAGATTTCTGGGCCGCTGCTCGACCGCATTGACCTGCACGTGGAGGTCACGCCCGTCAGTTACGACGAGCTCAGCAGCTCGGAGCGACCTAAGATTTCGAGTGCGGACATCCTCGCCCGCGTCATTCGTGCCCGCGAGGTGCAGGCCGCGCGGTTTGCAGGTTTGAAGGACGTTTTTTGCAATGCCCAGATGCCCAGCCGCATGGTGCGAGAGGTGTGCGCCCTCGACCAAACGGGCATCACGCTGCTGAAAACGGCGATGGAGCGGCTCCAACTTTCGGCCCGCGCCTACGACCGCATCCTGAAAGTGGCGCGCACCGCCGCCGACCTTGCGGGCAGCCCCGACATCCGCACGGAGCATCTGGCGGAGGCGATTCATTACCGGAGTTTGGATAGGGAGGGCTGGGCTGGGTGATTCCCGCAAATAAAACAGGCCGGAGGCGCGCGCGCCTCCGGCCTGTTTTATTTGCTCAATCTGTCGCCTCAAAACATATCATAGTACAACAGGAGCGTCGGGTCGGTCTCTTGGGTTTTGATTTCCATGATGATTTTGGCCAGCTCGTTGGCTTTGTCGGTGTTGCTTTGGCTGCGGTAAAAATTGCGGACATCGGCCACTGCTTTCGTCGCGCTGAACCGCCGCCATTGACTCTCGCTTGGGTTGAGCGCGATGCTTTTCCACGAGCCGACGGTCTCGGCGAGCACCGCCGCGTCGTTCAGGCCGACGACGTATTTCTGGTAGTTCTCAAAAAACGGAAAGGCGGCCATCTCGTCAATTTTGGCGGCTTGGCGTTTGTACCAGTCCAATTTGGCGGGGTCGGGTTTCTTGGCGTAGAGTTCGGCGAGGCCGACGACAATGCCCTCGGATTCGTCGTTTTCCAGCGACTTGGCCGCGCCGACGGCTCCGTCCGGGTCAATCTTGACCAACGCCCCGAAGGCGGCACTCGTGACGCTCGGTGCCTCGTTTTCGCCCAGGCCTTTTTGCACGACGGGCAGGTATTTGCGGTCGCCGACCTCGCCCAAGACGTTCAGCGCAGCGGCGCGGACGGACGGCTCTTCGGTTGGGTCGCCGGCCATGCGCTCGACGGCGGCCATGGCGACTGGGTCGGTCGGGTCAACCCGTTCGAGGGCTTTTTGGCGGATGCCCCAGAATTTGTCGCTCAACGCCTCGGTGTAAACTTGCTTGGTGGATGCGCTCACGTCTTTTTGGAGGGCATCCAATGCTTCCCAGCGGTCGCGGAAAAGCGGGGCATGGTGGAACATGAACGCCCACTCGGCAGCCGTGTGGTCGTCGTATTTGACGGCGAGTAGGGTTTTGCTCGCATCCACATTGATGAGCGCGGGCTTTTCGGGGCAATTGAACACGAATTTGTTGTCGCGTTTGGTGAGGCGCACGTTTTCGCGGCGGGCTTTGCCGGATGCGTCGTAAATGTCAATGCTCAACGGCACATCGAACACGCGGGCTACGCTGGCGGAGGGTTTCTGGATTTGATGGATGACGACGGCGGCTTGGCGGGCCGCCTCGTCCCATTCGTACACGATGTCGAGCACCGGGTGGCCCGCGCCAAAGTACCATTGGTTCCAGAACCAGTTGAGGTCTTGGCCGGTCACGTCCTCGAACGCGAGGCGAAGTTCGTGGGCTTCCACGTCGGTGTACTCGTGACGGCGGAGGTAGCGGTTGAGGGCCGTGAAAAACGCCTCGTCGCCGACCAATTGCCGGAGCATGTGCAGCACCGCACCGCCTTTGTTGTACGAATGCGCGTCGAACATGGCCTCGCGGTCGGAGTACCCGAAGCGCACGAGCCGCTCGCCGCCCTCCTCGCCAGCGGTGGCGAGGTAGCCCATTTCTTCCTGCATTTGGTGGAAATCGGCCACGTCGCGGCCGTATTTGTGTTCGAGCCAGAGGTATTCGGAGTAGTTGGCAAAGCCTTCGTTGAGCGTGAGGTTGGCCCAGCTTTCGGTGGTCACGAGGTCGCCGAACCAGTGGTGGAACATCTCGTGGGCGACCACTTTTTCGTTCGTCCAGTGGCCTTCGAGCAGCTCGCGCTTGGTTTGTTGCATGAACTCGCCGAAGATGACCCCGGTGGTGTTTTCCATTGCGCCGCTGACGTAATCGCGCACGGTGACTTGCGCGTACTTCGACCACGGGTAGGCGTAGTCGAGTTTTTGGGAGAAAAACTCCAGCATTTCGGGCGTGTGGGCATAAATGTCGCGGGCGTAAGGCTCGTATTTCGGCTCCACGTAGTAGTCCACGTCAATGCCGCGCCATTTGTCCTTGACCACCGCGAACTCGCCAATGGCCATCATGAACAGGTACGGAGCGTGGGGTTTGTCCATTTTCCAGTAGTCGGTGCGGGTGCCGTCGGCGTTCTTTTTGGAGCTGACGAGCACACCGTTCGAGAGGGTTTTGTACTTGTCCTCGACGGTGATGTACATCTCCTGCGTGCAGCGTTCGTTGGGTTTGTCCACCGTCGGGAACCAGAACGAGTTGCTCTCGGTCTCGCCCTGCGTCCAGATTTGGCGGGGCTTGTTCGGCTCCGAGCCGTCGGGGTTGATGAAGTACAGGCCCTTGTCGGAGGTGATGGCCGCGCTGCCGCCGAACGACTCGCGCTCGTCGGGTTTGGCGGTGTAGGCGATGGTGATTTTGAATTCTTCGGTGCGCGTGAACGTGCGGCCCAGCTGCACGGTCAGTTGCTCGTTGTTGTAGTCGTATTTCAGCGGATCGGCCTTGCCGTCGAACGTAACCGATTGAATATCAAAGTTTTTGGCATCCAGCGTCACGCGGTCGGTGGCATAAAACCATGGGCGCATGGTCAGCGTGGCGCGTCCGTTGGCGCGGCGTTTGGCCCAATCGAACGAGATTTCGATTTTCGTGTGGAGGAGGTCGTGCTCAAAAGTGTGCGAAGGGTTGTACGGTGCGAGCGAGTCCGGGTTGTCGGCCTGCGCGGTCACTTCCAGTTCGGGGAACTCGTGTTCAAGTATCGTGTCGTCCGGCATATCGCCTTCGGAGCCGTCGGGTTTGGTGATGCCGTCCCAGTTGGATTCGACGGGGCGCACCGGGTTTTCGGTGGTGCGCGGCGCGGACTTGGGCGAGCAAGAGATGGTCAGCAGGAGCGCGGCGGCCAGCACCGCAGAAAGAAGATTCTTCATAAATGGATGTTGCAAAAACTTGGGAATCAGTGGGTTGAGGATTGAAAGGCGGGTAAAACGGACGAGTGAATTGGTGTCCATGTCCCGTTCAATCAATCGGGTTGACGACTTTCAAGCCGGGTATTTTTTCAAAATCAGCTGCGTTGCGCGTATAAATTTCTGCACCGACGAATAAGGCAGTTGCAGCAATGATGCTATCGCCCAGTTTCATTCTATGTTTTCCGGCGCAACAGGATAGCTTCGTTGATGATGGTCTTGTTCACATCCAGCGACCGGATGACGAGAAAGGTGTTTTGGAAATAACCTTCCTCCTCTGGGGTGAGGCTATGAAAGCCCAACACTTCCAGTCGTGTGATATCCGAAATGACAGATTCTGGGTCCCAAATGAAAGGCCGGAGATAGTCATAAGCTTCTGAAAAAGAATAAATTAGGATGCTGGTATCCAGCAGTTTCATCGGTTTTCATTGAATGGTAAAGAACGGTCGGTGCGCTCGCGGCGTTGCCAATCAAGGGCATCCCCAAAAGAAGAAGATTGCGTTGGCTTGAAATTGCGGATGCGTTCTATGGCTTTTTCCCGCTCGATGCCCGATGCGCTTGGGGCCGAATTAAGTGGCTTGAAAGAGATGTTCAATCGCCGGACAAGGCTCATGATGAGTTCGGCATCCGACGGATTGGTGATTTCTAATTGGATGGTCATTGTCAAAAATTTGTGCAAAAGTAACCCGAAAAACACGCCACAAGGTTAGGCCGCAATTTTCAACCTTTGCCCGCTTTTCGGCAAAACAACGGGCCAAAGCCCTGATTTACACTCAATTCGCACAGAAAAACAATCATGGAAACGAAAGACTATCTCGACCGAGCCATTGATGCCGCATGGAATTACGGCCCAAATGTCCTCTTGGCCGCCGTCATTTTGTTCGTTGGCTTGTGGGTCATCCGGCGTTTTGCCAACGGTTTCAATTCGTTTTTGAAAGCCCGGGACGTGGACGAAAGCCTGCGCCCGTTTTTCACGTCGCTCGTGGACACGGGCATGAAAGTCGTGCTGCTGCTCGTCGTGGCCGGGCGGCTGGGCATCGAGACCACCTCGTTCATCGCCATTTTTTCGGCGGTCGCGTTCGCCGTCGGGCTGGCCTTGCAGGGCAGTTTGGGCAACTTTGCCAGCGGGGTGCTGGTGCTGTTGTTTCGACCCTATCGGGTCGGCGACCAAGTGAATGCCGCCGGGCACGAGGGCGACGTGGCCGAAATCCAGATTTTCAACACCGTGCTCGTCACCTCGCAGGGCAAGCGCATCATCGTCCCGAACGCGAAAATGACGGAGGGAGCCATCGAGCGTATTGGCAAAACCGACGAAATCCGCCGCGACGTGGCCGTTGTGGTCAAAGACACGACCTCCATCGCGCTGCTGCGCCCGGTGGCCGAAGAAGTGGCGCGGAAATGCCCGTACCGACTGCCCAACACCGAGCCGTTCGTGCAAATCACGGGATTCCCGGCAGGCGGCATGAAGGTCGAAATCGGTTGCTGGACGACGGGCAAAGACTATGACGACACGTTCTATTTCCTGCACGAAGACCTGAAAAAAGCCTTCGACACGGTGGGCATCGAATTGGCGGACAACCCGCTCAACGCAATCCGGCGTTGATTTTTTCCAATGCCGCGTTGCCGGGGCAAAGCACATCGCGGCCCAGCGCGTTGAGCGGCGTGTCGGACGTGTTCAAAATCGTGTGCAGGTTTGGCTGGTCGAGGTTGATGTATAGCAGGCCGGTGAGCACCTCGTTTTTGGCCCGCGCCTCGAACATCCGGGTCATGGCGAGCAGTTTGTTTTCGGGGTCGAAATCGCCCGCGATTTTGCGGAGCAGCAGGTGGGAGCCGTCGTGCAGGCGGATGTTCTTACTGGTGCCCGCCTCGTATTCGGCCGTGATTTCCTTCTCAAAAGGCACAAAATCAATCTGTTCGGTGGCCTCGATGTGCTGCCGCGTGTAGTCGTAGGATTTGGTGCTGCCCGTGTTGTTGTTGAACGTGACACAGGGCGAAACGATGTCAATCAGCGCGAAACCGGGGTGCGACATGGCCGCTTTGATGAGCGGAATCATCTGTTCTTTGTCGCCCGAAAAACTCCGCGCCACGAACGTCGCACCCAATTCGAGCGCGAGCGCGCACATATCAATGGACTGGAACGGGTTTTCCTGCCCGCTTTTGTTGATGCTGCCCCGGTCGGCGGTGGCCGAATCTTGGCCTTTCGTGAGGCCGTAGCAGCCGTTGTTCATGATGATGTAGGTAATGTTCAGCCCGCGCCGGATGGCGTGGACAAATTGCCCCATGCCAATCGAGGCCGAGTCGCCGTCGCCCGAAACACCGATGTACATCAGGTCGCGGTTGGCGAGCTGCGCCCCGGTGGCGACCGACGGCATCCGGCCGTGCACCGAGTTGAAGCCGTGCGAGTTGCTCAAAAAATAGGTCGGCGTTTTGGACGAGCAGCCGATGCCCGACAGCTTCGCCACTTTGTGCGGCTCGATGGCCATCTCGAAACACGACTGGATGATGGCACCCGAAATCGAGTCGTGGCCGCAGCCCGCGCAGAGCGTGGATAGCGAACCCTCATAAAATTGGCGGGTGTAGCCGAGGCGGTTTTTCGGCGATTCGGGGTGGCGAAAAGTTGGGCGGACGAATGTCATTTTATGTGGGTGATGCGGTGATTTTTGTTGATGTCGTGATTTGGGGCGGATCTCACGAAGCGGCCACCTCCAAGCCGTTTTTCCAAACCCGTTTCTTGTTGTAAATATCTGCGAGGTTCAAATGGGGCTTGCCTTCAATCAGCACAAAACTTGCGGGTGCATTTTCGGTCAGTCGCTCAAATTCTTTCAATTGGAAGGCTTGATAAATATTGGTCGTGCCCGATTTCAACACGTCAATATTGGATAAACCCGATTGCGACAATAGTATGAACTCATCGAACAGTTGAGTCGTGTAATTCATGCCATAGTTTCGGGCATCGGTGCCTGCCAAAATCGGGATGCCTTTTTGATGCGCTTTTTGGACTTCTTGCTGCACTTGGCTCAGGGTCAATAATTCTTTTTTGTCGGCCTCTTCTGTGTTTTCAATCACTTTTTGGATGACCGATAATGTTGAGACAATGAAAATGCCTTTGGCCTTCATCATGTTCAAATCTTCATCGGAAGCAACAGACGGCGACCTGTACCAAATGTGCGCGAAGCCATCCACGTTTTGCGCCGCCAACTCAATCGCGTCGTTCAATTCCGAGACGTGCGCGACGGCTATTTTGTTTTGTTTGTGCGTCTCGGAAATCAGTTCGTTTAATTGGTCTTCCGTCAACCTTGCCATCGTATGCTCTTGGGCAATTTTGATGTAATCCGCGCCAAGCTTTATCCTGTCTTTGACAAATTGAGCAGGCGAAACCGTGTCGTTTATCGTCGGAATTGTCACGCCGTATTGTGTGCCATGCCCGTTCGGGACTGTCGCGCCCACGTTTGAGGAATAATAGTGCGCGTAATTAATTGAGTCATTGAATATCCGCAAATAATTGGCCCGCCTATCCACCGTGAACATATCCAACAGCGCAAAAATGCCCACACTCAATGCTTCTTTCAGGTTTTCGGGCCGCGCCACATGGACATGGGCATTGATTAGTGGCGGCAGAATCGTCAAACCTTTCCCGTCAATCACGGTCGCATTTTGGGGCGCGTCTGCGTTTTTTCCAATCGCCAAAATCTTGCCGTTGCCGAACATGAAATCCACGTTTTCCCTGACCTGTTCGCCGTCGAAAACGTCCACGTTCGTGATGACGACCGGGCGTTCTTGAGCGCACGAGACAAACGCGAGCAGGGCGAATTGAAGGAAGAAAACAGCGGTTTTCATGTGTCGGCAGGTCAGTTTTTGTCCAAATTTTCAGCCACCTGCCGCCGGATATTCTCCGCCGTAATCGGCGAGCCGTCGTAGTTCAGCACCCGCACCAATTTCTTTGGGGCAATCTCCAACTCATTGATTAACAACGACCTGAACTGCGCGTCGCGGTTTTGCTCGACCACGAACACGCGCTCGTGCGCCTCAAAAAACGCGGCCACGTCGTCGTTGAACGGGCTGGCGAGCAGGCGCATCGCATCCAGTTCCACGCCCTGTTCGCGCAGCAAATCCATCGCTTCGAGGGCGGCGTGGGTCGTCGTTCCGAAAAACACGATGCCGAGCGGGCTGCGGTTTTCGGGCTGATAAAATTCTGGCGCGGGGACGTACTGCTTGGCCGTGTGCCATTTTCGCAGCAGCCTGTCCATGTTACGGACATAAGCCGCGCCGTCCTCGGTGTACACTGCATATTCGTCGCGCGAGGAGCCGCGTGTGAAAAACGAGCCTTTCGTCGGGTGCGTGCCGGGGATGGTGCGGTACGGAATCGCGTCGCCGTCCACGTCGAGGTAGCGACCGAAACGGCCCATGTTTTCCAAGTCACTGGCTGTCAGCACTTTGCCCCGGTCGTACTGGCGCGTGTCGTCCCATGTGAGCGGCTCGCTCATGGTGTCGTTCATGCCCAAGTCGAGGTCGGTCAACATGATAACGGGCGTTTGCAAACGCTCGGCGAGGTCGAACGCATCGGCCATCATCGTGAAACATTCCTTCGGCGTGGACGGGAAAAGCAGCACGTTGCGGGTGTCCCCATGGGAGGCGTAGGCCGCCGCGAAAATATCGGCTTGCTGCGTCCGCGTGGGCATCCCGGTCGAGGGGCCGCTGCGCTGCACGTCCACCAATACGGTCGGGATTTCGGCGAAATAGGCCAAACCCAAAAACTCCGACATGAGGGACACGCCCGGCCCGCTTGTGGCCGTGAACGACCGCGCCCCGTTCCAAGCCGCGCCGATGACCACGCCCATTGCCGAAAGTTCGTCCTCGGCTTGCACGACGGCGAAGTTCTTTTTGCCCGTCGCCGGGTCGATGCGGAGCTTGTTGGCGTATTTTTCAAAAGCCTGCACGAGCGACGTGGAGGGCGTTATGGGATACCACGCGGCCACCGTCGCGCCGGCATAGACCGCGCCCAGTCCGCAGGCCGCGTTGCCGTCCATCAAAATCGCGTCGCCGACGAGGTCGCGGGTTTCGAGGCGCAGGCCGAGCGGGCATTGGAAATGTTCGCGGGCGTAATTGATGCCCATTTCCATAGCCTGAAAATTGGGTTCGATGAGTTTGTCCTTGCCCTTGAACTGGGCGCGGATGCTGTCTTTCAGCACCTCCACGTCCATGTCAATCAGCGCGGCCATTGCCCCGACATAAACCATGTTTTTGAGCAACTGGCGGCTGCGTGGGTCGGTGAATTTGTCCATGCACAGGCGCATCATCGGCACGCCGAGGTAGTGGATGTCGTCGCGGATGAAATCTTTGTACAGTTCTTTCGTGCTGTCGTACATGAAATAGCCGCCGGGCCGCACCATCTGGATGTCCTTCGCCATGCTCTGCGGGTTCACGCTGACCATGATGTCAATGCCCTCGCGCCGACCGAGGTAGCCCTTTTCCGACACGCGCACCTCGTACCAAGTCGGCAGCCCCTGGATGTTGGACGGGAAAATATTTTTCGGCGCAACGGGGATGCCCATGCGGAAAATGGCCTTGGCGAACAGCGTGTTGGCCGAGGCAGAACCGGTGCCGTTGACGTTGGCGAACCGGACGACGAGGTCGTTGACCGCGTTGAGTGTGTGCATGATTTTACCCAAAATTTATGCCCGGCGAAGCCTCGCCGGGATTTGCTTAAATTTGCTGTCCAAACCAAAAATTTCACAGACGATGACTGCCATTGCTCCCTCGCGCGCGGTTCCTGAGTTTTCGTTCCGAGTCCCCAAAGGCGTTTGGACGGATGAAGAATTCGCGGAGTTCTGCCGCCAAAACCCCGACCTCCGCACCGAACTCACCGCCGACAAACACATCATCGTCATGCCTCCCACCAATTCCGAAACTGGCCGCACGAACGCCGAGCTTTCTTCAGAACTCGTCATTTGGAATCGAAAACACAAACTCGGCTTCGTGTTCGATTCCTCCACTGGTTTCAGAATTGATAGCAACGCCACGTATTCGCCCGATGTCTCGTGGATTCGCCGCGACCGCTGGGAAGCCCTCTCGCTCGAAGACCGCCAAAAATTCGCGCCCATCACGCCCGATTTTGTCGTCGAAATCCGCTCCGGCGACCAAAGCATGGCAACCCTCCGAGCCAAAATGAACGAGTACGTCGAAAGCGGCTGCCGGCTCGCTTGGCTCATCAACCCGAACACCCGCAAAACCGAGGTTTACACCGAATCCGGCGATATCCACACCGTCTCTTTTGACGATTTGCTTTCCGGCAACGACGTGCTGCCGGGCTTTGAACTGCGGCTGAAGGAGATTTTTGGGTGATTCACGAATACACCCGATTCCCCGCCTTCGCCACATTGTACAAGTACTTCTGCATATCCCAAGCTGCCGTCGGGCAGCGTTCGGCGCAAAGGCCGCAGTGCAGGCACACGTTTTCGTCTTTTATCATCACGCGCCCGGTTTGGTTGGGCAGCAGGTCTGAAACGTACAAATCTTGGCTCAGTTCGTGCGCCGGGGCGTTCAGCCGGGTGCGGAGGTCGGCCTCCTCGCCGTTGTGCGTGAACGTGATGCACGACGTAGGGCAAATGTCCACGCATGCGTCGCACTCGATGCAGCGCGAAGTGTTGAAAACCGTCTGCACATCGCAGTTCAGGCAGCGTTGCGCCTCGCGGAAGGCCGTCTGCACATCGAAGCCCAATTCCACCTCCAACTTCCTGCTTTTCAAGGCTTTATCCTTGTCGGCGTGCGGCACTTTGTAGCGTTTGTCGTTGTCCACCGAGCTGTCGTAGCTCCATTCGTGGATGCCCATTTTCTGGTGAATCAAGTTTGTGCGCGGTTCGAGGCGTTCGTTGAGCAGGTCTTTTCCGTTGCAAAAAAGGTCAATCGAAACAGCAGCTTGGTGCCCGTGCGCCACAGCGGTGATGACGTTTTTCGGGCCAAACGCTGCGTCGCCGCCAAAAAACACCTTCGGGTTGGTGCTTTGGAAAGTCGTCGCGTTCAAAACGGGCGTTTCCCAGCGATCGAATTCGATGCCCAAATCCCGCTCAATCCATGGAAAAGCGTTCTCCTGCCCGACGGCCACCAGCACGTCGTCGGCTTCCACGAAAACGTGCGGTTCGCCCGTCGGCACGAGTTTCCGGCGACCGTTTTCGTCGAGTTTGGCCTCCACTTTTTCAAAGGTCATGCCGCGCAGTTGGCCGTTTTCGACGACGAATTTGACGGGGACGTGGTTGTTCCAAATCGGGATGTCCTCGCGTTGCGCGTCCTCGATTTCCCACGGCGAGGCTTTCATTTCGGAAAACGGGCTGCGGACGATGACTTTCACGTCCTCGCCGCCGAGCCGCCGTGCCGTGCGGCAGCAGTCCATGGCCGTGTTGCCGCCGCCGAGCACGATGACTTTTTTGCCGATCTTGGTCGTATGCCCGAAGGCCACGCTCGCCAGCCAATTGATGCCGAGGTGGATGTTGGCCGCACCTTCCTGTCTGCCGGGCAAATCGGAAAGGTCGCGGCCCTTCGGTGCGCCGGAGCCGACGAACACCGCGTCGTAATTTTTCGCCAGCAACTCGCGCATCGAAGAGACGTAGTGCCGGAAGTGCGTCGTAATGCCGCCGATGCCAACGATGTATCCAACTTCTTGATTCAGCACCTCTTCCGGCAGCCGGAACGACGGGATTTGGCTCCGCATGAAGCCGCCGCCGAGTGCCTGTTCGTCGTACAAATCAATCTCGTAGCCGAGCGGCGCAAGGTCGCGGGCGACGGTCAGCGAGGCCGGCCCAGCCCCCACGAGCGCGATGCGCTTGCCGTTTTTTTGCGCGGGCGCGCTGGGCAACAGGTGGCCGATGTCGTCTTTGTTGTCGGCGGCCACCCGTTTCAGGCGGCAGATGGCGACGGGCTCCTCCTCGACGCGCCCGCGCCGGCAGGCCGGTTCGCAGGGGCGGTCGCAGGTGCGGCCCAGTACGCCGGGAAACACGTTCGATTCCCAATTTATCATGTACGCCTCGGTGTACTTGCCCGCCGCGATGAGCCGGATGTACTCCGGTACGGGCGTGTGGGCGGGGCAGGCATATTGGCAATCCACCACTTTGTGGAAATATTCTGGGTCGTTGATATTCGTCGGATTCACAGGCCAAAAATTTTGCGAGCAAGTACGGGAAAAATACAAATACGAACGCCCCGTGCGCGACGGCAAAATTTTCGGTCGGTCGGCTTTGGCCGAAAAATGTTCCGCGACGCTTTGCTGCACCGTATCCGAAACTGCGCGACTTTTGCCCGGCCAATCCAACCCAACACATTGATTTCCATGCGTTTGACTTGCTTGCTCGCTGCTCTGCTGTTTTCCAAAATCGCCACTGCCCAAACCGAAGAAATCCCCGAACCCGTCGCCTATTTCGGCGAAGCCCGAACGATGCTCGACGGCTTCCGCCCCGGCGACACAACGTGGGTGTTCGGCGACAAAATCAACGTGCGGACACAGCCCGCGAAAGATGCCCCAGTAGCCGCGCAACTCGTTGGCGGCGAACAGGTTATCGTGCGCGACACGGCCCAATTCATGTCTATGAACGGCCTCGACCAACGCTGGCTGAAAATTGGTTTTCTCAAAAATGGCGCGGCGCGGGAAGGCTACGTTTGGGGTGGTTTGCTGGCGTTGGGCAGCGTCCAGCTCGGCGATATGCGCATGGTGTACGGCGCGGCTTCCGCCAAATTCGAGGAAGGTCTGGAGGGTTTGCCCACGTTCCAAATCGAGGTGCGGGCTTTCCCCGCGAGCGGCCAAATGCGCTCCTCGGCGGCATACAAATTGGGTATGCCGGGCAGTTACATCACCCAAATCGGGCGGATCCCAAGTCTGGGTTTGGCGCAATTTCCCGTCGGCGGCGTGAAAATCTGGTTCAGCGGCGAGGCTTGTGGCTACCCGAATTACGACCTCTATGTGTTCTGGGACGGCTCGAAGCTCGTGCCCCTGCCCAGCCTCCAAAGCGTGGCCGACGGCGGGATGCTCTATCACGGCGAGGAATACATTTTCCCATATTTGCAGCCCGAATACAGCCGCCAACCCGACGCTATCTTCCTGAAAGAGAGCCACTTCGAGGTCATCCATGAGGACGAAATCCAGTCCGACGAATGGGCCAAAGTGCGCCGCATGATTTGGGACGGCAAGAAATTCACGAAACCGGTCATCAAGTAGAAGAGCGGAAAAGTTGAAGCGTTGAAATTCAACTTTTCCGCTCTTCAACTCCTTTTCAACTCTTCTACTTTTCCTCTCTTCCCTCTCGATTTACATTAACCAATCTTACACATGAGAAAAACGCTGCACTTTGGCCTTCTCCTGCTCGCCTTTGCCGCTTGCAACCGAAAACCCGCCGGCCCATCCGCCGGGGTCGCCACGCCCGCCGCTGCCATTCACGGGTTTTACACTTGGTACGATGCCTTTCTGCGGGACACCACCCGGAGCATCAATTTCACGGACGACCGAGGCCCGCACCTCAAACTCGACCCGGCCAAGTTCGACCAGTATTTCCAAAACTTAAAAGCCAGCGGCTTCCTCAGCGACGAGTACATCGCCGCCGAAAAAGCCTTTTTCCGCAAATGCGAAACCTACTGGCAACACGAGGAAAAAGGCGACGTGCCAACCGGCATGGACGAAGACCGCCTGTTTTGCGCCCAAGATTGGGACCTCAATTTTTGGACAAAATCGCCCGTCAGCATCGCGCCATTGGACTCCAACCGCGTGGCCGCCACCATGTCCGGCACGGAAGGCGGCAGCCCGAAAACCCACGATTTTGAACTGGTAAAAGAGGGCGGCAAGTGGCTCATCGCCAAAATCGCCTGCGATTTCGAGTTCCCGCAAGGCTACACGGGCACCTACAAATCCACCGACGCTACCTGCCCGATGCTGCTGGACATCACTCAACGCGACGGCGCGTATCGGTACAGCATCAAGACCAGCAAACAAAAACGCGAGGGACTGATAGAGGTCAACGAGTCCGAGGGCAGCACTTATTTCCTGTTCAAAGGGCTGCTCGGCAACTCGCCCAAAGCCGAGGTCGAGGCACTGTTCGATGACGGCACCATCAGGATTCAAAATGCCGGCAACGCCTCCAACCAATACCTCCGCTTCAAAGAGTGCGACACGAAATACATCGAACTCGCCAAGCAAACCGCGACGGCCGCCGCAGCCGCCGCCCCCACGACCTACGCCAACGAAAGCCGCATCGCCGCGCCCAGCGTGGAAAAGGCCGAACAAGCTGAAAAACCCGAACTGAAAACAGCCAAAGCAGCCACCAAAACCGCCGCCGCAAAGGTTTCGCCGCCGCCGTCCCTGCCCACCGTCACCGTCAACCGCAACGGCGAAATCGCCCTTTCCGGCAAAAAAACCACCATCGAAAATCTGCGGAAAGACCTGCAAGCCGCGCTGCTCACCTTCTCGGTCATCCCCGACGAACTCCGCCTGAAATCCATCGGCGAAGTGGGCATGGGCACGCGCCACGAGGTGCAAACGCTCATCAACGAAGCCATCGCCGGAGCGAAATGGTCGCGCAAAAAAGCCGCCATCGCTGCCCTCAATTCGCCCGTTTCCAAAAAACTCGGCCTCGCTACCGAACTGGCAATCAAGCATTTCGAGACCAGCGGCAGCTTCGCGCTTATTGACGCAAGGCCTACGCAGGTCGGCGGCGCGGCCATTGATTACAGCCAAACCGCGTACAAAAAAGAAGCCCAAGCAGGCACGTTTTCCGACCGCGCCATCGGCCTTTTGAAGTACGAAAAAGGGGCGTGGAAAGTGCTGATTTACACGCTCGGCACCGACAAGGCATCCACCAATACTTGGCCCAAGAAGTTCGGCGCACCCAAGTCGCTGTTCGCAAAACTGTGACCCCTGTTTGGGCTGGGGGTTTGCCATGTATAAGGAAAAGACATCGGGGCGGCCATGAGGCCGCCCCGATGTCTTTTGGGGCAACGTATGGGTCAAAATACTTTCACAAGCCGGAGCACGGCGGTCTCGGTTGGGGGGTAGCCCGGAGGCGATACTTGCACCGTGACCAAGCCAGCGGGCCATTTTTCTGTGTGCAAATCAAGAGTTTCGGCCCCGGCTGGCCAGAGGCGGCGAGCCAAGCAACGGCCCAGCACGTCGTACACTTGGACGGCGAGTGCGTCGGTCGGTGGGCTTTGGCGCGTCAGGCGTAGGGCATCCGAGAACGGGTTGGGCTGGCCGCCGAATCGAGCTCCGAAGCCGTTGCTTTGTGGTGAGCCGACAGCGGCAGTTATGCCTGTTTCGGGCGTTTTGGGCAGTTCGCATTTTTCCCCTGTAAAAAAGTACGCGGAGCCTTGGTCTGCTTTGGCGGCCACGTCGTCCATGTTCGCGCCGATGAACAGGGTCGGGCCGTCGGCAGCCAGCCCCAGGCCGAACTGGTCGGCATTGGCCGCGTCGGCAGCCGTGTATTTCCCGATTTCGCCCCAAGCGTCGGGGCCGCCTGCGTCTTTGTGGAAGACGTACACTGCACCGGTGTTGGCATTGGCCTTGAACGCGCCGACATAGGCGTAATCGCCCGTGATGGCTACGGCACAGCCAAACCTGTCCTGCGCTTCTCCGTCGGAGGCGGTGATCTTTCGGATTTCGAGCCAGTTGCCGGATCCGCCGCCGTCTTTTTTGAATACGTATGCCGCGCCCCTGTGGGCGCCCTTGTTGGGGGCACCGATGAAGGCATATTCCCCGGACAAAGAGAGGCTTGAACCAAAGCCGTCGCCGACGGCACGGTCGCTGGCGGTGAGTTTTTGGGTTTCGGACCAGCTACCGGGCGTGTCGGGGCTTTTTTGGAAAATGTAGGCCGCGCCCCGGTTGTTTTGGTTGCCGCTGGCCCCAATGAGCGCGAGCGTGTCCGTTTGGCTGATGGCCACGCCAAAGAAGTTGTTGGGCGCGGCATCGCTGGCGGTGAGTTTTTGGGTTTGGCCCCAGTTGCCGGGGCCGCCGCCGTCTTTGTGGAAGATGTAGGCTGCTCCCTGCGCCACGTTGGGGCCTTCTTTCCTGCGGCTTGCGCCGACGATTGCCGTGTGGTCACGGATGGAGAGGGCATTGCCGAAATAGTCGTAGCTGATGCCGTCCGAGGCTAGGAGCTTGGTAGTTTGGCCCCAGTTGCTGGGGCCTCCCGCATTTTGCTCGAACAGGTAAGCTGCGCCTTGGTCAATGTTTGAGCCTGTATTGTCGCCGAAGGCCGCCACGAGCAGCAGCTCGCCGTCGAAGGCTGCGGCGTTGCCGAAGTAGTCCACGGCTTGTCCGTCGGAGGCGGTGATCTTGCGGAGTTGTCCCCAGTTGTTAGGGCCGCCGAGGTTTTGCAGGAGGACGTAGGCTGCGCCCTGCTTGCTCTGTGTGCCTACTTTTTTGTCCGGTGCACCGCCGAGTGCCCATTGGCCGCCCAGCGCGAGGCCGGTTGCGAACCGGTCTTTGGCGGCTCCGTCGGACGGGGTTCTGATGGCCGTCTCCGTGTAGTGCCACACATCGAGGATATGGGCGGTGGCCGTGCAGCTGGTTGTTTGGCCTGCGGCATCTGTCGCGGTGAGCACGACGGTTTGCGTGCCTGTGTCGGCGCAATCGAAAAAATTGGGCGAAACGGCGAGCGTGAGTGCCTCGGTGGGCGTGCAGTTGTCCGAGGAGCCGTCGTCCACGAGCGGTACGGAGAGGACAGCTGTTCCGTCGGCCCGGAGCGCGAGGTGGGCATCGCGGCAGCGGGCGATGGGCGGGCTTGTGTCCTCATCGATCGTGCCGTCGCAGTCGTCGTCGGTGTTGGGTTGGCCGGACAGGTTGCAATCTTCGGCTATGCCGGGATGTATGTCGGGGTTTTCGTCGTCGCAATCGCCGCCGACGAGCGAGCCGAAGTCGCCGGGCAGCTCGGGGCAGTGCAGGAACATGCTGTCCGTCAGGCCAAAGCCGTCGCCGTCGGCAT
>JBKBIC010000080.1:0-20018 GCA_046299435.1 Saprospiraceae bacterium
CGCGACCACTCGGCGGGCAGGTGCCGGGTGGCCGGGTGCGTGTGATCGTGGACGTGTAGCGTGGCTTGCTGCTGGTCGGGGTGGCCGTTGAAATAGCCGCCGACCAAGCCGCCGTACCACTTCCAGCCGTACTCTGTGTCGGTGGCCGCGTGAACGCCCACAAAGCCGCCGCCCGCTTGGATAAACCGCTCGAAATCAGCCTCTTGTCGGTGGTCGAGCACGTCGCCGGTGGTGTTCAAGAACACGACGGCGGCATAGCGGCACAGGTTTTCCTCCGTGAAATCCTCGGCGTTTTCCGTCGAATCGAGCATCACGCCGTGCGCGTCGCAGAGCTTCCGCAGCGCGGCCACGCCCGCCGGGATGGACTGGTGGCGGTAGCCCGCTGTTTTCGTGAACACGAGGATGCGCGGCGGCACTTCGTATTTTTTGCAGTTGGAAAACAGGTTGGCCGCGAGGCAAACGGCGAGCAGGCCGAGCGCGAGATTTACGATTCCCAATTTACGATTTACGATTTCAAATTGACCAATTTCTGATTTCCAATTCCCAATTCCCATGACGAGGAGAGTTTTGATGAAAAAAAGCCGCCCGAACTGGGGGCGGTTCGGGCGGCTAATGTATGACAGGAACTTATGAAAATTGGCTACTGGAAAACGGACTCCAAAGGTAGTTCGATGCCGAGGCGCGGGTCTTTCAAAACGTCGGGTTCGAGGAACATCTCGAATTGCTCTGGTGTGCGATAGACCGCGATGTAGGCCATGCGCGGCACGACGACCCAAACTGATTGCACGCCCGCTCGGAGGAAATCGCCCGCTTTTTCAATTAAATCTTCGATGGCTTGCCGGGGCGAGAGGATTTCGACCACGGCAAGCGGCATATCTTTTCTTTTGATGACATCGGGTTGGCGCACGTCAATCTTGAACTTCGGGTAGATGGCAATGTCCGGCACCATCGAAGGTGCGCCCTTACTTTCGTCAAGGTTCAGTTCGGGGAGTATGGTGAATTTGTCCCGATAGCGGTTTCGCAATTCACCTATCAAATTGCTCTGGACGAAGGAGTGGTGGGTGCTGGGCATGGGTTTTCCGCGTTCGATTTCGTAATCGGTTGCTGGTGCTGAGGTTTCGACGAAGACTTCCATGTGCAGGTGATTTTGGACAAAGGTAGTCGCTTGGTCGGCTTGTAGGTGTAGTCTTTTGGGTGCGCAACAAAGGTATGTGCTGGGTTTTGGCACCTGCTTGTCTGGTGGGATTTTTCTTGTGTGCCGTGTTTGGTGCTGCGTCCGACACACCAGATACGGCGCACGAAACACGAAAAAATCCCGTCGTCCGTCGCCCGAAAACAGGGGGTTCATCGAAAACGATAAAAACGCCGGAAACGATTGAGCGCAAAATCGTTTCCGGCGTTTACCTTTGCGCCATGTTTACAGAACAGCAGGAAAAATGGCTGAAACGGGTGGAAGACCTGTTTCTGCGGTACGGGATGCGGAGCCTCACGATGGACGACGTGGCGCGCGAGCTGGCGATTTCCAAAAAGACACTGTACCAGTTCGTGGACAACAAGGAGGATTTGGTGATGAAGGTCATGGAACGCCACATCGGCGAAGACTGTCAAAAAGCTGAAGCCCTGCACGAAGCCTCGACTGATGCGATTGACGAGCTGCTGCGCGTGGCCGAGTACAATTCGGTGGATTTCGGGAAGATGAAATCGAACGTCATCTACGAATTGCAGCGGTTTTTCCCCAGCGCATGGGAAAAAATGCAGGAGTACAACTGGGGCTTCATGTACAAAGTCGTGCTCGAAAACCTCGAATGGGGCATCCGCGACGGGCTTTACCGCACGGATTTTGACCCTGACATCGTCGCCCGGATGCACATCGCTTCGGTGTTCACGGTCTTCGACGAGCGCATTTTCCCCAAACCGCCCTACAACTTGGAACTTCTTTTTCGGGAATATATGTTGCACTACCTGCACGGCATCATCTCCGAAAAGGGCCGCGAGGTCTTGAAAGCAAGGCCCTTGAAATAGTGTTTGGTGTGTCGTCTTTCGTGTGTCGTTGTTCGAGGACACGCACGACGACACACGAAAAACGACACACGATACACGAAAACTCATCTTATCATGCAATTGAAATCTTGGCTGAAAACACTGGTTTTCAGCATTTTAACGGGCGCGTCCGGCTCGCTTGCCGCCCAAGCCATGAGCCTCGACGACTGCATCAACTACGCCCTCGCAAACAACCCCCAAATCAAAGTCGCGCAGCTGCAAATGGCCGATGCCGAATGGCAAATCAAGGAGAACAAATCCACCGGCCTGCCGCAAGTCACTGGCTCCATCGGCTACCAGTACTTCATCCAAAGGCCCGGCATCCCGGCCAGCGCGCTCGGCTTCCCCGGCGCGGGCGACGAAAAAATCGCCTTCAACGCCTACCACAGCCTCAGCCCAACCGTCACCGCCAACCAATTGTTTTTCAGCAACAGCTACCGACTCGCCCTCAAAGCGGCCAATTACTACCGCGATTATGTGGCGGCCCAAGCGGCCGTCACGCGACGGACGCTCCGCAATCAAGTGATTGACGCTTACCTGCCCGCCTTGCTCCTCGCCGACAACGTGAAGACGCTGGACAAAAACATCGGCAACCTCGAAAAACTGCTCGCCGAGACGCGGGCCACGAACCAAGCCGGGTTCGCCGAGCAACTCGACGTGGACAGGCTCGAACTCTCGCTCGCCACGCTCCGCAGCGAGCGCGGCAACCTCGTCCGGCAGGCCGAAATGGTCGTCAATGCCCTCAAAATGGTCATGGGCAAGCCCGTCAAAGAGGACATCAGCCTCGCCGACGACACCGACAAACTGCTCCTGCAATACGCCGATGCCGACCTAACCAGCGAACTTAACCCGATGAACCGCCCGGAATACCTCGAACTGCTGAAAGGCCGCGAACTGAGTGCCCTGCAAGTCGAGCTCCACCGCAAACCCTGGATGCCCAACGTGGCCGGCTTCGTGCAGTACGCACCGGGTTTTCAGGGCGGTTTCGGCGACGACACCAAGTGGTTTTTCATCCCCTCGGCGGTCGCCGGCCTCTCCGTCAATTTCACGCTCTGGGACAGCGGCACGGCCAAAGCCCGCCGCCAACGCGCCATCGTCGGGGTACAAACCATTGACGAGCAGAAAAAAATGCTCGAAAACGCCTTCGCCCTCGAAATCGAGAACGCCCGCAAACAATACCTCAACGCGCAGGAACGCCTCCAAAGCCAGCAAAAAAACCTCGACCTCGCCCGGCGCATCTACGACACCACGCAGACGAAATACAAGGCTGGCGTGGGCAGCAGCTTCGAGTTGGTGTCCGCCGAGCAGGGGCTTTACGCCGCCCAGCAGGCCGTCTCGCAGGCGCGTTTCGATTTGCTGACCGCCAAAACTGCCGTCAAAAAAGCACTCGGAAATTGAGTTGAAAAGTTGAATCGGCTTGAAAAGTGGAACCCCATTCAACGCTTCAACTTTCCTCCTCTCTTCAACTATAAATCAATCAATAATGAAAAATAAATCCATTCTTCATCTTGCTGTGCTCGGTCTCGTGCTCGTGTTGCCCATCGCCTGCGGCGGCCCCAGCCAAGACCCCGCAGCCAAACTCGCCAGCCTGAAAGACCAAAAAGCCAAACTCGAAGCCGAAATCGCGGCTTTGGAAAAAGAGGTCGGCGGCCCAGCAACGGCTCCGAAAGTCCGCACCGTCGGCTTGGCTGAACTGAAAACCGAGTCTTTCCGCCACTTCATTGACATGCAAGGCCGCGTGGATGCCGAAAACATCGTGATGGCGACCTCCAAAATGCCCGGCTCCCTGACCCGCATCTTGGTCAAAAACGGCTCAACCGTCTCCAAAGGCCAGCTCTTGGCCGAAATGGACGACGAACTGATGCAGAAATCTTTGTCGCAGCTGGAAACACAATTGGCCTTTGCCAAAGACGTGTACAACCGCCAAAAAGGGCTTTGGGACCAGAAAATCGGCACTGAAATCCAGTTCCTGCAAGCCAAGAACACGGTCGAAAACATCGAAAAACAGATTGCCACGACCAAAGAACAATGGGCCATGAGCAAAATCTACGCGCCCATCGGCGGCACGGTGGACAACGTGCTGCTCAAAGTCGGCCAATCCATCGCGCCGGGCGTGCCGCTTTGCCAAATCGTGAATTTGGGCGACATGAAAATCAAAGGCGAGGTGCCCGATGCGTATGTCGCAAAGGTCAAGCAGGGCGACCCGGTGGTGGTGTTCTTCCCGGATTTGAACAAGGAAATCACGAGCCGCGTCACCTACGTCAGCAAGACCATCAACCCCGTAAACCGCACGTTCTCAATCGAATGTGCATTGCCGAACGGCGCAGCGTACAAGCCCAACCAAGTGGCCGTGATGAAAATCGTGGACTATTCGAACGCCTCGGCGGTCGTCGTCCCGGTCAACGTGCTGCAATCCGGCGACGGTGGTGACTTCGTGCTCGTGGCCGACAAAACGGGCGACAAAACCGCGACCGTCCGCAAGGCTCCCGTCAAGCAAGGCCAGAATTACAACGGTATGGTGGAAATCACCGACGGCCTGAAAAAAGGCGACTGGCTCATCACGACCGGTTTTCAGGACGTGAACGCGGGCGAGACGGTGAGCTTTTGAAGCGTGTTGATTCGTTGATTTGGTGATGCGGCTATTTGAAAACGCCATCATCAACAGCGCGGCATTTGACAACTTTCAAGGGTTGCCCAACAGCCGTGCGCCTTTCTTCCTCAAACGGAAAAAACATCTTGCCCTCTCCGTGCCCTCTGTGCCCCTGTGTTCGATAATTGAACACAGCCGCACAGAGGACGCAGAGGGATAAATCCAAAACAATGAAAGAATTCAAACCCACGTCGTGGTCAATTGACAACCGTACCAGCATTTTCATCATTACGGTTATCATCACGCTGGCTGGCCTCATGTCGTACAATGCCCTGCCGAAGGAGCAATTCCCCGACATCGTGGTGCCCACCATTTTCGTCTCGACGGTCTATCCGGGCGCATCGCCGACCGACATGGAACAGCTCGTGACCAAGCCCATCGAAAAACAGCTCAAAGGCATCAACGGCGTGAAAAAAGTCACGTCGTACTCCATTCAGGATTTCTCGAACATCATCGTCGAGTTCAACACCGACCTCGATGTGCCCATCTGCAAGCAAAAGGTGAAGGACGGCGTGGACAAAGCCATGCGCGACCTGCCCAACGACTTGCCCGCCGACCCGGCGGTGGCCGAGCTCGAATTTTCGGAAATCCCCATCATGTCGGTCAACATCTCCGGCGATTTCGGCCTCGACAAGCTGAAAGACTACGCGGACGACCTGAAAGACCGCATCGAAGAGATGCGCGAAATCACCCGCGTTGACCTCGTCGGTGCCCTCGAAAAAGAGGTGCAGGTGGACGTGGACAAGTACAAAATGTCCGCCGCGCAACTGACTTTCCGCGACATCGAAAACGCCATCGCGTTCGAGAACATGACCATTTCGGCAGGCAACGTGGACATCGGCGGCATGACCCGCTCGGTCTCCATCCGGGGCGACTTCAAAGACGTTGAGCAAATCAAAAACATCCTCGTCGGCTCGCAGAGCGGCGCACAAGTTTATCTGAAAGACATCGCCGACGTGCGCATGGGCCACGAAAAACAGGAGAGCTTCGGGCGGCTGAACGGCAAAAACGTCATCGTCCTGAACGTCATCAAACGCGGCGGCGAGAACCTCATTGACGCTTCGGACAAAATCAAACTGCTCGTGGACGAGATGAAGGCCAACGAGTTCCCGCCGGGCCTCGAAGTCGTCATCACGGGCGACCAAAGCCGTGCCACGCGCACCACACTCCACGACCTCATCAACACCATCGTCATCGGCTTTATCCTCGTCGCGCTGGTGCTCATGTTTTTCATGGGCGGCACCAACGCGCTGTTCGTGGCCCTGGCCGTGCCGCTTTCGATGTGCATCGCCTTCATGGTGCTGCCGAGCGTGGGTTTCACGTTGAATATGATTGTGCTGTTCGCCTTCCTTTTGGGCCTCGGCATCGTGGTGGACGACGCGATTGTGGTCGTCGAAAACACGCACCGCATTTACCACGACGAACATTTGGACATCGTGACCGCCGCGAAAAAGGCCGCCGGGGAGGTGTTTTTGCCCGTGCTTTCGGGCACGGCCACCACGCTCGCGCCGTTTTTCCCGCTCGTGTTCTGGGGCGGTTTGTTTGGCAAATTCATGCACTACTTGCCCGTGACCATCATCATCACGCTGACGGCCTCGCTGTTGGTGGCGTACATCATCAACCCGGTGTTCGCGGTGTGGTTCATGCGGAAAGAAGGCGACGATTCGATGAAAGTTGACCCCGTGAAAGCCCGCCGACGCACCATAGCCGCGTATGTGATTTTCGCGCTGGTGACTGTCTATGCCTACGCAAACGGCATGATAGGCTTCGGCAACTTCATGGTCTTCGCAGCCCTGTTTGTCGTGCTTTACAAATATGTGCTGGAACACGCCGTCAACTGGTTCCAGCAAAAAGCATGGCCGAGTTTCCAGAATTTCTACGCCCGCTTCCTCGGTTTCGCGCTCAACCACGCATGGGCCATGCTCGGCGGCGTGACGCTGCTGCTGTTCATTTCGTGCGGCATCACGGCTTCGCGGCAGGCCAACATCGTGCTCTTCCCGAAGGCCGACCCGAACTTCATCTACGTTTACCTGAATATGCCCGTCGGCACCGACGTGACCGTAACAGACTCGCTGACGCGGATTTTGGAGCAAAAAGTCACCGAAACGGTGGGCAAAAACAACCCAATCGTCGAATCCATCCTCTCGAACGTGGCCCTGAACGCTTCGGAAGACCAATTCGACCGTTCGGCCACCTCGAACAAAGGCAAGGTCGGCGTGGCATTTGTCGAATACGGCAACCGCAACGGTGAGGACACGAAGGCGTATATGGATAAAATCCGGGAAGCCACAAAAGGCTTGATTCCCGGCGCGGAAATCGTCGTTGACCAAGAGCAAGGCGGCCCACCTTCGCCAAAACCTATTTCAGTCGAAATCCGGGGCGACGATTTCGAGGACCTGGTGCGCGTGTCGTCTGCCGTCAAACGCTACCTCGATTCGCTCGCCATCCCCGGCGTGGAGGAGTTGCGCTCGGATTTGGTTGTGTCAAAACCCGAAATCAACATCCAGATTGACCGCGACCGCGCCAACCGCGAGGGCATCTCGACGGCGCAAATCGGCTCCGAGTTCCGCACGGCTATTCTGGGCAAAGAAGCCTCCAAGTTCAAGGACGGCGAGGACGAAGTGCCCATCCAAATCCGCCTCAAACCGGAGCAGCGCGAGAACATCAATGCCGTCGAAAACCTGAACATCACGTTCCGCGACATGAACATGGGCGGTGTGCTGCGTTCCGTGCCGATGTCCGCGCTGGCCGACGTGAAATACACGAACACCTACGGCGGCATCCGGCGCAAAGACCAACAGCGCATCGTGACCATTGCCTCGAACATCACGACCGAGTACCAACCCAAGCAGACCGAAGTGGTCAATGCCGTGAAAGCCGCAGTCGCCAGTTTCCCGAAAACGGAAGGCGTGACGGTCGGTTTTGCGGGCGAGGACGCGGAATTCATTGACGCGGCCACGTTCCTCGGTCGTTCGCTGCTCATCAGCATCGGCATCATCCTCCTGATTTTGGTCACGCAGTTCAACTCCTTCGGCAAGATGATCATCATCATGACGGAGGTGGTGTTTTCCATCATCGGCGTTTTGTTGGGTTTGGCCGCATTCAACATGGATTTTTCGGTCATCATGATGGGCGTGGGCATCGTCGCGCTGGCGGGCATCGTCGTTCGGAACGGCATCCTATTGGTCGAGTTCACCGACATATTACGAGACCGAGGCATGAACGTCCGCGATGCCATCATCGAAGCGGGCCGCATCCGCATGACCCCGGTGCTGCTCACGGCGACGGCCACCATCCTCGGCCTTGTGCCATTGGCCGTCGGCTTCAACATTGACTTTGCGAGCCTTTTTGCCACCGGGGACCCGAAAATCTTCTTCGGCGGCGACTCGGTCGCGTTCTGGGGGCCGCTTTCGTGGACAATCGTGTTCGGCCTCGGCTTCGCCACCTTCATCACGCTCATCATCCTGCCAGTCATGTACCTGCTCGGCTACCGGGCGACGCGCTGGTGGGCGAAGCGGGTGTGAGGCACAACCAAAAGTGAGATAAAGACGGATGAATACCCCCGTCGTGGCCTCGGCTGCGGCGGGGGATTTTTTGTGGGCGCGGCACCTGAAAGCAGGCGGCGACGGCTATTTTTGTGGAAAAAAAATCAACCGACATGAAAGAGCTGCTCATCCAAATCCACGACGAAAACCGCGTGCCGTTCATCATCGAACTGCTGCACGAATTCGATTTCGTCGAAATCAAAACACCCCAAAACGGACGTGCCAAAAAGCCCCGCAAAAAGAAGTTCACCCCAGAGCAGCAAGAGTTCATTGACGGCGTGAAAGAGGCATTGAGGGAGGTCGAATTGGCCGAACAAGGCAAAATCAAACTGCCGACGCTCGAAGAGTTCCTCGTCGAATTGCGACAAGACATGGGAAAAGAAGTGGAAGATGAGGTTTTTGAGGCTGAAATGGCGGCATAACTGCCCGTCCTTTCGCGCAAATTCCCCTGTTCACATCTTTGAGAAAAATTAAAGCCATGCGAATTGAACCTACTTCCGATTTTCAACACAAAGCCAAACGGTTGGGCAAAAAATATCGCTCACTGGATGCGGATATCGCCCAACTCGGCCAAGAGTTATCTGTAAACCCTCGCCTCGGCACCCCACTCGGCCGCGACTGCTACAAAATCCGCTTCCAAATCTCGTCCAAAAACCGGGGCAAAAGCAGCGGCGGGCGCGTCGTTACCTGCGTCAAGATTGTCCGCGACACGGTTTACCTGCTGACCATTTTCGATAAGTCCGAAAAATCAGCCCTCGACGAAACGGAGCTGGACGAGATGCTCCAAGCCGCTGGAATTTCAGACATTTGACCCACCCCCGACCAGATTTTGCCAAATTCGCACCAACTCAATCCACACACAATCAAGCCGTTATGTCAAAAATGCCACGCCGCGAATTTGTCAAAAAATCAGCCCTCGCCGTTGCCGCCGCACCCGCTGCAGTCTCCTCCGAAGAAGCGGGCCGCAAAAAAAGCCTGCTCGTCCACCATGTCTATTTTTGGCTGAAAAAGCCCGGCAACGAAGCCGACACGGCCAAGCTCATCGAAGGCTTGGAAACCCTGTTGAGCATCCCGACCATCAAATTGGCCCACATCGGCAAGCCCGCCGACACCGACCGGGGCGTGATTGACCGCTCGTATGCCATCTCTTGGCTGTGCTTTTTCAAGGATTTGGCCGACGAGGAAATCTACCAAAAACACCCCACGCACCTGAAATTCGTGGAAAACTACGCCCATCTGTGGGAGCGCGTGGTCGTGTACGACTCGGTGGGGGAGAAGCGGTAGAATCAATCCAGCCCCTGCAAAATCCCTTTTTCCAGTGCAGGCACGCCGCGTTCCATCCAGCGCGGTTTTTTCCCCGACATCAGGTAGTGGTCGAAGAACTGCTGCATCCGTATTTGGAAGTCAATGCGGTTTTGGAGTTTGACGGGCCAGTGCGGCTCGTCGTTGTAGTTGAGGAGCCACGCGGGCTTGCCGAGGCGCACCAGCCCGGTGAAAAACTCGATGCCCTGGTACCACGGCACGGCTCCGTCGCGGTCGTTGTGCAGGATGAGCACGGGCGTCTGCACTTTGTCGAGGCTGAAAATCGGCGAGTTTTCGAGGTAGCGCAGCGGCCTCTCCCAAAGGCTGCCCCCGATGCGGCTCTGTTGGTGTTCGTACTGGAAAATGCGGCTGCGCCCGCTCTCCCAACGGATGCCGCCGTACGCGCTCACCATGTTCACGACGGGCGCGCCGGATTCGGCGCAGGCGAACATATTGGTCTTCGTGAGGAGGTAGGCCGTTTGGTAGCCGCCCCACGAATGTCCTTGAATGCCAATGCGCCCGGCGTCCACGAAGCCCCGGTCAATCAAATTCGCCACGCCCGAAAGGATGGAATTGGCCGCGCTTTCGCCGGGATAACCGATGCGGTACGGGATGTCGGGGTTGAAAATCAAGTAGCCCCGGCTGGCATAAATCGCGTAGTTGATTTGCGAGCGGTGCGCGTCCGGCCCGCGATATTGGAACAGCCCGTCGGACGAGCGTTCGTAAAAATTGACGAGCATCGGGTATTTTTTGCGCGGGTCGAAGCCGGGCGGCTTGGCGAGCATCCCGGTCAGTTTTTGGCCGTCGAGAGCCGTCCAAGTGACCAGTTCGATGCTGCCCCAAGCGTATTCCGATTGCTGCGGATTGGCGTGGCTGATGCGCTGGATGCGGCCCGTGCTGGCAAAAAGCAGGTCGGGGAACGTCTCGAAATTCTCGCGGGTGAACACCAAATCCCACGAACGCCGCGCTTTGAACGGGTTGCGCGAAAACGCATAATTGCCTCCAAGCCAAGGCTTTACGACGGCTGCGTCGGGGTCGAACCAAGCGTAGCCCTCGGCTTTGGTCGGTTCGTGGAATTGGTGCAGCAACATCTCGCTGTCCGGGTGGATGAAGGTTTCGTCGGGGTCGAGTTTGAGGTAGCGGAACGTCGTGGCGGTTTCGCGGCCCCGCGTCAGGCGTTCGGGTCGGCGTTTGCCGAGCGGGTCAATTTTCCAGATGTCGAATTTGTCGTACACCAAAAATGCCTCGTCGTCGGGCAGCCAGCCCGCGAAGCCGTGCGCGCCGGGCAGGTCGGGCACGTCGGTTTCTTCGTTGAAAAAATTGGCCGTGCGGTTGTCGGTCAGCCGCGTGGTTTTTTCGCTGCGGGCGTTCCATGCGAACCAGGCCGAGTCGGGTTCGCTGAACCAGAACACAAATTTCCCGCTGGGCGAGAGTTGCGGGTTGCCGCGCAAGTTTTTGGCAATCAGTGTTTTATCGCCTGTTTTCAGGTTGAGGGCGTACACATCGCGGTGCGCCTCGCCGTCCCAAATCAGTTCTTGGGCGTAGGGTTTTTCGGTCCAAGCGACGGCCAATTCCGCGTCGCGGCTGCGCGTGAAGCGGATTTCGGGCAAATCCTCCGACCCCAGCGGCACGAATTTTTTGTCGCGGATGCGATAAACGACCGGGTAACTGCGCTTTTTTTCGTCGTCCAACCGGGCTTTTTGTTGCGTGTGCAGGTACTCGTCCGTCCAAGCCCACACCTCCACGTTGACGATTTCTTCGGGCAAAAGCGAGGTGTCGGGCAGCACAGGCGGCGGGGCAATGCCGAAAAACAACTTGGTGCCGTCGTCTGAAAACTTGGGCGTGGCGTGCTCACTAATCCTCCAATCCGCCAAATCCTGTCCACCGTTTGCCGTCCACCGTCCACCGACGAGCGCAGCGGAGTCCTTTTTCTCCGTCCAAAAACCGAGTTCGTAAGGCCGGACGCGGGCTTTGGTCGTGTCCAAATCAGCCAAAAAAGCGGCTTGCCGCCCGCGTTTGTCGAAGGCAAGGTTTTGGAACTTGCCACGCCCTCGGAACAGTGGCCGCAGCTGCCGCGTCTCGGCCTCGAACAGGTACACGCCCGCCAGAAACGCCGAGTCGCGCCCGGTCGTGGCAAGCAGCAGGCGCGGGCCTTTTTCGGCGAAAACATACTCTTTGACAAACGCCACCGTGTCCTCCGTTCCAGAAGTTAAGTTCCTGATAATCAAGCGACTGCCGTTGTCTTTGTTCTCTTTTTTGACGGTTGACGGCGGGCGGTTGACGGCAGACGGTTTTCCCTGCGCCGTGTCTTTTTTGGCGGCGGGCGGCTTTTCGGCTTCGAGTTGGTAGGCGAGCCAGCCGGCCCATTTGTCGGGGACGGCGAAGCTTTTGACCTTCGGGATTTTGGTCAGTTGACCGGTTTCGAGCGAGAGGATGCCGAGCGAGTCTTTGGGCAAATCGTCGTCCTTCACTTTGCGGCGACGCATGGCTTTGAGCGAGTCGAGCGGTTGTTTGAGCCTGAAAATCAGGTAGTTGGCATCGTCGGTGAACCGTGCGTCGGTGCCGCGCTGGATTTTTCGGGTGCTCGTGTCGGCGGCGTTCCAGAGGCAGAGCACGGGGTCGCCCTCGGTCTGCGGGACGAGGACGTAAGCCACCCAGCGGCCGTCGGCACTGATTTTCGGCTGCTCGATTTTGCGCCAGCGATGGATGTCGGCTTGGTCGAGCGGACGCTGGGCGCGGAGGGCAAAAGAGAAAAAGAGCAACAAGAGCACGGGAAGCATTGCGGGGCGGGCGGCGCGTGTTTTCATGTGGACATTTCGTTTCGGGCAAAAGTAGAAAAGTTGGCGGTGGGCAGTGGGTGGTTTGTGGCAGGCGGTTGCGGTGGGCTGCTCGGTTTTTCTGCCTATTTTTGTTGCCTAAAATTCAGGAAACATGAAAGACGAAATGTTGTGGGCCGAGCCAGCTCTCGAACTCGAAACATTCACCGATTACGAAACAGAACGAGGAAAACCCATGCCTAACATTGTTCACGGAACCGTGCAAACCCAAATCAGCTTCCTGCTGAAAGGCAGCTACGGCGGCCAATTCATCTTCCCCAACGAGACTTCGCTGGCGACCGACCCAGCCACCACGCCCGACATTTGCATCTATCCGAAACGCAAACTGGATGCCCGCGAGACGGCGGCCAAAGAGACCGAGATGCCCCTGACGGTGATAGAGATCCTTTCGCCCTCGCAGACGATTGATTTCCTGCAATCCAAAGTGTGGGATGTTTACTTCCCGGCCGGGGTCGGCTCTGCGTGGATAGTTGTGCCGCAGTTGAAGAGCATCCAAGTCCTGACCCGCGACGGCGAGGAGCTTTTCTACAAAAAGACGCTCAAAGACCCCACGACAGGCATCAAAATCAGCGTCGAAAAGGTGTTCGAGGATTTGGCGTGACGTTCATTTGCGGTGTTCACTCCACCACATCCCCTTCCACAAACAAAATCTCCGCCCGCTTTTGGCGGTCGAAAAACACTCGGATTTTCTTCCGAAAGCTGCCTTTTTTCTCCGAGTCATATTCAATCACGATGTCGCCCGTTGCGCCGGGCTGCACGGGTTCGGTGGGCCATTGGGCGGCGGTGCAGCCGCAGGTGGTGCGGACGGTTTCGACCACAATCGGCTGGTTGTCAATGTTTTTGAACTTGAACATGAAGCGCGTCAGCGACCCGGCGCGGATTTCGCCGAAGTCATGGTCGGTCTCGGTTTGCCATTCGACGACGGACGAACTGGCGGCGGCAGGGCGGGGGAGTTGCCCGGCAAATTGAAACAGGAGAACGGGCAACGATGCGAGGCAAAAAAGCAGCGGACGGCGCATGGGCGTTTTTTCGGCAAATGTAGGAAAGTGGGCAGTTTGCAGTAGGCTGTTTACTGCCCACTACCAACTGCCTACTGCCTACCGCTCACTGCAAACTGCCCACTTTTCTACCTTTGCCCGAAACTCATCCCTTGTCCGCTTTTGTCATGAATTTTTCCAGTTCGTTTTTTGGTCGCCGCCCGGCTGGGCCGCTTGCGGTTTGCATTGCCTTTGCGGGCGTTTTGCTCGGCGTTTTTGCCTGCAAAAAAGGCGGCGCGGGCGGCGGCGGCGCACGCGATGTGGTGGAGGAGACTTTGACCGCCGAATCGCCGCGCCTCCGTTTGCTGAAACCCGAAGAAAGCGGCGTGGATTTCCAGAACCGCATCGTCGAGACGTTTGCGGACAACATCGCCAACAACATTTTCCTGTACAACGGCGGCGGCGTGGCGGTCGGCGATTTCAACAACGACAACCTGCCGGACATCTACTTCGTCTGTACGCACGGCAAGAACAGGCTGTACCAAAACTTGGGCGGCCTGAAATTCAAGGACGTGACCGACGGCTCCGGCACCGAGTCGGAGGATGGCTTCGATACGGCTGTGACGCTGGCCGATGTGAACGCCGACGGCCAGTTGGACATTTTCCTGTGCCGGGGCGGCCAAGTGCCCGGCCCCGAACGCCAAAAACGGCTGTTCATCAATCAGGGCAATTTCAAGTTTGTGGAGCAGGCTGCCCAGTTCGGGCTGGCCGACCGCAGTGCCTCGACCGGGGCGAATTTTTTCGACTACGACTTGGACGGCGACCTCGACCTGTACCTGCTCAATTACCCGTCGGACTCGAAGTGGACGCAGCGCATCGAGGCCGACAAAACGCCCGACGGCAAATTCAGGCCTTTCCTCACGCCGCAGACCGATTACGATGCCGACCGCCTTTTCCGAAACGACGGCGGCAAATTCACGGATGTCTCCAAACAAGCGGGCATCTGGACGCT
This sequence comes from Saprospiraceae bacterium, assembly GCA_046299435.1. Lineage (GTDB taxonomy): Bacteria > Bacteroidota > Bacteroidia > Chitinophagales > Saprospiraceae > M3007. The sequence goes on from JBKBIC010000080.1 coordinate 14,364, forward strand.
CGACTATGGCCTGAGCGTCTCGGTCTCGGACATCAACCGCGATGGCTACCCGGACATCTATGTGGGCAACGACTTCATCCAGCCAGACATATTATATATGAACAACCGCAACGGCACGTTCACCGACCAGTTGCGCTCGGCGTTCCGGCACACGACCCAGCACACGATGGGCACGGATTTGACGGACTTCGACAACGACGGGCTGGTTGACCTGTTCGCGGTGGATATGTTGGCCGCAAACAACGACCGCCAGAAATCGCTCGCCGCCACCAATACCCAGAGCAAATACTCGGCTTTGATGCAGGCGGGCTATTTCGAGCCGGTGGTGCGCAACGTGCTGCAACGCAACAACGGCAACGGCACGTTCAGCGACGTGGCCTGCCTCGCGGGCGTTTACCAGACGGACTGGTCGTGGAGCAACCTCCTCTTCGACATGGACAACGACGGCCTGCGCGATATGTACATCTGCAACGGCTACCGCCGCGAGACCGCCGACCGCGATTTCATTGACTTCACGATGCCCGACGTGCTGAAAAAAGTGGGCCAGGGCAAGACCTTGCAGGATATGTTCGGCAGCGTGGACGATTTCCTCGCCCTCATGTCGAGTTACAAACCGCGCGACTTTTGCTACCAAAACCGGGGCGACTGGTCGTTCGCCGACCAGAGCGGCAAATGGATGACGATGCCGGCCACTTGGTCGTGCGGGGCGGCTTGGGCGGATTTCGACGCGGACGGCGACCTCGACTTGGTGGTCAACAACTTGGAAGACCCGGCTTTCATTTACCAAAACCAGACCGCCGGGCAGCAGGGCGGCAATTACCTGCAAATCAAATTGCAAGGCAGCGCGCAAAACCAGTTTGGCGTGGGCACGTCGGTTTTGCTCGAAACCCCGGCGGGCGTGCAATTCGCGGAGATGAACCCGACGCGGGGCATCTTTTCGTCGGTCGAACACCTGTTCCATTTTGGCCTCGGCCAAACGCCGACGATTGGGAAACTGACCGTCCGCTGGCCCGACGGCAAAACCCAAACCCTGACCAACGTGCCCGCCAACCAACGCCTCGTGCTGAAACACGCCGACGCATCGGGCAACGTGGCGAGCATCGCGCCCGCCCGCCCGTCGGCCACGCTTTTCCGGGAAAACGCCGTCGCGTCAGGCGCGAAATTCCAGCACGTCGAGAACCCGGTGAACGACTTTGAAAAATACCCGATGAACCCCTGGAAAATCACCGACCTCGGTCCGGCTTTGGCGAAGGGCGACGTGAACGGCGACAAATTAGACGACTTTTTCGTGGGCAATGGCTTCGGGCAGCCCGCCGCGCTTTTTGTGCAGCAGCCGAACGGTACGTTCAAGCCCACGCTCCAACCGATGTGGGAGCAGCACAAAGGCTACGAAGACCACGGCGCGACTTTTTTCGATGCAGACAAAGACGGCGACCTCGACCTCATCGTGGTCAGCGGCGGCGCAGAGGCCAACGACGTGCGGGCTTGGCAACCACGCCTATTTATTAATATGGATGGCAAAGGCCGTTTCGAGTTTGCCACGAACGCCCTGCCGCAGCTGGGCGACGTGGGCCTGCGGGTGGCGGCGCACGATTTTGATGGCGACGGCGACCAAGATATTTTCCTCGGCGGGCGCGTCGCGCCGGGCAAATGGCCCAACACGCCGCGCAGTACGGTGTTGCGGAACGACGGCTTCCGGTTCACGGACGTGACCGCGCAGGTGGCCCCGGCCTTCGAGCGGTGCGGCATGGTAACGGATTTGGTGTGGGCAAATGTGGGCGGCGACCCGGCGGCGGAGTTGGTGGTGGTCGGCGAGTTCATGCCAGTCAAGATTTTCAAAGTGGAGGGCGGGCAGCTGGTTGACCGCACGGAGCAATTCGGGCTGGCGCAAAGCGAGGGCCTGTGGCACCGCCTCGCGGTGGCCGATTTGGACGGCGACGGCGACCTTGACCTCGTGACCGGGAACTTCGGGACGAACACCCGCCTGACCGCAACGGCGGACGCGCCGCTGCGTTGCTACGCAAAAGATTATGACAACAACGGGACGCTCGACCCAATCATGGCGTGGTTCCGGGAAGGCGCGGAACGCCCGCTCGTGCAGAAAGAGGTGTTGAACAAACACTTACCCATGATGAAAAAGAAATTCCTGTACGCGAAGGATTACAGCAAGGCCACCATGACGGATTTGCTGGCAGAAAAAGACCTCCAATCGGCACAGATTTTGTCCTGCCGGATGTTGGAGACTTGTTGGTGGGAAAACAAGGGCGGCCAATTCGTCCGCCGTGTGTTGCCGCCGCAAGCCCAAACCTCGGTCGTGCAAGGCATCGTCTCCGAAGACTTGAACGGCGACGGCCACCTTGACCTCCTGCTCGTGGGCAACAAATATGGCCTCGAAGTAGAGACCAACCGATGCGACGCTTCCAACGGGGCGGTCTTTTTCGGGGACGGAAAAGGCAATTTCCGTTGGATTGACAACCAACAAACAGGCATCTGGGCGAGCCGCCAAGCCCGCGACGCGGCAAGCCTGCAAAGCCCCGGCGGGCGAAGTGCGATTTTAGTGGCAAACAACGACGGCCCCCTCGAAGTGTACACGAAGCAATGACGATGGGCGTTCAAAAAAATGACGAGCCTCGTTTCGGGAGGTTTTCTACTTTTGCCGCCCCACTCAAATTTCGACATAGATGAAATACTTGACCATTCTGTTCGTGGCTGCCAGTTTGCTGCTGACTTTTTGCAAAAACGACAAAAAAGTAGAAAACGCTTCGGCTGAGGGTGCCCCGGCACTGCCCGCACCGAGCGGCAACTTGGAAGCCCTGCCAGTCGTCATTGACACTTCGCTTGGCAAAAGTTTCAACAACGCCATTGCTAAGTTGAATGCCCTGCCCCCAAAGGTCGCCCAGCAACACAAAGAAGAGGTCGAGCGGCACAAGGCTTATTTGACCACCATGCAGTCCAAGTTCAACAACGCGAGTTTCTCGATGCTCGAATGGCGCGACCAGATTTACCGCGTGGGGCTTCGTCAAAAGAAAGGGGAACTGAGCGTTGAGCAGGCTTCGAGAGCCATTGATAGCTTGAACGCGCTCATCACGAACAACTCCAAGGGGTACGAAAGCCTCCGTGAAAGCGTCCAACAAATTGAGCAACAAATGGCTGGCTGGAAATAAATTAAGAAAAATACAGCCCCGATGCCCCTGAAAATCAACGACCTATGTGCATCGAACGGCGACGGCTAAAAATTTTAAATTTAGCGGAGTAGGTTTTTACGAGGTCGAAAGTATCTTTGCCTTGTAAAAGTTTAATTTTTTAATCTCATGGCTAAGTACTTTTCTTTCGCTACTAGCCTTTCAAATTTTTTACAGTTCGCCCATCGAAGAGACTGACACGCGGTTGCTTTTTAATCCAAAATCGGTTTTACTCCTCGCATAATCTCGTGATGAAAGTTGCTAGTTACCCATCCTCACAATATATCTGAAAGCATTAGGTGAGTATGCTCCGGCATCTCGCCCAATGCTTTTTCTTTTTCTCACTAAACATTTTTTGTAAACATGAAAAACATCGTTTTTCAAGGCAAGAATGGCATGAAATCACCCAAAATGCTGGCAGCAGCATTGACGTTCGGTTTCTTCATGCTGTTTTTGGGGCAGATGAGTGCCCAGTCAGCCAGCTGGGTGACTCCGAGTGAGGGAACGGCGATTGCCAACCAACAGTTGACAATCACCCTCAACCAATTGCAGGGCCTCACCCCCGGCACACAGCAGTACGAAGAGTCGTACCGCAAAGCACTGTATTACAAAGGCGTGGTGACCAACCTCGGCAACGGCCTCACCGTCGAGCAGAGCGTGAACGCTGCCACCACACCTGCGTATGAATGGAACACAGAAAACGATCCGGGCTTGAATCAGGCTGTATTGCAGGTTGTCGGCACCATCCGCCGCAACGCTGTGACGATGCTCACGAACTAAGTAGAACTTTCAGGGTCATGGCTTCCTTGCCAAAGCCCAAGCAGTTCCACTTTTGTGAAAACATCCTTTTAAAATTAAACAACTTAATAATCTCATGATTAGTAAGAAACTCTCAACCATGAGTGGTTTTCTTCGTGCTTGCGCAGCACTCTTGCTGGTCGCTGCTGGCACACAGTTGACCGCTCAAACGCTCACCTGTCCGGCCAACCAAACCCGGCCTGTGACACCGGGTAGCTGCTTCGCGCAGAACCCGACCCTTCCGGCTCCCACCGTTTCTGGTGTGAACGGCATCATTCAGAACATCGTGTTTGAGCCGTTCGGTGCACAGCCCGCTGGCTGGACCACATCGAGCGCGCAAGCCGGCCTTTTCAACTTCAACGAAAATGGCTGGTTGGGTACAGACGCTCTCAACGTCAATTTCAACGGTGCATATTGCTCCATTGACGATGACGATGCGGGTCCGGCCTTCGTCGGCAACGGCACCATCACTTCGCCTGTGTACAACCTCTCGACGGTTACGCTCGGCGCAGGTCAAAGCCTGTGGCTCCTGTTCGACTGGCAACACCAGCCGATCGGCACTTCGGGCAACATGATTGCACAAACCTCGCTCGACGGTGGTACGACATGGACCAACTGCTGCAACTTCCTCCGCGACCAATCTTCTAAAGGTTTCGTGGCGCAGCAACTCACGCCCGCTGCTTCTGCAAACTTCCGCTTCCGCTTCACGCACGAAGACGAAGGTGCATGGGGCTGGGGTTGCGGTATCGATAACTTCCGCATCGCCGTCATCGGTGCTGCTACTGCCGCCAACGTGACCACCACGTACACGCCTGCAGTTGTCGGTAACAACTTCCCGGTTGGCAACACGACCGTGACACACAGCATTCCGCACGTGCTCACTGTTTGCCAAGCGCAAAACACCACTGCACAGATCACCACTGCTCCGGTCGCTCAGGTCACGAACTTGACCTGCTCGTACAACTTGCTCGTTCAAGACACTGATCCGCCAGTGTTCACCAACTGCCAATCGAACGTTACGTTCAACTTGGCTCCCGGCGAATGCGGTTTGGTTTACACTTATCCTTGCATCACGGCTACCGACTGCGGTAACTGGGTGCTGTTCTCTGGTTCGGCTTCCAACGCTACCAACGCATGGACGCTGAACGGCCAACGCGCTAGCTACTTTGACATCACCAACATTGGTACTGCTCCGATCCAAATCACGAGCATCAACACCAAAATGTGGAACAATCAAGTGGCCTTGAATACAGTGAACGTTCAATTGTTCACGACAACTGTTGCAACTACGAGCGTCGGCAACCAAGGCAACGCTGGTGCTTGGACTCTTAACACCAACACCAACATCACTTTGCAGCCGCAAGGCATCGCCAACTTGGTTCCGCAAGATGGCCTCATCACGCTTGCTGCTCCGGTCACTTTGGCTCCGGGTGCTTCGCGCGGTTTCTCTATCCAAACCAACCAACAGTATGGCGGTGGCCCGGTTGCAGTGAACCTGAATGGCCCGGCATTCCAAGACACACGCTGCCGCGTGTCGAATGGTACGCTTTCGTTCGGTACATTCACTGGCTTGTTCGCTGGCACTTACCAGTTCTTCGGTACTGTCACCTACAACGCCACTGGCAACACAGTCAACCACTGCGACCAACCGAACATCGTGATTGCAGGTGCTGGT
>JBKBIC010000081.1:0-19980 GCA_046299435.1 Saprospiraceae bacterium
TTCGTAATTCATCGTGTGTCGGTTGTGCCAACCGCAGAACAAGCGTCGGCGGCATGGGTTGATTTTTGAGGCGCAAAAGTATTCAATCCGGCCAACTCCCAAAAAGCAAGAGGCTCGGCCGGGCATCCCCGACCAAGCCTCTGGTGCTTTTCTGAAACCTTCTAAATCACGTTATTCAACAGTGACAATCAATCTGTTGCTGCGTTTCACCCCGTTGCAGGTGATGTAAACGGAGTAATGGCCGTTCGAGAGTCCTTTCAAATCCAGCGCGAGCGGGTCGTTCGTGGCCGAGGCGATGTCGAGCGTGCGGACGGGGATGCCGAGTTCGTTGACCAGCATGACCTGCACGGGCTTGCCGACGAACGGCGCGAGGCTGACAGAGGTCGAGAGGGCTGCCGGGTTCGGGAAAATCTCGAACGCTTGGGCATCGGCCATCGTCACTTTTTGCACATCGGAACGGTACTCGGTGCCGTCGAAGAAAACCAGACGGACGCGGTAGTAGTTGTCGCCGGGCAGCGGGTTTTCGTCCAGTTCGCTGAAATAGAGCATTTCATCGGCTGCGCCTTCGCCTTCGAGGCGGAGGATTTCCTCGAATTGCTCGCCGTCGGCGGAGCGTTCGACGATGAAGTAATCGTTCAAATCGCCCGTGTTGTTGATCCAGTTGAGGCGCACATCGTGCTGATTTTCAAAGGCATTGAACGTCAGGCTTTCTTGGCGCAGGGCGAGGTTGAGGTTGTTCAGGTTCGGGCAGTTCATGGCCCATTTCACCGAGTTATCGAAAAGTTTCCATGCGTTCGAGGTCACGGAGCAGCAGGAGCCGTCGCGGAAATAGAAGCCCACGCGCCGCGCCGGAGCCGTCAGGCCGACCATGTTCGCGCCAGCTTCGTAAGCGAAAATCGCGCTTTTGCCTGTGTTGTTGGCGATGTTGGCCACGATGGTCGCTGCCGCGCCGGGTTTGCCCCAGCCCAATTCGCTGCTGCAACCAGCAATCGTCACCGTGCCCGTCAGGCTGCCCGCGATGGGGTGGCTCGTGGTGACGATGCTCAATTTGCTTTCGCATTTGGTGCCGAAATCGGTGTTGCTCGTCGTGCCCGTCATTTTCATGTCGTCAAAAAGGAACTGCTCGGAGACCAAAACCGGGACGGTGACATTCCGAAATTTCGTGTTCACGTCGCCGGAATTGACCGACGGGGAAATGACCACGATGCCTTTGTCGGTCGCGTCGCTGGTTTTCACGCTGTAATCGGATTTCACGGTGACGGTGAGGCCGAGCGCGACGAGGCGGTTTTTGATGGCCAAATCCGTGCTGCTCAGGTTGTTGTAGCAATTGTAGCCGACGACCAAAAGTGCCTTTTTCACGCAGTCGTCGCCGCCAGTCGGGGGTTGGCAAGTGGTGGCCCAGTAGATGGCCGCGTCGAAGAGGTCTTTGCCTTTGTTGCTCATGCAAGCGGCAGTCGCGTCGTCGAAAAAGAAACCGACGCGGCGGGCAGGTGCGTTCAGGCCGACCATCGAACTGCCTGATTCATAGGCGAATACACCGAACTTGGAGGTGCCGGGCAGTTTGGCGATTTTCAAAGCGGAGGCCGAAGGCACGCCCCAACGGACACTCGTGGAATAGTTGAAAAGGCTCACCGAACCGCTCAAACCTGCGGCCAGCGGGTGTTCGGGGTTGGTGATTTCGAGCGAGGCTGCGTTGCTGGCCCCGTAGTCCGTGCCGTTGGCGGTGCCGGTCATTTTCAAATCGTCGAAAAGCAGCGATTCCCAAGTCAAGACCGGGACATTAACGTTCGTGAATTTGCTGCCGATGTCGCCCGAATTGACCGTCGAACTGATGACGACCAGCCCTTTGCCGTTCGCGTCGGAGGTCGAAACTTGGTAGTCGCTTTTCACGGTGACGTTGTAGCCGAGCGAGACGAGGCGGTTTTTCACCCATGTATCGCCGGAATTGAGGTTCGAGCAGCCGACCACGAAGAGCACGTCTTTGTCGCACACGGTTTGGCAAGCGGGCGAGGGCTGCACGGTGACGGTTGCGTTGCACGACATGGACACGCCTTTTGCGTCGGTCACGGTGAGGGTGACGGTGCGCGGGCCGGTGGTGGTGCAGTTGAAGGAGTTGGGCGTGACGTTCATGCTACCGATTTCGCAGTACATGGCCATGCTGCCGTCGTCCACGAGGCTCGGAAGGATGGTGATGGTGCCGTCCGCGCCGAGTGTGACGGTGGCGTTTTTGCAGGTGGCCATCGGCATCGCTTTGTCGTTTTCGTTGTACAAAACCTTGCCGCCCATGTTGTGGCTTTGGTCAACGGTGCCTTGCAATTCGTACACGATGGCCATGAGCCAAACGTCGCCGCCGACGTGCCCGTTGGTCACGGATTTTTGGTAAAACTCCGAGCAAGGCAGCAGTTCGAGTGTGCCTAAGTTGTTGAAATCCCGCAGGTTACGAAAAATCGCGCCGTAGTCGTTGTACGGATAAGTGGTGCTGTTGTCGCAGCCTGTGCAGCCGTTGTTGACCGTGCCGTCGTTGACCGTGAGGCCGAAGTTGCGCGAGACGCTGCGGTTCGTGAAAGTGCCATTGTTGTCGAAACGGCCCGTCGCGCTGACTTTGAAGCCGCCCTGATTTTCGGCGGTGCCGCCGTTGACGAACAGGCCCTGCACGTCGAACGTGCCGTTGGCTGCGTTCAGCACGGAGCCGTTCGGCGCGAGGTTGTTCAATTTGCCGGTGCCGTAGCCGATGAGCAAAACCTTGTTGTTCGTGAGTGTTCCGTGATTGTCTATTGTTGCCCCTGTCGTGATGCTGCCGTCGTTCGTGACGGTGCCTTTGTTTTCAAAATACCCGTTGTTGGCAAATGAGCCAGTCGCGCTGTTTTTGAAAGTTGCGCCGGGTTGGTTATGCCAGTCGCCTGTTCCAGTTTGGTTCAGGATAGTGTTGTTCGTGAACTTGTTGAAATTGTCCCAGCGGCCCGCGTTGTCGAATTGGCTCGCGCTGTTGTTCGTGAAATCGGCTTGGTTGTCCACCGTCGCGCCGTTGAAATTGACGAAGTTGCCCGTGTTGACCACCGTGCCCGTGAACTGGATTTTCCCGAAGTTTTGCACCGGGAAATCAATGGTCAGGTTGTTGGCTTGGATGGGCGTGGTCACGCTGCCGGGGATGACCGCCGTGATGCCCGCCGTCGGCAGGCCGTTGTTCCAGTTGGCGGCGTTCGACCAGTTGAGGTCGGCGGCTCCCGTCCAGACGGTTTGCTGCGCCGTCGCCAGCGTACAAGCCAAGATGATTGTCAAAAGCGTGGAAAAAACTTTCATGTGTTTGTGATTTGTGTTTTGGAAAAGCAAGCAGGAAAAAATGGAAAACGGCGCGGCAGTCGGACTGCGCGAGGGGGAAGGCGGGGAGCCAAAAAAGCCGGGAAAGGAGGAGGAAAATTGAAAGCGGGCGGGAGGAGATTTGCCCTGAATTGATGCCACAAAACTATGGCGAGAGCAGGCTGGCGACACTTAACCCTAATGTGGCACAGATTGATTGGCGACAAAAAAACTGCCGTAAAAAATTGATTTTCAAAAAGTTACAAACACCTTGCTCGCTCCTACCTGCAATGATTACCAAAAGCCCGTAGTCAATTTCGGTAAAACCCTGAGGGGCAAAGTAGGCTGGTCTCTTGGCGATTTGAGCCTAACTGACCACTTCTTGTGGACATACTTTGTGCAATTTTGCACCGCTTACGATGCCCACGCCACTCGAAATATTACAGCAACACTGGGGCCACGCCACCTTTCGCCCGCTCCAATCGGACATCATCGAGGCCGTGCTCGCCGGGCGCGACGCGCTCGCGCTGCTGCCGACGGGTGGCGGCAAATCGCTCTGTTTTCAGGTGCCTGCCCTGTGCCGCGAAGGTTTGTGCCTCGTCATTTCCCCGCTCATCGCCCTCATGCGCGACCAAGTGGACAACCTCAAAAAACGCGGCATCCCGGCGGCGGCCGTCTATTCGGGCATGAGCCGCCGCGAATTGGACATCGTTTTTGAAAATGCCTGCAACGGCGCGTACAAACTCCTCTACCTCAGCCCCGAACGTCTGAAAACCGACCTCGCGCTGGCCCGAATCGCCCGCATGAACGTCAATTTGCTCGCCGTGGACGAGGCGCACTGCATCAGCCAATGGGGCTACGACTTCCGCCCGCCCTACCTGCAAATCGCCGAAATCCGGGCGCGGCTGCCCAAAACGCCCCTGCTCGCCCTGACCGCAACGGCCACGCCAGAAGTCGTCGAAGACATCCAAAAACGGCTGGATTTCCGAGCGGGGGCGCAGGTTTTCCAGCAAAGCTTTGCGCGGACAAACCTCTCGTACTCAGTCCTTTACGAGCAAAACAAACGAGAAAAACTGCTCGATATCCTGCGAAACGTGCCGGGCACGGGCATCGTCTATGTCCGAAGCCGAGGCGACGCAAAGGAGGTCGCGCAGCTCCTGCAAGCCAATCGAATCAGTGCGGATTTTTACCATGCCGGCCTGCTGCCCGACGAGCGCACGACCCGCCAAACGGCCTGGACGACGGGCAAAACCCGCGTCATGGTCAGTACCAACGCCTTCGGCATGGGCATTGACAAGCCCGACGTGCGCACGGTCGTCCACCTCGGCCTGCCCGACAGCCTCGAAGCCTACTTTCAAGAAGCCGGGCGCGGCGGGCGCGACGGCCAAAAATCATACGCCGTGCTGCTGTTCACGCCTGCCGATGCAGACAGTTTGCGCTTCCATTTGCAGGCGGCGTTCCCCGATTTGGAGGAAGTCCGGCGCGTCTATCGGGCCTTGGGCAGCCACACGCAAGTGGCCGTCGGGGCAGGTTTGGGCGAGACGTATGACTTTGATTTTCAGCACTTTTGCACGGTTTTCAAACTCGAACACGCCCCCACCCACGCCGCCCTCCGCCTGCTCGAACAGGAGGGCTGGCTCGCACTGACCGAGGCCGGCAACAGCCCGGCGCAAGCCTTCGTGAAAGCCAGCCGCGAGGCCATCTACGATTACCAACTCCGCAGCAAGACCGCTGACGCACTCATCAAAGCCATGCTTCGGATGTATCCCGGCATCCAGCGCGAGGCCACCGACATCAGCGAAACGAGCATCGCCCACACCGCCAAACTGCCGCTCGAAACCGTCGTCGCATTGCTCGAAAACCTGCAAAAAGAGGAATTGCTCGACTATTTCCCGCGCCGCGACAAGCCGCAACTGACCTTCCTCCGCGAGCGCGTGGCCGCCGAAAACCTGACGATTGACCTCGAAAAATTCAATTTCCGAAAAAAACGCGCCGAAGAGCGCGTCGAAAAAGCCATCCGCTATGCCGAAACCCGTCGCTGCCGCAGCCAACAACTACTGGCCTATTTCGGTGAAAAAGACGCGCCCGCCTGCGGCATCTGCGACGTTTGCACGGGCCGCAACCGGGCGGAAATCTCGGTCAGCGATTTTGAAAACTATGCCCGCAAAATCCGCGAGCTGCTGCAAAAAGAAGCCCTGAGCTTCGAGCAAATCTTAGAGGCATTCCCACAAAAACGCCACGACACAGTGGCCAAAACCGTCGCCTACTTGGAGGACGAGGGCCGATTGCAGGCCGACGAGGCCGGGCTGCTGCGCTGGTCAAGCTGACTTTTCCGGTTTATCAAACAGCTAAAACAAGCGTTTCGACCGCACCAAAACTGTTAAAACAGGCAGCGTTGCCCGCCCAGCGGTTAAGCGCGGGTTAAACCTCGGCGCACGGCTTTCACGGCAAAATCGAGTGCGGGAGTTTTGACGAAAAATTTTCCGCAATGAAACAAAACGCATTTCTCCCACTCCTCCTCAGCCTGCTCTTCGCCATCGGCTGCGACAAAGACCGCATTGATTTTTACCTCGACACGTTCACGGTGAACAACCAATTCGTCCACGAAAGCGGCAACTACACCCCCGATGCGGTGCTCAATTTTGACATCCGCTTCCGCTCCGACGACCCCGACGACGGCAATTACAGCATCGAATCCTTCGACTTCACTTACCGCGTGAACAACACGCAAACCTTTGTCATTCAATCCGATACGCACATGGGCGTGGACGCTTTCAGCATCAAGGCGACGGTGGATTTGCTCAACCTCACCTTGCCCGACGAGCTTTGCTGCGAACTCATTCCCGGCGATGTGGTCGAGTTTCGCGTCCGTGCAACGGATTCCTGCGGCGACACGCTCGAACGGGTTTACCGGGTGAATATCCAATGAGCCGACACCCGTTGGGGCGCGTATTTTTGTGCGAGGCTCCCGGCGCGGAGCCTCGCACAATGCACAAAATCTCGACCATGAAACACACGCACACCCTTCTCCTTGCGGCATTTTCCCTGCTCGCAGCCCCGCTTTTCGGCCAGTATAACGTCTCTTTCCTCGGCGTGCCCGGCAAAAAGGACAACTGCTTCAAACTCCTCCGCACCTCGAACGACAACTTCGTCATGGCCGGCGTGATTGACAACGACGCGGCACTTTACAAATACGACTGCGGCGGCCAGCTGACCGATTCGTTGCGCTACGACCTGCCGCTCGCCAACTCGTTCGAGGGTTTCCGCGACGTGGCCGAGCTGCCCAACGGCGAGTTTGTGGCGGTCGGCTACGCCAAATGCGCCAATCCCGCGCTCGATGTGGTGCTGGCCGTGCGGACTTCCGCGAACTTGCAAGTGCTCGCCGCCGACACTTTTTTGGTCGAAGGCAAAAACGCCAACGCTTTCCAACTGACCAATGTAGCTGGGAAATTCTACCTCTCCGGCTACATCGCTGGGGCAGGGCTGGATTTTGCCGACGTATTCTGGACGAGTTTCAGCACCTCGACTTTGCAGCCGGGCAACGCCACAAGCGTTTTCAGCTACGGCGTGGATGCGTTGAACACCGCCACGACGACCGCCGACGGCTCCGTCCTGCTGGCCGGCGGCGCGGTGCTCGGCAACATTTTCGTCGGAGAAAACCCGTTGGCAAACATCGCGTTTGTGCGAAAAATCAAGCCTGACGGCACCTTGCTCTGGGAACAAACCCGCGAGGCGACGTTCAAAAACAAATATGGCCGCGCCGACTTCCAATCCGCTCACGAAAACCCGGCCACCGGGAACGTGCTCGCCGTCGGCTCGTTTTTCACGGGCGACACGCTGAATCCGCTGGACGAAATCGTGGCACTTTACACCCCCGATGGGCTTTTGCTCGATGAAAAAACGGCCCCCAAGCCGGGCAGCCAACGCATCCATTCCACGATTCAGGTGCCGGGTTTGCCGGGCCTTTTCATCGCTGCTGGCGACAGCATCGGGGCGGTGGACGCGGACGTATTCGCCGGGCCGTTCAGTTCGGTCTTCACCGAGTCGTTCGATGAAGTATTCATCCTTTCTGCCGAAACCGACCCGAACAACCCGCTTTCAATCCGTAGCGTCACGGAGGCAGCCGGGCAAAAAATCGCCTTTGCGGGCATTTTTTACAACATTTTCGAGCCAAACCCCGCCACAAACCACGATGTGTTCCTCGCGCTCCCAGCCATCGAGGTCGGGGCCGTTTTTGAAAATTGCGCCCTGCGCTCCACCCTCGCAACCAGCTCTCTCACTTATCAATGGTACCTGAACGGCGAGGAAATCCCCGGCGCGACCGACCCCAGTTTTGAGCCGGCGCAGCCCGGTGCGTACTCGGTCAAAGTCACGGACGCGGGCGGCTGCGCGGGCTTCTCGGATTTTGTGGAAGTGCCTGCTGTGTCGGCCAATTTCGCGCTGGACATTGACGGCGGCACAGTGCTTTTCACGAACAACTCCGGCGGCGCGGCCACTTACCTGTGGGAATTCGGCGACGGCACGACCAGCACCGAGTTCAACCCGACGCACAGCTACGCCACGTCCGGCACTTTCACCGTGCGGCTGACGGCGACCGATTCCTGCGGGCTGATTTCGGATTCGTACAGCCAAACTTTTGGCGTGGTGGACGCGGGCGAACCCACTTGGCTTGCGGGCTGGCGGCTATTCCCGAACCCGAATGCCGGGCAATTCACCCTTGAATGGCGCGGGCAGGCCGCCGAACACTTGGACTTCCGGCTGCTCGACCCGCTCGGAAAAGAGATTTTCCGGCAAACAGCGGATGCCGCACCGGGCGAAATGTCGCAGCGGTTCAACTTGGCGGGCTTGCCCCCGGCGACGTATTTTTTGCAAATAAGTGGGCAAAACGGCTCAAAAACGCTGCGCGTGGTGGTCGAATGACCTCATCCCGACTCGCCCCAGCGATAGCTCGTCAAATCGAATCCCGCCAAATCCAGCACCCTATCCACGACCGTCGCCGCAACGGCCTCCATGCTCTCCGGGCGGCTGTAAAACGACGGGCACGCAGGCACGACGATGCCCCCGGCCTGCGTGACGGCGACCATGTTGTTCAGGTGGATGAGGCTGAGCGGCGTTTCGCGGGCGACCAAAATGAGGCGGCGGCGTTCCTTCAGCACCACATCGGCGGCACGGGTCAGCAGGTCGTTGCTCACGCCCGTAGCGATGCGGGCGAGCGTGCCCATCGAACAAGGGCAGACAATCATCGTATCATATCGCGCCGAACCGGAGGCAAACGGTGCGTGGAAGTCGTTTTTCGCATAAAAATCAAATGGGTAGCCCGAAAAATCCGGCTCACCGACCTCCAATTGCCAGTTCAGGCGGGCATTGTCGGACATGACCACGCCCACCGCCGCCCACTGCTGTGGGATACTGGCGAGTTTGTCGAGCAAGATTTTGGCGTAAATGCTGCCCGACGACCCGGACACCGCCACGACTACTTTTTTCATGTGTGCGAAGTTTTGCCCCCAAAACACGCCGCCCGCCCGTTTGTTCCCGGGCGGGCGGCGTGTTTTGGCAAGTGAATCAGGCCGCGAGCATTTGCTTGGCGACTTTGGTCAGGCCGTGCTCGAAATTCGGGGGCGTGGAAATATCAATGACCAGCGATGCCTTCAATGTGGCGATGGTGTTCCCGAAATCGTTTTTCGCATCGCGCAGGCGTTTCAATTCAGCCGTGAACGGCGCGATGTCCAAATTGGAGTCCAAAGCCTTGCGAACAAACTCGTTTTGCTCATTGATTTTTTTATCAAACGCCTCATTTGCCTCGAAGAAAAATTTATTGTCGAAGCAAGCGTCGTCTATCCTGACAGGTATCCAGACTTTATCCGTCAGTTTTTTCAAAACTTGGGCACTCCCAAATTCAATATTGACCCAACCAGAGCGCAGACTATCTTCCGAAATAATTGAGAGGATGAATTTTACATCGCGCAGGGATTTGTCAATGAACGTCTGGATGTCCTCGCCGGGAGCCATGTGCTGCACATCCACGATGACCTCAATTTTTTTCTTTTCCAAAAACTGCCTGACCAACTGCATCATCTCCCAATCGGCGTGGTTGTACGAGATGAACACCTTCGGCTTCTCTTTTTTTGGCTTGGCCGGTTTATCGGCCTTTGGCGTTTCAGAGACAGTCGCGGGTTGCGTGGGCGGTTGCGGCGGGGCCGACGGCACACCATCTTTCACCAATTCGAGCAGCGCGAAATTCACCTGATTCTGGATGCGCTGCCACTCGCCAAAATCCATTAGCCCCATGTTGAACTGCTTTTTGCCGCTGGCGAAGCGGGATTTGAGCAGCACCGCGTCGTTGTTCGCAGTGGCGGCGAGCATATCGAGGGCTTCTTCGGTGCGCCCGGCAGCAACAAGGGCTTGGATTTCCGCTTTCATGGTGGCCGATTTTTGTTGGTTCAAGTTGTTGGCTTTGAATGTGTTGCGTGATTTTCAGAACGAGAACCCGACCGAAATCTGCGTGACCAAGTTGCGGTCTTTGCGGTCGAGCAACACGGGTTGGTTGTCTGCGTCGAGCTTCGTGCGGGAGATGTCGGCCTTGTTGTTCGAGATGTCGGAGAGGCCGTACTGCAAGCGCACGGAAGCATAAAGTGCGCGGCTAAGGTAATACGAAACGCCACCTATCGCGCTGAAATCCAGCGTGTTAAACAGGTTGCCTTTGTCATCTGGGTAATCGTAGTACGCGCCGATGGTCTGCGGCAAATCCACATTTTGGTTGTTCAGCCGGGCGGCGAGGCGGGTCGAATTGCCGTCGTCAAAACCGCCGGGGTCGTCGCGGCGGTAGTTGTGGTCGAGCAAAAACTCGAGGTTGTTGGTGGATTGCAACGGGAACAGCGCGGAATAGCCCTTGTAGCGCATGGAGCCTTCGCCATAAGACGCGATAAGCACACCCGCACTCACGCCAGCCGAAAATTCAAAGTTGCCGAACCGCGCAAAGGCCAGCAGCGGCACGTCAATGTACGAGTTGTTGATGGCCACCAAGTAATCTATCTCGTCCGAATAGGTCAGCACGCGCTTGCTCAGGTCGGCGGGGTCGGTCGGGAAATAGCGGAACGTCGCCCCTTTTTCCTTTGAGGTGAGCGTGTGCTTGCTGCCTTTTTTGGAGTACAGAATCTCGGCACGGAGGCCGAAATTCGGGTTGGACTCGAACTTGTGCGTCAGGGTCATGCCGATGTGGAAACCGCCCACGTTTTTCCAAGTTTCGAGTGAATTGCCTGCTGCGTCGGTCTCGGATTCGCCGATGATGCGGGCGGAGTTCCAGCCGGTTTTGAAACCGGTGCGGATTTGCGCGGGCAAGGTGCCTGCCCAGAAAATTGCCGCCAGCGCGGCCAAGAGTTTGAGTTTCATAAACTTGATAGTGGTGAGCGGTCAGTTTTAGCCTATTTGGAATGTGCGGGGGCGGCAAAACTAAGCGTTTGCCCACAAATGAATTTGTGGGTTGGGTTTCAAAAATCCGGCAGGATTTTCATGTGAAGCCCACAGATTCATCTGTGGGTAAGCTGCGGGCGAAAGCCATGCGCTAATTTTGTCGCCGTCTCAAGAACGCCGCGCCCATGTGTTTCCACCGCCTTTTGCCCCTGTTTTTTTTGCTGACGCAGGCCCTGCTCCCCGGCCAAAGTTTCTTTCCCGGCGACCTCGCGGTGCTGGGCGTGAGTGCCAACACATTCGACTGTGGCGGCGCGGCGGGCGGCGACGAAATCAGTTTCGTCTGTTTCAAAGACATCCCCCCCGGCGCGGCTATTGACCTGACAGACAATGGGTTCGAGCGGTGCAACCCCGGCCAATGGGGCGATTCGGAGGGCAGCATCCGGTTCACGCGCACGGGCGGCACGATTCCGGCAGGGACCGTCGTCACCTATCGTTTGACAAGTTCCAACGGCTTCGGAACCTACCAATTCGTCAGCCCCGACGCGGATTGGTCGGTGCAAAACCTGCACGCCACGCCGCCGCCCGCCACCGCTGTGAACATGAATTCGGGCGGCGACCAGCTCTATTTTCTCGCGGGCGGCAACTGGACGAACGGCCCCGGCAGCAGTGACGCGACATACTCTGGCAACGTGCTTTTTGGCTTCAATTCCAAAAACCTGTGGCAAGCCGACTGCCTCAACGCCCCGACCCAAAACTCCAACCTGCACCCCGACGTGGCCGCCTGCGCCCACATGGAACCGACGGCGGCCAGTGATTTTGTCAAATACACCGGCTCGCTCGCGCCCGGCAACCGCCTCGAATGGGCCGACCGCATCCGAAACCCGGCGAATTGGTCGGCTTTTGCCGATTGCGCGGCGTACTCGGCGGCTTCGCCAAACTTTGCCGCTGGACTGCAATTAGCCGTTTTGCCCACCCAAATCGGCATCGCGGGCGGCGTAAACGGCGTTTGCCCCGGCGACACGGCGTTTTTGCAGCTGCTTTTGCCGACGGTCGGCGGGCCGTTTTCGGTCAATTGGACGGACGGCGTGCAGCAATTTTCCATGCAAAATGTCACGGCCTCCACGCCGTTGCCCATCGTCCCGACGGCATCCGCCATCTTTTCCATCAACGGCCTGACCGACGAAAACAGCTGCTCTATCCAGGGCGATTTGAATGTCAAATTTTTCCTCGAAGTGTTCCCACGCGACTCGATTGTGCTGCACGACACGACTTGCGTGCCCGCCCAAGCGGGCGTTTTTCCCGAAAAACTGACCAACCGTTTTGGCTGCGACAGCCTCGTGACGCGGGTCGTTTTTTTCGATGCGGCCAACTGCGCGGTCGCGTTGGATTTTGCGGCCACGCCCGTCAGTTGCGCCGGGCGGAGCGACGGCTCGCTCGTGGCGAAGGTCGTATCCGGCGCACAACCCTTTGTTTTTCAATGGGTTAAAAATGGCTCCGGCCTGAACGGAACGGGCCAACTCGCCAACCTCAACGACGCGGACACGCTCCGAAATTTGCCCGGCGGCAACTACCGATTCACGATTACCGACGCGAACGGCGTGAGCGGCACGTTTTCCATCAGCCTGTTCGAGCCGCCGCCGCTGGCCGGGCAAACGACGGTGCTTTCGGACTTTGGCGGCTTCGCGGTGCGCTGCGCCGACAGCGCGGACGGGCAAGTGACGGCGACGGCGACGGGCGGCATCGCACCATATAAATATGAGTGGCTCGACGGGCAAACGACCGCGCTCGCCGACAGCTTGCCCGCCGGGATTCACGCCGTCATCATCTCCGATGCGAACCAATGCGAACTGGTTTTGACGCTCACGCTCGATGCGCCGCCGCCTCTGCTGGCTGCTGCGGAGGCCATCGGCGAAAGTTGTTTCGGCAAAAACAACGGGCAAATCCGGGTGACGAGTACCTCCGGCGGGCTGCCGCCGTATTTGTATGCATTTGAAAACCAAGCATTTAGCGATGTGAAATCATGGGGCGACCTCATGCCGGGCATCCACATTTTCGGGGTGCAGGACGCGAACGGGTGCGCTGTCAATTTTGCCGCCGTGCTGCCCGTCGGCCCCATTTTCACGGTCAGCGCAGGCGCGGACACGCTCATTTTCACGGGCGATTCGCTGCTGTTCGAGTTGCAAAGCAGCCGCCCAATTGATACGTTGGTTTTCGCGCCGCCGAAATTCACCCGCGCACTTGGCGACGGCGCGGCGTGGCTTTTCCCCGAAAAAAGTACGCTTTTTGAAATCACGGCCTACGACACGGCAGGCTGCGTAGCGACGGACGATTTTTACTTGCAAGTCAAACGCGAGCGGTCGGTCTTCGTGCCGAATGTGTTTTCTCCTAACGCCCAACAACCTGAAAACCAACGACTTGCGGTATTCGCCGACCCCGGCGTGGCGGAAATTTTGCTGTTTCGCGTGTTCGACCGCTGGGGCAATTTCGTGTTTGAAAACTCGAATTTCCCGCCGAATGACATCGGCGCGGGCTGGGACGGCAAGGTGGGCGGGCGCGTCGCCCCGACGGGCGTGTACAGTTGGTTCGCACAGGTGCGGTTCACGGACGGGCGCGGCGATTTGTTTTTCGGCGACACGTTGTTGGCGAGGTGAAAATATTACTTCATTTCGCCGACCAAATGCACCAGCCCGTCCACGATGAATTGCACGCCGATAGCAATCACGATGAAGCCCATGATGCGAGCAATGGCGTTCAAACCGCCCGTGCCGAGCACCTTGAACAGGAACGGCGCGACCCGCAAACAGGCGTAAACCATTAAGGTACAGGCAATTATGGCTCCTACGATGCTTGCCCGCTCCGTCCAGCCGGGGAACTGATTGTACTGCGTGATGAGGTACGAAATAGAGCCGGGGCCGGAGAGCAAGGGCATGGCCATCGGCGAAAAGGCGATTTCGGTCACGTTTTCTTCGGGGCGTTCCACCTCCTTTTGGTAGTCGCGCTGCTTGCCGAAATGCCCGACCATCAGGCTGAACCCATTAAGCAGCAGGGCCATGCCACCCGCGATGCGGAGCGCGTGGACGGTCAGCCCGAAAAAGCCGAGGATGTACGAGCCGGCCAAGAAAAAACTGAGCAAAATCAGCAGGAAATAGAGGCTTGTCTGGCGGGCGATGCGGTCGCGTTCGGCCTTTTGTCGCCCCGACGTGAGGGCGATGTACACAGGGATTGCGCCCGGCGGGTCAACGATGGAGAAGAGTGAAAAGAGCGTGGCGAGGAAGAATTCCATGAGCAAAAAGTTGGGTGTCCGATGAATGTCGAGACCCGGCAAAACTACGCGAGCGGGGAAAGTTTTGGCCGTATTTTAAACGCTTTACATACTTTCGCCGCAGCGAAAACGGCCAGATTTCGCCGTCGTTAAACTTTTGATAAAACACTTTTTGCCGGGCAAGCCCTCGGATTCGGGGGCGTTTTCGGCGATATTCAATTGAAAACTCACCGCATCGCCATGACATTCCGAAAAAGCATTCTTCCTGCCCTCTTGCTCTTCCTCGCCGCCACTTTGACCGCCCAAGAAACGACCGTCTTCACCGAGGCCAACCTTGCGTACAAGCGCGGCATGGATTTCTTCGGGCAAGGCGTGTACGGGCTGGCACAAAAGGAATTTCGCACGGCCATCAATCTTCTCCGCCCCGTCAACGAACCCGAATGGCGTAGCGTGAAAACCGACGCAGAACTGCACGTTGCGAAGTGTGCCGTGCGGCTCAACCAGCCAGAAGCAGAAAAATTGGTGCTCGACTTCCTGCGCGAAAACTCTCCCTCGCCCGTCGCCAGCCAAGCCGCGCTTGAAATCGGCGACTATTATTTCAATGCCAAACAGTACGACCAAGCCCTCACTTATTATTTGATGGCCCCGACTGGCTCTATGGCCGGGCCTTTGCGGAACGAAATCCGGTTCAAAACAGGCTACTGCTATTTCGTCACCAAAAAATTCGCGCAAGCAAAGACAGCATTCGCCAGCATCAAAGAAAACACGAACAGCGAATGGTATTTCGCAGCCAATTATTATTACGGTTGCTGCGTGTTTTTTGATGGCCGTTATGATGAGGCACTCAAATCCTTCCAGCGTTGCGAGGCCAGCCCGAAATACAAAGATTTGATACCGTACTACCTCTGCCAGATATATTCAGCACAGAAAAAGTACGACCAAGTCATCACCTACGGCGCACCGAAGGCCAAAGCCGACGTGAAAAACAAGGCCGAAATCAATCAGTTGGTGGGTCAGGCCTATTTTGAAAAAGGGGATTTCAAAAGCGCCCTACCCTATTTGGAATACGCAGCCGACAACATGAGCAATTTGCGTCCGTCGGATTACTACCAATTGGGTTACACGCAATATCAAACCAAAAACTATAAACAGGCGATTGATAATTTTGAGCAACTGACAAAACAAGATTCATTGCTCGGCCAGAATGGCCTCTATCACCTCGGCGATTGTTACGTCAAAACTGGGAACAAAGCCAACGCCCGGAATGCCTTCGGGAAGGCATCGAGCATGAACTTTGATAAATCTGTGAAAGAAGAGGCGTTGTTCAACTATGCGAAATTGAGCTACGAATTAAAGTTTGACCGCGATGCAATTGAGTCTCTTCAGAAATTTGATGAGAAATCAAAATACTTTGCCGACGCACAGTCGCTCATGGGCGAGATTTTCTTGAACACTCGTGATTACGACCGTGCCATCTCAACACTTGAAAGCCTCAAAACACGCAACCAAAAACTGAACGAAGCTTATCAAAAAGTATGTTTCCTGCGCGGAGTTCAACTCTACCAAAACAAACAAGCCAACGAAGCCAAGAAGTATTTCCAGAAATCGCAAGAATATCAGATTGACAAAGAGACTGCCGTGAAATGCAATTTCTGGCTCGGCACGATTGCACATGAAAACAATGAATTCGACCAAAGCAAACAGTTTTTGGCTTCGTTTTTAAGCCAAGCCAAAAACTATAAAAACCTGCCCGATGAAAGTAGTTTGATGATGGGCAACTATGTGCAGGGCTACAATTTCTTGAAACAAAAAGACTTCAATTCCGCGCTGACTTATTTCACGTCAGCTGTTGATGGTATCAAGAAAAATTTTGCCAGCCTCTATCTTGACCAATTGAAAACCGATGTACTCGGAGACGCAACGCTCCGGGCTGGTGACTGCTACTTCAAACGCAACAGGTACAGCGATGCCTTGAAATATTATGACGAGGCTGTCAACAAAAAATATGAAGGGTTCGAGTACGCGCTCTATCAAAAAGCGATTATCAAAGGGCTTCAGAAAAACCCTGTGGATAAAATCAACGCGCTCGAAGATCTGGTAGAGAAGTACCCGAACAGTCAATTCACAGATGAGGCACTACTCCAATTGGGCAGCACCTATCAAAACATTGAAAAGTACGACCAAGCCATCCCACCGCTGCGCCGATTGGTGCAAGATTTCCGAGGCAAATCCAATCTGGTCAATGCCGCATTGTTGAAACTCGGCTTGATTTCATACAATCAAGGCAATATCCAGACAGCCATAAATTACTACAAACAAGTGTTCGCCAATAACCCAGAAAACACAGAAGCCAAAGATGCGCTGGCCGCATTGGAAGAAATCTATGTAAAGGATTTGGGCAAGCCAGATGAATATTTTGCTTTTTTGGAAACTATCCCCGGATACAAAGTGGATAGTGCTGCAAAAGACAGCGTGACCTTCAATGCGGCTGAGGCGCAATTTGAGGCTGGTCGTTACGCACAGGCAATTGATGGTTATACGAATTACCTGACAAAATATCCGAATGGCCGCAACTCGCTGACCTCGCTTTATCATCGTGCGGAATGTTATGCAGCCCAAAAAGACTATCCAAAAGCACTGAAAGACTATTCGGCGGTTGTCGGGCGCGGTCAGAGCAAGTACTATCCGAAGGCTTGTGAAAAAGCGACTTTGCTGGCTTTCAATGAAGAACAAGAGTACGCACAGGCTTATGAGTTTGCCAAGAAATGGGACGATGCCGCCCTGAATGACAATTCAAAATTAGATGCACAAATAATGGCGATTCGGGCAGCATATAAATTGAACAATAGTGTGGCTGTGTATGATTATGGCTCTAAAATCAACAGTAGCCCGCGAGCCACAAAAGAGCAAATCGGCGGCGCAAACTATTACATTGGCAAAATAGCATACGACAAAGGTGATTTCGCGCGTGCCCAGCCCGCCTTGCAAAAAGCAACGACCAATGCGACAGGTGAACCAGTAGCCGAATCCTATCACTTGTTGGCGCAGATTCTGTTTAAACAGAAGAAATATGACGAAGCGGATAATCTTATCAGCGACGCGAACCAAGCAAGTGCGGGATATGATGATTGGATTGCACGGAACCTTATCCTAAACTCAGATATCTATGTGGCAAAAGGCGACAATAATAGTGCCCGTGCGGCTCTTGAAGCTGTAATAGAAAATTACACTGGTGACGATAAAACCATTCTTGATTTGGCGAAACAGAAATATGCCAAACTTGGCGGCAACAATACCAACTTGAAGAAACCGGCTTCCTCCAACTCCTTTCTTGAACTTGACGAAAGTGGGAATTAAGCCGTTCTTATAACCTACAGCCACAATTTTCTTCAATTGAAAAACGCCTCGCTCTTTGCAACTATTCTTAGTGCTATCTTCATAGTGCTGTTGTCATTCTATCGCCCTCGGTGGGCGAACTCCCCAGACGGCGCGGTGATTACTTATGACGTGTTTGGCTATTATTCATATTTACCGGGCGCGTTTATTTATGAAGATTTAGGCAAAATGACTTGGTTGGATAGCATCGTGGGTAAATACAACCCTCACGGAGCTATAGTCAACTACACACCCGCACCAATAACTGGAAATAGAATCATCAAATATTCCAGCGGTTTGGCTGTGATGTACGCGCCTTTCTTCTTGACGGCTCATGTCTCGGCGAGACCGTTTGGATTCGAGGCAGATGGCTTTTCAAAGCCTTATCAAGTTTCAATTGCGTTTGGCGGATTGTTTATGGCTGTTTTGGGATTGTTCATGGCTCGAAAGATATTAAGACGATATTTTTCAGAAAGCACGACAACCATAACAATACTGGCTTTGGCTTTCGGCACGAATTGGCACCACTACGCGCGATTTGATTACGCCCATTCTCACATTTGGTTGTTCACAGTGTATGCCACATTGATTTGGCAGACGATCCAATTTTATGAGAAAGCAACGAACGGTCGGGCCGCTTTGATTGGGTTGTTGATTGGCTTAGCTGCGTTGACGAGGCCGACGGATGCAGTTTCAGCATTTATACCGCTTTTGTGGGGTGTTGTGCCGCCGTTTTTCGGTAAAAATGGTGGGCTTGCTGCTCGCTTCGCCTTTTTGAAAACCAATTGGAAACTGTGTTTGATTGCGGCGATTTCGGCTATGTTGGTTGGTTCTATTCAATTGGTTTACTGGAAATTAGAGGCTGGGGAGTGGTTGTTTTATAGCTATGGCGACCAGAAATTCAGTTTTCTACAGCCGCATTTGATAGACGGTTTTTTCAGCGCGAAAAAAGGTTGGTTGGTTTACACGCCAATTATGTTGTTCGCGCTATTGGGCTTTTATCAATTGAGAAAAACACGCCCGGAACTGTTCTTGGCTACTCTGGTTTTTGCGGTCGTCAATATTTGGATAGTGCTTTCATGGGATGTGTGGTGGTATGGCGGCTCGTTTGGGCAAAGGGCGATGATTCAAGGCTATGCTGTTTTGATAATTCCATTTGCTGCTTTTATTGAAAATGGCTTGAAAAGCAATTGGAAATCGCTTTGGATACCAGCGATGAACTTGTGCGTGTTCTTGAATATTTTTCAAAGCTGGCAGCCCGAATTGACTGGCATGGGCTTGGATGCAGAAGGTAACACGCCCGCGTTTTACCGACGGATGTTCCTTCGCTTCAAGCCCGATATGAACGACTTGAAACTTCAAGATGGCAGGGATGATTTCGGCAATTTGCCGCGCAACGAATTGAAAATTCTGTTCGAGACCAGTTTTGAGGACTTGACTGACTCGACATTTGTGGGCACAAAACACCCCAACAGAGGCCAAAAAGCCATTTTCTCTGACGGAAATCGTGAGTTCGTGCCAATCGCAACCGTCAAGCCTGAAAACGATTGGGTACGCCTGACGGCCCGCTTTTTCACGACCGAGAAAGAATGGGAATCATGGCGCGGCACAGCGGTCGTGCTGGAAGCGAAGGACTCTTCGGGCAAGACGCTGCGAAGTGCTTACCACAGACCGATGCGCTACCTCGAAGCATGGCGTTGGAAAGAGCTATTCTTTGACCTGAAATTGAAAAAATTGCACGACGTTGACCGTGTGGAAATATACTTGTGGCAGCCTCACAAAAATTCCAAAACAATTTGGATAGATGATGTTCAAATAGAATCCTTCAAAGCTTATCAATAGTAATTCAACCAATTAAAATAGAAGAACCATGTTTGCCAACCTGAAATTTCAAGTCTTGTGCCTGTTGTGTTTTGCCACAACTGTGGCCTTTGCCCAGCCGGACAAAGACCTGCCGACCGAAAGCGTGGAGGTGGTCAAGGAATTCGATGCGCGACTGCTCGAAACGAACAAAATATCCGTCACGCCCTTGTTGCCTGCGCTCGACACGACGACGAAAAAACAGGCTTACGACGTATCGCCCAAGCCGCTCGCCATCAAATACGAGGCCCCCAAACTTCGCCCCGTAGGGATGAAGACAACCGGCAAGGAAAAAATTTACAACGGCTGGGTCAAAGCGGGCGTTGGTGTGCCGACTTCGTTCCTCGGCGAGGGCGGCTATTATTTTGGCAAAAAGGATAAGTACGACGCGAAGGCTTGGGTGCGGCACCACAGCATGAACGCCAAAAACCGTGAAAATCAGCGGTTTATGAACAACGACGCGCAGCTGAGCGGCAATTATTACATCAACCAAAACACAGCGGTCGAGGGTAAAATTGGGTACAGTTTCGACCGAGTGCATTATTATGGCTACGACGACGATTCGCTTTCGTTCGACGCGGAGGCCGTGCGGCAGGACTTCAAAATGCCCGAAATCTCGCTGCGCCTGTATAATTCGGAGCGCACTTCAACCGACTTGAACTACTACATCCAGCCGCGTTTTTACGCATTGAACGACTTTTATTCGAACAAGGAAACGGGCTTCGACCTCACGATGGGCGCGACAAAGTGGTTCGCCGAAAAGCACCCGTTCCGCA
>JBKBIC010000082.1:0-19851 GCA_046299435.1 Saprospiraceae bacterium
GCCCAGCTCCCCGAACCGGCTCAAAATGTCTTCTTTGACCTGTCCGGTCATGCCGGGTTGTTGTGCGCCTTTCCCGGCAGGCGTATGCGAATACGGGTCGGTCGGGAATGCACCGTACAACGACGGCGATTTATGTACGCCGATGCCCTCGCTTATCGCGTAGTAGTGCTCCAATAATTGTGCGACGACCTCCGGGTTTTCGCCGTCGTCCACTGCTTTTTGGCAACATTCCAGCACGGCCAATTGAAGTTTCGATACCATGTGCCAATAAATAGACCCCAGCCCTTCATAGCCGAAGAAAGTCCCCGACCGTCCAGTGAATGCCTTGTGATTGAAGATGTCTTCAAAAATTTGGAGCACCTGCTTCCTGTCTTTGTCCACCAACGGGGCATATTTCGACTGAGCCAGCTCATCCAAAGCCGCGTTCAGGTCGTTGGCATTTTTAAAATTGCTATTGAAATGGCACACCCCAGCAATGTCTTTTTCGATGATGTCCGCGTTGCCGTCGGATATCAATTGGGTGAGCAAGGCCGACTGCGCGACGGCTTGTTGCGGCACATTGTTTTTTACCAAAAATCCCGGTAAATCTTTATTGGGATACAACAGGTAACTGTATTGGTCAGCCCTGAACAACTTGCTTTGTTTCATGCTGTCCAGCAGTTTTATTGCCTCTTGCGCCCGCAGATATTTCGCGCTCAGCGCACCCACCTGACCTTCCAGCATTTCACTCAAATAAGAAATAGAAACAGCCTCCTCGTTTTCGATTGTCATCAGGTTGTAGGCGTGGTACATATTGTCCGGCCTCTTGTTGGCATCTATCGTGTGTTCCAGATAGCGGAGGCTCAGGTCAAAAAACTGTGCGATTTCTGACAGCGACACGGCCTGTTTATCGCCCGAAAATGGCTGCCGATAGATTTGGGTACGGTACGTGCTGCCGGCTTTCCCCAAACCGTCCAGTATGCGCTTGCGGTCGGTGTCGCTTATTTTGCCGGAAAGCAAATGCTGGTGGGCGTTGAGGGTCTGCGAAACGCCCTTGAAAAAAGCGAGCAACTCGGCGGAAACACTGGCCTGTTGCGTGTCCGAGGCGGCCAGCACCTGTTTGAAAAATGACAAAAACCGCCGCAGGTAGCACAGCGTCACCACCGAGACCCCGTTGCCCACGAGGGCATTGTTGGCATCGTTCCATTCGGGCCGCTGGGTGTTCATCCAGATGCCGCCTTCGGGAATGAAATTGGACAACTTGGCCAGCACCGTCGCCAATATTTTTTCCACAAAAGTTACCGTGTGGATGTCGCCGTTTTTATCGCGCAACAGTGCCCCGTCCGCGCCGATATTTTCCCGCAGTGCGTGGATTTTTTTATCCGAATCGTGGTCAAACTCAATCGTGTCCTTCGGGTTTTTGAGCGTGTCTTCATAACTTTTTATCTTGTAGGGCACATTGGCATACACGAAGCACGCTTTGTCAAAAAGGCTTTCCAATTGGCCGGGTTCATGGTCTTCCATGAATTCCAGAAACTTCAACAGATAGATAATCTGGTGGTCGCCCCAATAGCCGATGTACGACCAAGGGTTGTCCGGCTCAATGGTTTCCCAATCGAAACCGTCTTTCGTCACGCGGTAGGGGTTGTAGCCGTCGAACGTGGTCGCGTTCAAAAACTTGAACACCATGCTCTCGATGAACGCCGGATAGGAGTGGGCCAAGGCCTCCCAGTTTTGGAAAATGTCGCGCCAGTTGCCCTGATAATCGAGGATTTTCGAGCCGTCTTTTTCGCTGCGGGTGTTGATTGAAAACCAGTTCCACGGGCGGCTGGGGTCGCCGTGCCGACGGCTGAATTTGAGCGGCATATATTCGGTGCACAGGCGCGTGAAATGCACGTCCCCGCTTTGCTGGGCTATTTTTTTCAGGTCAAAAAACGAAAACACATCGGGCAGTTTGTCCACGACCGGTTTCGCTTTTTCAAAAACCGGCTTGTTGGCTTTGGCCAAATACCGGCTGAAATCCCACTTTTCGATTTGGTAATTGTGGTCAAAAATGCCGCCCCGCATGATGTTGAACAGCGCATTGGAAAAATGGCGGGTGTCGCGGCGGTGGTCGGCACTGAGTTGCAGCCCGTCGGCGGCGGCGTTCAGCGCGAGCAGGCGTTTGGTCCCGGCGGCGATGTCGTCTTCCACCAATCGGGCCAAGCCTTTTTCCTGTTTCAGCAACGCCTGCAAACGAGCGACCGCCGCATGGCTTTGGTTGACGTTGGCGACAATCATCCACGCCTTTTCCGCGTGTGCGGGCAGCACGATGTTTTTATGGAGGAAATAAGCCCCTTTTTCTGCCTTTACATCTTCTTCCTGCCGCAGCGGTGCGCCTTTTCGGAACGCGCCGAGTTGCAGGGAAGAGAGCAAATAAGTCGGGTTTTCGAGGCCGAGCGACCAAGCCACGTTGGCTTTCAGGGCCTCGCTGGGTTCGGCTTTGTCCACGATGATGGCACTCAGGGCATAGAGGCCGAGGCCCGTCGCCGCGTCCAATTCGCTCCGTTTGTAAGCGTCCACGAGGTTGCTGGCACTGTTCTGCAAACTGCTCGGCACGCCGTAGGGCAGTATGTTTTGGATGCCGTCCAGCATGGAGATATTCGCTTCGGTCGGTGCGTGGTTGGCCAGCCTCGATTTTCGCACAAAACCAAACTGGTCGCTGGAATTCCATTCCACCTGAAAACTCAGTTGCAGGTTGTGGTTGATTTCTTCGAAGATGATTTTGTTGCCGAAAATATGCTTGTAAAGGTTCCGGCTCGTGCGGTGCAGGCCTTCGTAGCGGCTCGAAAAAGGCTCCCAGATGTGCCGGGCATCGCCTTGCTGCACCAGCAGTACGGTCTTGCTCCCGGTTGTTTCGACGGACTCGGTTATTTTGTCATCCGTGTAATAAGGGAACAGTGCATAGTCGGCATTTTTTCGGCCCGCGCTCAATCCGCCGTTGCTCGAAATGAACATCCAGTGGTCGGAGTCGCTGACGATGCTCATGAAAAACGGGCGCAGCGCGTCGCTATCCGGTATCTTGAAATATTTATCGGAGCCTATTTGAGTGTATTGTAATTCCATTTTTCCGGTTAATTTATCTCTTTGTAAACCTTGACGTAATCCACCAGCATTGTCTGTGGAAAAGGTGTCTGCTGGGTGGGGAAGCCGACATAGTTCCCGCCAACGGCCACGTTCAGGATAATAAAGAACGGCTGGTCATAGACCCATTCGCCGGGCGCATCCGCTGGTTTTATCCGCTGGTACAGTGTATCGTCCACATAGAAATCAATGTAATCTTCGCCCCATTCGACCGCAAAAACATGGAAGTCCACGTCGAAACGGTCGTTGGTCAACCCAAAGCCTTTGGTGATGGCCGCTCCGCCCGAATAGCCGGGGCCGTGTACGGAACCATGAATCAGGTGCGGCTCCTGCCCCCGGTATTCCATGATGTCAATTTCGCCGCATTGTGGCCACGACACCTCGTCAATGTTGTCTCCCAGCATCCAGAATGCGGGCCAGATGCCCGGCCCCCAAGGCATTTTGATGCGTGCCTCGAAGCGGCCATAAGCCTGCGCGAAAATGCCTTTTGTGTTCAGCCTTGCCGAGGTGAAAGCGCGGCCACCGAAACTTTCCCTTCGCGCCGTGATTGCGAGGTTGCCCGAACCGTCGAGGGCGATGTTTTCGGGCCGGTCGGTGTAGTATTGCAATTCCTGATTGCCCCAGCCGTCGTTGCCGGGGCCGATGCCGATGTCGAAAGCCCACTTGGAAGTATCGGGCAATGTGCCGGCTGCGCCTGCGAAATCATCTTCCCAGACCAACTGATACTTGCGGTCGGCAATGGCATTGTCGTCATTTTGGCAGCTTCCGAAAGCGCAAAGAATGACGGCCAGCAGCACGCTATTTGTCAGGATTGAATGCTTCGATTTCATGATTGAAGTATGGTTGCTCAGGTTGTGGTTTACTTGTAAAACAGGATGTTGTCGAGATAGACTTTTCCGTTGCCCTCGAACTTGAATTGGAAGACATCGGACAGGTTGACCACCGGCGTGAATTCCGTCAGCGGGATGTCAATGCTCGTCCAACCTGAGGTCGGCACGGTCAGGGTGTATGGTTTTTCCGCCGGGCCGGGGCTGATGATGAACACCTTCAAATCTGTGGAGTTGGCTGTCCAGAAATCGAGGTGCAGGTGGGTCATGTTGCTCAGGTTTTGGTTGGCCCCCAGCTGGATGCCCTGATAGTTCAGGCCGGTGTAGAGAAGCGTGTTGTTGCCCGCAATCGGCACTTGCGAGACCTGCGTGGCTTGCCCCCAATTTGGGTTAAGGTCTGTGCCGGCGATGTTGGTGTAAGCGTCGCTGAACACGGAAATGACGTTGGCCGGGCTGAAAGTGGGGGTTGGGGCGGCAGTCGTGGGGGCGGTGCCGCCGCTGCTGGCCTTGTAGAAATAAAGGTTGTCCAAGTAGATATCGCCGTTGCCGTCGAATTTGAACTGAATCAGGTTGTTGAGGGCGACGGGCGAAAAGTTGGACAAGGGGATGTCCACGCTTGCCCATCCGTTGGTGGGCACCGTCAGCGCGAAGGGTGTCTCCACCGGGCCGGGGCTGATGAGGTAAACATTGAGCGCGGTCGAGTTTTTCGTCCAGAAGTCGAGGTGCAGGTGGGTCATGCCGGAGACATCGAGGTTGCTGGCAAATTGCGTCCCTTGATAGTTCAGGCCCGCGTAGCGCAGTGTGTTGTTGCCCGCGATGGGGGTTTGGGAAACGGCCGTCGCCTGTCCCCAGTTCGGGTTGAAATCCGTGCCGGCAACATTGTTGTAGGTGTCGCTGAAAATGGAAATAACGTCGGCGGGGTTGCGCGTAGGAATCGGCGCGGCCACCGTCGGCCCGGTCGAGGGTGCCGTGCCCGCATCGTAAAAATATACGTTGTCAATATACACGTTGGGCAAATCGCCGGACAGCACCAGCTGGGCGAGGTGCGCCCGGTTCGTCAGCCCTGTGAAACTGGACAGCGGGACATCCAAGCTCACCCATTGCTTCGTGGCGAGCGTCGGGCGCGTGAAGGACAGTTCGTGCGAGGAGTCGTCGTTCCCGCCAAAAATCCCGTTCGCACCGAAATCCACGAGCAATACCTTGAAGGTTTTTGGCAGATCGGTTGGGTCGGGTGTCCAAATATCCATGTGGAAATGCGTCATGGCCGACGCATTGATGGTTTGCGAGGCGAACTCGATGCCCACGAAATTGAGGTTGCGGTACCGCTTCACGTCATCGCCCGCGACCTTGATGTCGAAATCCTCGGCGGTCGAAAACTGCCAGCGGGTGTTCCAAGTGTCCACGTTCACATTGTTGTACGCATTGCTGAAGAGCGAAATCACGCTGTCGGCTTTGGCGGTGGGCGTGGGGGCGGGCGTTTCGGGGCCGACGGCTTTCCCGGTTGAGTTGAGGGTCATGGAGCCTGCGGCATCCAAGCTGCCCAATTTGGCGGTGACGACCGCCGTCCCGGCATCGTTCACAGAGACCGCGCCCGTGCTGCTGACGGAGGCGACCGAGGGGTTGGAGGAGGAAAAAGTGAAGTATGCTGCGGCAGCGTCCACACTTTGGTCAACCCCTGTCGGCATATTGAAGGCGACTTTCAGGCCCCCGATGTTCAGGTTCTGGCCGGTCTCCACCGCGAACACTTGGTCTTGTCCGTCCAACATGACGGGCTTCGGGTGTGCGATGGTGCCCAGTTTTTCGAATTTCAGCTCGTCAATCCAGAACGTATAGCCGAGGTCGCTCTCCGGGCCTTCGGAGTAGAAGAACATCCCTTTTTCCTGCTTCAGCTTGGAAGGGTCGGGCAGGGGGATGATGTATTTCTGCCAGTTGGTGTTGACTTTGACATCGCGCAGCGTGGTCAGGAATTTTGACTCGCCGAAGTCGTTGCCAAACCCAACCACGTCAATCGTGGCCGACTTGGAGGCCCGCGCCCAGAAAGTGAGCGCATCGTAGCCCGAAAGGTCGCGCCCGACCGAAGCAAGGTAGCCGCCGCCGGCGTATGCGCCCTGCGGGTCGCCAGCGTCTGGCACGGCAAATTTCATGGAGGCGGTGCCTTGGTATTTCACCTCCGTGTCCACGTCGAAAGCGGTCACTTTCGAGCCGCCGAAGGCAGCGTAGCTCAGCCCCGCGCTGAAACCGTCAATGAATACCTCGGCAGTGGTCGGGAAGGCCGCCGGTTCGAGGTCGTCAAGGTCTCTTTTGCAAGCGGCCACCGTCAACATGACCAACGAGGCAATCAGGGCGAGTGTCGAAATGTTGTGTTTTGTGCGCTTCATGGCAGATTTTTTTGATGTCGTTTAATTGCCGATGTTGATTTGCAGGTAGGTCTGCACCTCCCATTCCTGCCCGTTGCCGAAGCCGATGGCGGTGGGGTCGCAGACGAGTTGCCCGCTGGCATCGAGCGTCATTGCCGGGCAGTAGCGCGGCGAATATTGGTTGAGCGAACGCCATGTGTAGCGGATGCCCAAGCGGGAATTGGGCATCTCGAACCAAGTTGGTTTGGCGAGGCTCGTGGAAATATCGGCCATGAGCTGCAGCGGGAAGGTCAGGTTGAAATCCCGGTGATAGTCGTAAGGCCCCCAGTCGTTCACCTTGACCGTCGTGACGAGCTTCGCCTTTTTGTAAATGGTGCGCAGGTCGCCGCCGAAGCGTTTGATGAGCCTGTCGTCGCTGCCGTTGGCCTGGGCTGTGCCTGCAAAAAGGTTCGTGATGAAGCCAAAGTCAGGGCTGATTTTCGAGACAATGCGGGCATAAGCCTCCCAAAGGTCTTGCGCGGGGGCTGCGCCGGGGAATGCGAAAATGGTGCGGCCGTCGCCGAGGATGCCGATGGCAGCGTCTTGCGTGGTGGGCAAATGGCGGTAAACAAAGCCGCTGCTGATAGCAAACCGCGCGTCTTCGGCCATATCGTTGTCCCACTCGTACATCCAAGTGCCGGGGGTCGGGTCGTAGGTGAAAAGGATTTCACCGGCCACGGTTTCGCGGTTCGACCGCACCGCAAATGGGTCGTCCAGTATGTTTCTGGGTCGCCCCGGCGCAGGCAAATTGGCAGGCATGGGGCCTTCGATGGGCCGTTGCCACAGGAAGTTCGGCGCGATTTGCAAGTTGCCTACGCCTATGGTGAAGCCGCTCAGGAAGTTCAACTGGTTGCCGCTGCCGCTGTCCTTGAGCCGCCAGCCGGTGAAGGTTTTGGTGTAATCGGCCCCGCCTTGAGCAAGAATGCCTTGGGCACTTCCTTGTGCGTACCACTGGAAAGGCCCGGAGGCATAGGTCAACTTGAGTTTGCCGCCCCATGTGTCGTTCATGGTGGTCTCGTCCTGAAAGACCTCGGTTTTCCCTTCCGAATTTTCGCGGGTCACTTGGAAGACCTCGCCGACGCGGTTCGAGTTGGACCAGATGCCGCCCAGCTCGACCCCCCAATGGCGCATTTTCCTTTTCAGATGCAGCGAAGCCCGGCGGGTGGGCGGTATGGGGACGGCCAGCGAGCTCACGGCGGGGGCTTGCGTGTCCAAGTCTTCATGGAAAATACCCGTTACGTCGAATTTGCCGATTTGCCTGCTGTATTTTGCCAAAATGGCCGGGTTGGCCCCCCACCAGAGTTGCGGGCCGAACGCCACTTTCAAGTTTTTGAACCCCTTTTTGCCCGTAAACTCGAAGCCGAACGGCGCGTCGCCGTTGTAAATGTCAATGTTCGGCCCATAGTTGGCTTCTGGGTAAAAGCCGAAAAAGTCGCCCTCGTAACCCCAATGGTAGTGCCCCGTCCGGTAAAATCCTTTCAGGTCGAAGTGCGTGGTGTTCCAGCTGATGTCGGCGCGATAGACTTTCAGGCGTTCGGCATCCGAGAGCTCGATGGCACTGTTGGTGTTGTTGCCGATGTTGAAGGATTGCACGGTTCGGATGCGTCCCCTGTTTTCATAAAATATCTCGTTGATGGGGTTTTCCGCGACGTTTCCGAGGATGTTGAACGACACGTTGGCCCGGAGGTTTTCGGAGGGTTTCGCCTCGACCCCGATGAACACGGACTGCATGTGGTCGAACCCCGTTTGGTCGGGGTAGCTGACCCGGCCGGGTATGGGGTCTTTGGGTGTGGAGGTCAGTTTTCCGCCTGTGCTGAAGGTGTAGAGGTCGGCCCGCAGCTCGCTCAGGCGCACTTTTTTGGTTTGCTCGCTGGCGAGGGCGGCTTTGTCGCCGCGCGCCTTGACGACGGCATCTACAGGCTGGATGTTCGAGAAAAAGCTTTCTATGGAGGCAAGGGTGGTGCCCGGGGCCAGGGGGTTCAGGCGGTGGGCTTCTTTCAGGGCGTAGTACGCTGCGCGTGGGTACAGTTGGTAAAGCCCTCTTTCATTGGTCGGGCCTTTGGCGCAAATGCCGAACCACTCTTCGTTCATGTTGTTCTCGCCTGCGGCAAAGTCGTTCGCGTACCCGCCGTTGCTCCACGAGGCATTGTTGTCGTGGACGGAGAGGTTGCTGGTCTGCCCGAATTTCCACCAGCCATCGCTGAACTGGAAAGTGAAGCCGCCGAGGCTGTTGCCCGCTTTGCCGAGGCCCGCCGCGTTCTCGTAGATTTCCTTCCAGTTGCCGACCATATAATAGGCTTGGGATTGTTGGTCTTCCTCGTTGTCGCGGGCATTGAAGGCATCTGCCCCAAACTCTGTGAACAAAATAGGTTTCTTGTACTCTTCTTTCACCCGTTGGAACGCATCGCCGAAGGAAACGCCCCGGTACATATTGGTGCCGAAAATGTCCACATCCTTGCACTCTTTGGCGATGATTTCCAGAAAAAGGAGGTCGCCGTTGCACATGGCCACCGGGTGCGATTGGTCAATGCTTTTCATGGCCACCGCTGCCTCGTTGAAAAGCTTGTACATGGCTGTGGCTCGTGCGGTGGATTTTCGGTCCTGAACCGGGATGTCTTCGGTTTCGGCACCCTCCCAGAACAGCCCGTAGTTGTTCTCGTTGCCAAGCAGGTACAGCAACAAGCCGGGCGTGCCTTTGTATTCTTCGGCCATCGCTTTCACCTCTGCGAGCAGCAAGTCCCGCGTGCGCGGGTCCGCATATTCGGTGTTGCCGACCCAAGCACCGCCCAACGTCAGGCCGTAACGCCCGAAGGAGTGGTTGAGCATGGTGTAGATGCCATACTTTTCATAGATGTACCGAATCCATTTGGCGGGCACACCGGTGTATTGCCGCACGGCATTGACACCCATGTTTTTCAGCAAAGGCATCTCGGTATCGAGGGCTGCCCGGATGATGTCGTCGGGCTGCTTCCAAAGGCTGTAAGTGTAATTGGTGCCGACCGGGAAGTAGTCCCAGTTCATACCATTGATAAAGAAGTCATTCCCGTTGACAACCAACCTCATCCCGTCTTGGTGATTCGCAACGGATACCCTGTCGGTCTGGGCCATGACGGAGACGGCGAGAAGGGACAGGGCCAGCGTTTGAACTGCTTTTTTCATTGCCACTTATTGTGCGGTGAATCGTTGTTGCCTGCGAATATTTTTCCATCATTTTGAGAAAGTGCATTTTCTCGTTTGGCTTTTGCAATCGCGGGCAAGGCTCAAAAGTAGATTTGAAAATCAGCGGCATGGCAAGCCAGAAGCCCCATCAAATATTTCATCAAACATTTTTCGTACTACTACAAAATTGTACTTTGGCCCTCGTAATTAATTGAATATTAGTGTTTTATGGTGATTTTGCGCTTTCACGCACGCGGCCACAGCCTCATCGGAAGGTGCATTTTGTGCCTGCTGCTGTACTTGGGGCTGAGCCAGCCTTGTCCGGCTTTTTCCGGGAAGTACCCAATCCAGAACTTTACGCCTTCCGATTACAAGGCAGGAATACAGAACATTGCTTTCGCGCAGAGCCGGAACATGACCTTGTTCGTGGCGAACAACCTCGGCGTTCTCTCCTACAATGGGAAGGCATGGGAGCGACACGCCTTCCAAACAGGCAAAAAACAACGCGCTTTGGCATTTGACGAGAAGGCCAACCGCCTGTACTTCGGTTCGCAGGGGGCGTTCGGCTATTTTGACGATGATTGGAACATGGTGTCACTTGTGGATAAAATACCACACGCCTCCCCCGATTTCGATGAAATCTGGGACGTTTTTCTCCTGAACTCGGAGGTCTATTTCTGTGCCTTTCAAGGCATCTATGTTTTTGACGGCCACTCCGTTTCCACCATTGAGCACGAGGGTGGTTTCAGCCGGACGTTCCAAGCAAACGGAAAGCTATTTGCACAAAGCCGACGGGGGCAACTCCTCGAAATAAAGGGGCGAGAGATATTCGCCCCGCCGTACCTGAGCCATTCGAGCAACGAGACGGTCGCGGGGATGGTCGCGCAGGACGAGGGGTACCTCCTCATTTACAATTCGGGCAAAATCGAGTTCGCCTCCTCGTTTGGGGTCGTGACGAAGTACGATGGCCTGAGCAAGGGCTTGCAGGGCAAGTACGTCAACCACGTCCTCCAATTATCCGACGGACGCTTGGCCATCTCAACGCAGACGGCGGGCATTTTTCTGTTCGACTTTCAAAAACAATCCATCGAGCACATTTCTACGCAAGAGGGCTTGCTGTCCAACGCTTGCTTGCGTGCCTTCCAAGACCACTCCGGGAACCTGTGGGTCGGCATGCAAAACGGCATTGCCCTCGTGGACATCAATTCCCCGATGCGTTTCATCAACCAAGAAATCAATATACAAGGCAGTGGCTACGAGGCGTACAAAAAGGGGGAAGGCACTTACTACACCACGTCCAACGGCATCTACTTCTTGGCAAAGAACGCCGCCCGGAGCATCTTCCTGAAAGGCACGGAAGGCCCGGCCTATGGCATGCAGAGCATCGCCGGGAAGCTCTACGCCGGGCACCACACCGGGCTTTTCCTGCTGGAAAACGGAAGTGCGCGGCGGGTAGCCCACACGCATGGCTTGTGGCAGGTAAAACAGTTGCGCTCGAACTCGGGGTTTGCCATCGGCGGCACATACGCTGGCCTGCATCTTTTCAGCATCAATGGAAACATGGAATTGCAGAGCATCGGCAAAATCAGCGGTTTCGACGAATCGAGCCGCTTTTTTGAGGAGGACAGGGCGGGCAAAATCTGGGTCGGGCAGTTTTACAAAGGGCTGTACCAGCTATCCCTCTCGCCCGACCTCGCGGCAGCGACCGCCAGCAAAATATCGGTCGGCCAGGGCCTGCCGAGGGATGAGCAGATTATTTTGAGCCGGATTGACGACGAGCTTTACTTGGGCACCCCAAAAGGGGTGTACCAACTTGACCAGCCCAACAACCGTTTCGTGAAATCGGAGACCTTTTCCAAAGCGATAGGGGAGCAGCAGGTCTATTTGTTGGTGCAGGACAACCAGAAAAACGTCTATGCCTACACAGAGGACATTGCCGGTTTTTTCAAGCGGATTAGCCCCGGCAATTACGCATTTGTTCCTTCCTCTCTTTTTCAGTTGCGCTATTCTTTCAACAACGACCTGCTCCACGTCTCGGTGTTTGCGGGCGACGGCGTGTTGTTCAATGCCAACGAGGGCTTCATCCAGTACAAGCCCGAACTGGAAAACCGCCCGGCAGAGGAAAAGCCCCTGATTGTGAGCAAAGTGGTCAGCGTGGCGGAGGACAGCGTTTTGTACGAGCGGAAGCCTTTCGCAGGATTGTCCGAAATCCCGGTGCAGCTGACCGTCTCGCACAGGGCGCGAGTGCTGCAATTTGCGGTGGAGGCTTTTCAGTTCAGTGAAGTGAACAACCAGCAATTCCGCTATTGCCTCAAAGGCTTCGACGATGGCTATGGGGAATGGACGCACGCCACGACCAAAGAATACACCAACTTGAAAGAAGGCGAATACGAGTTCAGTGTGCAGACCAAAAATTTTCTGGGGCAGGTCGTCACGAGCCAGCCCGTGCTCCTGCGGGTGACACCGCCGTTTCACAGGAGCCTCCCGGCTCGGATGCTGTATGTGTTGCTGGGCGCATTGGCCCTCTTGGGGGTTGCCCGGTTGCAAAAACACCGTTACAACCTACGGATGCGGGCGGCAGAAGAAGCCAGACAAAGTGACCTCAGGAAAAAGCAGCAGGAACTGATTGAAATCGAACGCCAGAAGGAGCAGGCCGTCCGACAAATAGAAGAGGAGAACATGAAAAGCGAACTGCGCCACCTCAATAGCCTGCTGGCGGCCTCCACCATGAATTTAGTGGTGAAAAACGAGTTCATGGAAACCATCAAAGAGGAACTGGAAGAGGTGAAGCGAAAAGGCAAAAGCCTCGAAACGAAGCACGCGCTGGAAAAAATCGTCAGGGAAATAGACACCACCCTGAGGCTTCAGGAAGACTGGAAGCAGTTTGAGTACCATTTCGACCGGATTCACGGGGACTTTTTGAACCGTCTGCGGGAGCAATTCCACGACCTGACACCCAACGAGCAAAAGCTTTGCGCCTTGTTGCGGCTCAACCTGAGCACGAAAGAAATCGCCAACCTTATGAGCATCTCGCTGCGGGGGGTGGAAATCGCCCGATACCGCCTCCGCAAAAAATTGGGGCTGGATCAAGGGCAAAACTTGTCGAAGTTCATCCTTGAATATTAGACTTCTTGCGAAAGTCTCTGTAGGACTCTGCGAGACCTCTGTGCCACTCTGCGTAACAGTCTATCACGCAGAGTTCCGCTGAGCAGGCGCAGCGTTTCGCGGAGTTTCGCAAGAAGTCTATTGACGGGTTTCACCCCAAATACTTGCCCACAATCGGCAACCTGCGCCCCATGCCGAAGGCTTTTGCGCTGACGCGCAGCACGGGCGGGGCCTGTTCGCGCTTGAACTCGTTGATGTTCACCATGCGGAGCACGCGCCGCACGAGTGCCTCGTCGAAGCCCATTTCGACCAGTTCGCGGGGGCCTTTTCGCATTTCGATGTATTGATAAAGCAGCGGATCGAGCACCTCATAGGGCGGCAGCGAGTCGCTGTCTTTTTGGCCGGGGCGCAGTTCCGCGCTCGGCGGTTTTTCGATGGACGAGCGCGGGATGATTTCGCGTTCGCGGTTGATGTGGGCGGCGAGTTCGTACACTTCCAACTTGTATAGGTCGGCCAGCACCGCGAGGCCGCCGCACATATCGCCGTAGAGCGTGCCGTAGCCGACCGACATTTCGCTTTTGTTCGTGGTGTTCAGGAGTATGTTCCCGAATTTGTTGGACATGGCCATGACCACCATGCCGCGCACGCGGGCTTGGATATTTTCCTCCGTGACGTTTTCGGGCAGGCCCCAAAAATGCGGGCGCAAGGCACTGGCAAATGCCGCGTACATCGGTTCGATGGGCACTATATCGTATTGAATGCCAAGCCTTTCGGCCAGTTCGCGGGCATCGTTCACGGAGTGTTCGCTGCTGTGCTGGCTGGGCATGAGCACGCCGCGCACGTTGTCCGCGCCGAGGGCTTCGGCGGCCAGCGCAGCCGTCACCGCGCTGTCAATCCCGCCCGACAAACCGAGGATGGCCTTGCGGAAACCGAGTTTGGAAAAATAGTCGCGGATGCCGAGCAGCAGGGCTTGGTGGATGAGCTCGATTTTGGCTTTCGGCTGCTCCGCGTCGCGCCCGCCGCGTTGGACTTCGGCCAAATCATAAAAGCGGATTTCCTCCCGGAAATAAGGCATTTCGTCAAAAACGCGCCCGTCGGGCGACATGACGAGGCTGCCGCCATCGAAGATGATGTCCGTCTGCCCGCCCACGATGTTGCAGTAAAACATCGGGATTCGGTACCGCTCCACGTTGGCGCGGACGGTGTGGATGCGGGCGGCGGCATGGCTGAAATTGAACGGCGACGCGCTCAGGTTGAGGATGAAATCGGGCCGTTGCGGCATCATCTCGTCGAGCGGGCAGATGGTGTAGAGCGGGTTTTCGTTGCCCACGTTCCAG
Source organism: Saprospiraceae bacterium (assembly GCA_046299435.1). GTDB lineage: Bacteria > Bacteroidota > Bacteroidia > Chitinophagales > Saprospiraceae > M3007. Next base: position 13,927 of record JBKBIC010000082.1, read on the forward strand.
ATGTCCTCGCAGATGCTGAGCGCGATTCTTTTCCCCTGAAAATCAATGACTTGGAACTCCCGCGCCGGCTCGAAATAGCGGTACTCGTCGAAGATGTCGTAGGTCGGTAGCAGGGCTTTGTGCTGCACGCCGAGCACCTCGCCGTTGTGCAAAAACCACGCGGAATTGTACAAATCCTTGCCTTCCACGACGGGGTTGCGGCTTGGCGAGCCGACCACGATGCCGATGCCGTGCGAGGCGTTTTTGAGCGTCTCGATGCTGGCGTGGCAGCGTTCGATGAAGTCGTTGAATTCGAGGAAATCGCGCGGCGGGTAGCCGCAGGTGGCGAGTTCGCCGAAGAGGATGAGGTCGGCTTTTTGGGTTTTGGCTTCGGCGACGGCGGCGAGCATTTTTTGAAGGTTTCCGTCGAAGTTTCCGATGTGGAAATTGAGTTGCGCGATGGCGATTTTCATTGGGCGGCGGACGGTTGACGATAGACGATTGACGGCCCAAAATTAGCGCAAAACCTCGCCCCGATTGCCGACTTTTGTGGCATCGCAGGCACGTTCAAACTTTTTGTCGTTCCTCTTTTCAACTTCCCGATATGCTGAAACAACTGCTCATCCTGCCCATCCGGTTTTACCAGCTCGCCATTTCGCCGCTGCTCGGCGCGAACAAGTGCCGTTTTCAGCCGACTTGCTCGCATTATGCGGTGGAGGCTATCGAGACGTGGGGCATCTTCAAAGGGACTTGGCTGGCGGTGCGGCGCATTTTCCGTTGCCACCCCTGGGGCGGGCATGGCTACGACCCCGTGCCGAAGCGGGAGGTGAAGGAGGGTTGAAGAGTGGAAGAGTTGAACGGGGGCGCAAGGATGCTTCGTCATCCCCAAAATTCAACTTTTCAGCCCTCGTTCAACGCTTCAACTTTCCTCGCTACTGCTTTGGCAAAACTTCGCCATCCATATATAAAATGCTGCGGCTGTTCGGGCGCGAGTTGTCGTAAATGACGATGCCGCCGAGGAACGCGCCCTGTTTGGTGCGGCTGTCGAATTCGAGGCGGACGATGGCGGTCTCGCCCGGCATGACCGGGAAAGTGGGGTGCCTGATGACCGTGCAATCGCACGAGGTCTTGATGTTCCCGATTTCGTATGGCTGGGTACCGATGTTCGTAACCGACACAGAATCAAGGTAAAGCGAGCCTTCTGTGATTTTTCCGACGTGGACGGTGTCGCGGCTCCACCGCACATAAGTCCGCATGGCATCGCCTTCGGAACGGTGGCGGGACTGGACATAGAGGTTGGTTTTGATCTGGCTGGCCGAGTCCAATCGGGCGAACATTTGCTCGATTTCACGGTCAATGTCGCCGCCGAGTGTTCGCATGTATTCGAGGAGTTTGAGTTTTTCCTCGATAGGGAGGCTTCTCCAATCTTTTGCCGGGGCGGGCTGGGCAGCGGTCGTCTGGCTGGGCGTGATGTACACTTGGACGGTGTCGCGCGGGGTTTGCGCGTGCAACAAATAAGCAGAAAACAGGCAGAAAAAACAGAGAAGCGCGGTCTTTGATGCTGACATGGATTATGCGTGGTGCGTTTTATGTTTCCAGTAGCAGCAAAGTTAATTTGAAAAAAAAGAAATGTGGTCGGTGGTTTTTCGAGCACCCGACCGGGCAGGGGCTACCTCAAAGGAAAAAGGCTTGCAAGTGTTTGACTTGCAAGCCTTTGTGCGGAAAGCGGGAGTCGAACCCGCACACCCTTACGGGCGTACGCCCCTGAAACGTATGCGTCTACCAGTTCCGCCATTTCCGCAGGGCATTTCGCTAAAAGCGGCGGCAAAGGTAGCCGCAGCGAAAACATTTGCAAATCCTATCGGCACAATTTGCCACACTTTTTTGGGGGCTGCATTTCGTCAGAAAGTTTCCTACTTTTGTCGCCGTCAAATAGCCGCCCCAGCCGCTCCTCCTGCCTTCGCGCTCATCCAAATCGTTCTTTTCCCCCTCTTTGAATCGCTGCCTGCCAACTTGCAGCATGAAATCCATTCAACTTGGGCATACATGAGAAAAATCAGGGTGTTAATCGTGGACGACCACCATTTGTTCCGCTTGGGCGTGACCACGATGCTTCAAAATTCAAAACAACCTCTCATTGAAATCGTGGGTGACTGCGCTGACGGCACCCGCGCCGTCGAGGAAACGATGCGCCACCAACCCGATGTCGTCTTGTTGGACGTGCACTTGCCCGACTTGGACGGCATCGAAGTCGCCCGGCAAATCCTCCAAGTCCTGCCAAAAACGCGCATCCTCGCGCTCACTTCTGCGGGCGAGAATCACACTATTTTGAGCATGATCCGCGCCGGCGCTTCGGGCTACGCCATGAAAGACATCCCGGTCTCGGAGCTGCTGATGGCGATTTCCACCGTTGCCGAAGGCAATACCTATTATTCGAAGGAGGCATCCTCGGCAGTGCTTTCGTCGCTGTCGGAGCGCGAGCACCAACGTAAAAACGCCGACCCAGAGTCGCCGTTGCCCGAAAGCGTGCTGACCAAGCGCGAGCTCGAAATCCTGCGCCTCGTGGCGGAGGAAAAAGGCAACCAAGAGATTGCCAAGATGCTCTACGTCAGCCCGCGCACCGTCGAGACGCACAAACGGAACATCCTGCTGAAGCTCAAAATCAAGAACGTCGCCGGCTTGGTCAAATACTACATCAAGCACAACGGCAATCCGTTGGCCGCTTGATTCCCTGCGGGATTCCCGTACCCAAACAAGGGCATAAAATACGTTTTTCAGGTATTCCCCACGTCGGGCGATTGCCTCAATTTTGCCGTGCAGTTCACTAATCCGAGCACGCAGCCGCAGTTTCGCGGGCCTTCTTACCCTTCTGCCTTCCCGTCCTGTCGCGCTCTTCCCTTCGTTTTATCGCCATTTTTCCTCTCCCAATGCCCGGCCTGCGATGCCTTATCGCTGCCTGTGCATGGTTCATTCTTGCCCCTACGGCTGCTGTCGAATAGCAATTCTTTAATTCATTCATACTTTCTTTCAAAAAAGAACTTACACACAACATGAAAAAAGTAATCCTCACCCTCTGCGCTTTCTCGGCTGTCTCGTTCCTGTTCGGCCAAAGCAACAACCTCAATTTGGAACAAAGTGGCAACAAAAACACCACTGACCTCATCCAAATCGGGAACAACAACCGCACGAACATGACCCAAAATGCCAGCAACAACGAGGCGTCCATCAACCAGACTGGTCAGAACAACACGCTCGACCACTCCTCGACTGGCAACAATGCCAAAGTGACCGTTGTGCAAACCGGCCAAAACAACACCGCGCTCCAACTCATCACCGAAGCCAACGTCATCGCGGGCATCACCTCTGAGGGCCGCGACAACACCGTGACCCAGCGCGTGCTCAGTGCAAACTCCGAGGTGCAAGTGCTGCAAGAAGGCAATGGCAACCTCGCCATCCAACAGCAAACCGGCACCGGCAGCGGCCAGAACTACAGCGGCATCCGCCAAACCGGCAACCAAAACCGTGCGACCAACGAAGTCAATGGCGAAAACACCCGCACCAGCATTGACCAAGAAGGTGACGCAAACTTCACGGCAGTCACCCAAAGCGGTGCCTCCAACTCCGTCGGCGTGGCCATCACAGGCAACAACAACCAAGTCAACGTGGCTCAAACCGGCCAAAACAACTACGCCGGCGCACCCGATGCCGACATCACCCAACGCCTCGTGCAACTGGGCGACGACAACGCCATCGTCCTCAAACAGGACGGTGCCGCCAACACCGCTGCCATCCGCCAAGAAGGCAACAAAAACGTCTCGCTCGTTGACCAAATCGGCACCCAGCACATCGCGCTCATCAAGCAGCTCGGCAACGAAAACAAAGCCAGCGTGAAACAGTCGAACAATTGATAGTTGAAAAGTTGAGCCAAGGTTGAAGAGTGAAAATTCAACTGTAAACTTTTCAACGCCCCAACTCACAAGAAAAGGTTTTAGGAAGGACCGGAGTAGCGTGCAATGGTGCGCTGCTCCGCCTTTCTGAAAAACAAATCCGCCCGACACCGATGAACAAACGCCGCGAACATATCGCCCTCGTTTTGGGCTTGTTGGGGCTGCTCGATGGCAGCCTTGCGGCGCAGGATTTATCGCCAGCGGACTTGCTCGGCTCGAACCAAAATTTGCAACAATGGACAGCCGGGCGGACGGATGCGGTGTATCTGACCCAAGTCGGGCAGGCAAACGAGGCACAAATCCAGCAAGCGGGCGCGACCGCTGCGGCTCCGAACCTCGTCAGGGTGTACCAGCAAGGCGACCGCCAAATCGTGCAAGCCACTCAAAACGGTCAGCAAAACCGGACCGACGTGCTGCAAACCGGACAGGACAATTTGGTGCTGTCCAACGTCCAAGGGACTGGGAACCAAACACTTATCGTCCAGAACGGCGCGGCAAACGTGGTCGTTCAGAACTTGACGAACTCGACGAACGTCCAATCGCAATTCGTGCAGAATGGCAACAACAACCGTGTAGAACAAGAAGTCGTCGGCCAGACGGGGCGCACTTTCCAAGTGACCCAAAACGGCAACGGCCTGAACGCCATCATTCGAGTGGGGCAATAAGTTATCCACAGATAAATCTGTGGACTGAAAAAAGAAAATCCTGCGGCTGTGTGGCTGCACAGCCCACAGATGAGTCTGTGGACAGGAGCGACAAACACTATGAGCAAACTACTTACGATATTGATTTTCAATGGATTGTTATGTGCGGCGGCGGCCCAAGCACCCGCCACCGATTCGCTGCGCGTATGGATTGAAGCCGAATTTGACGACAGCCTCCGCACCGTGACCCTCGCCCCCCGCCTCCACAACCGCGCCACCCAACCCGGCTATTTTTACTGGCAACTGCGCCTCACCGATGCCACCCTCCGCCCCGGCAACATGACCGAAAAAATCACCGGACTTGTCTTTGCCCCGCCCGGCGACACGGTGCAAATCCATGCGAAAACCCTCCCGTTTTCCCCCGAACGCGATTTCAACGCATTCATTTACATTTCCGAAGAAGAGTTCGTGGTGGCCGACACGGTCTGGAATTTTGACGATGCCTATGCTGCGTTCAAAAACCGCCCGGCCAAGCCCAAGCCGCCGCAGACTTTTTTGGCAAAGGACGATTTCGAGATAGACGCGCTGGTTTTCAATGAGACGCGCACGCCGTTTGGCCGCGAGTTTTTCCGAAAATTCAGCGAACTCTGGCAGCCGCCGCAAGGCGTGGGCGGGTACTGGATAACCATCCGCGAGACGCTGACCCCCGGCAGGCAAACCCTGCTTTCCATCAGCCTGAACAACCGCGAACTGTTCCAACGGTACCTCGTGCCGCGCACCGATTACATTGCCGGTTTGGCCGAACAGACCGTCAGCTATCTCACCGGACTGCTGCAAAACGGCCAATACGACGGCAGCCTGACGACCGACGACCTCTTCGGAAAACTGTAATACATGCTCTGAACCTTATTTTACACGAACTACTATGCAAAAACTGCTTGCGTTCCTCGTTTTCGTCGCCGCATTTGGCGCAACCGCCCACGCGCAGGACATGGTTTACAAACCGAAAAACCCGGCGTTCGGCGGCGACACGTTCAATTACCAGTGGCTACAAGCCAGCGCACAGGCTCAAAACAGCCTGAAAGACCCTGACGCGACTACCGCTACAGGCTCCAGCCTGACCAACCTCAACGACTTCCAAGAAAGCCTTAACCGACAGATTCTCAGCGCGTTATCGCGCCAAATCATCACCGACCAGTTCGGCGAAGAGGGCCTGCGACCCGGCTCGTACACCATCGGCAACTTTTCGGTGGACGTGACCAGCAGCCTCGACGGCCTTGTGGTGGACATCATTGACCAAGCCACCGGGCAAAGCACCCAAGTCATTATCCCATTTTTCTGATAAGTGATGAGTT
>JBKBIC010000083.1:0-8174 GCA_046299435.1 Saprospiraceae bacterium
TCGACCCGCAGCTGGGCCGAATACGTCAGTGCCGAAAGTTTGTACACTTCCCAATAGCGCAACTCGTAATCCGCGCCGGGATTCGGGATGTCGGTGTGTCTCTCGATGGACTCGGCTTCGTCGGATTTCATGCGTCCGCGCAGGTATTGCACGTCGGCCACCAGCCGCAGTTTGCGCCCAATTTCCGCGTCGGCGACCAAACCCACAGACGTGCCCGCGCCCGATTTTTTGCCCGAAAACTGCGGACTCGCCCACCCTGCCGACAAGCCCACACGCGGTCGGGAAAATTGGAAATGGAATGGCTGTTTCCGCTTCGCAAGCGGCGGCGGCGTGGCCAGCAGTTTTTCAAAAACGGTGTCGGGCGTGTGGTGCGGATGCGACGTTTGGGCGATTTCAGTTTGTTCGTTTTTGAGGCTGTCGTTTGTTGCAAGGCGATTCTCGCTCGGTTTGTTTTCGGATGCAAAGGGTTGATTTTCAGTCTTTTGGGCTTCGGAACTGGCAAATATTGTACTTGGCTTTGAGATGACCTCGCCGCTGCTTTTTTCAGTTGATGCCATGCCGGGCAGGGCCGATGCGGACACAGTTTTTTGGACAAAAAACTGAGCATTTGCAGAAGGCACGAACTGTGTGCGCTCCACCGTCCGCGTCCGCACAATGGTCTGATAAACAGTATCGTACACGAACACCGTGCGGCGAACGACCGTATCCGTTTGGACTGCCGCAGCGGAATTGGCGCGTGCGTCAGCCGTCCGCCACTGGTGCCACCAAAAGCCGTTTCCCGCGAGCAAAAGCCCAAACACCGGCCACCAAACCGGCAAAAACCAGCGGCTGCGACGGTTGCGGTCGGCCTCCAATCGCTCAGCCAAATCCGTCCAATGCTCGTTGCTGGGTGGTTCGCCGCCGAGCTGCCCGAATTTGTGGCCGAAGATTTTATCGAAGTCTTTATCCTGCATAACTGTCCTGTGTCTGGCGGTTGGTGAGCATTTGTTTGAGTTTGGCGCGGGCTTTCGAGAGGTTGGATTTGACGGAGCCGAGCGACACGCCAAGCATCTCGGCCACCTCGTGGTACTCGTAGCCTTCGATGGCGAACAGGTTGAACGTGGCCTGATACGCCGGCGGCAACTGCCGCACGAGATGGAGCAGGTATTCTGCGTCGGCGTTGATGAGGGTTTCGGCGAGCACGGTTTCGTGATAGGCTTCGGTCAGTTCGGAGGTCTGTATGTCTTTCAGGCTGGCGCGGTAGCGGTCAATGCAAGTGTTTATCATCACTTTTTTGAGCCACGCCTCGAAGTGCTGCTCGCCCGTGTAGCGGTCTATTTTCGTGAAAACCTTGAAAAAACCATCCTGCACGCACTCCTGCGCGGCCTCTTCGCTTTTCGTGTACCGGCGGCAAATGCTCGAAGCCCAAGCGTGAAAAGCCCGGTACAAGCGGTTCTGCGCCGTGCGGTCGTGGCGGCGGCAGGCTTGGATGGTTTCGGCCAGTTCGGTTTTGTGCAACATGATTTCGGTTGGAGACACGGAGATACGAAGCCGGGTGTTGCCTCGCCCTGAAAAATTTTGTTCGAAGAGCACAGACCCGCTCCCATGCCTGCTCCCCACCCCAATTGACTACCTTCGCAGACATGGAACAATTCACAGCTTACAACATCCTGTTCTCGGTCTGCGGACTCATCATCCTGTCCTACCTTTTTTCCGTGCTGAACCGTGCGACGCGCATCCCCTCGGTGCTGCTGCTGCTGGGCACAGGGATGCTGCTTCGTTACCTGTCCAACTCGGCGGGCTGGGCGTTCGAGGTGCCGCGCACGGTGACGGAAATCCTCGGCACCGTTGGTCTCATCATGATTGTGCTGGAAGCGGGCCTCGATTTGGAGGTGACACGCGCAAAACTGCCGCTCATCCGCAACTCGTTTTTGTCGGCCCTGACCATTTTTCTGGTGTCCACGCTGGGCGTGGCGGGCATCCTGCAATGGTGGCTGCCCGATGCGCCGTTCAGCAACTGCACGGTGTACGCCATCGCGTTGAGCGTGGTGAGCAGTGCCATCGTGCTGCCGAGCGTCCACCATTTGAGCCACGACAAAAAGGAATTCTTGATTTACGAAGCCTCGTTTTCGGATGTGCTGGGCATCATGGCGTTCAATTTTTTCGCCGCCAGCCAAGTCATCACTTCTGATTCGGCTCTGTGGTTCGTGGGCAGCATCCCGATCGCACTGGTGCTCTCGGTCGGGGTGTGTTTTGCATTGATGCTCCTGCTGGTCAAAAACCGCGTGAACGTCAAGTTTTTCCTCGTGTTCGCGGTGCTTGTCGTGATTTATGTGGGCGGGAAAAGCCTGCGCCTGCCCTCGCTGCTGACGATTTTGATGTTCGGACTCGTGGTGAACAACTGGGAACTGGTGCGCTGGCGACCGCTGAAAAACTACTTCTCTGATGAGCGCGTGAACGACATGGCCGCCTTCCTGAAATCCATTACCGCCGAATCGGCCTTCCTCATCCGCACGTTTTTCTTCATCATTTTCGGGTTCAGCATTGACCTCGCATTCCTGAGCAACCCCGATGTGTGGCTGCTCGGCTCGTCCATCGTAGCCGCGCTGTTGGCCTTGCGGTTCGTGTACCTGCGCATCGTCCACAAATACGACCTGCTGCCGGAGCTGTTTTACATCCCGCGCGGACTCATCACGGTGCTGCTTTTTTACAAAATCCCGGATTGGCAGCGCATCGAGACCTTCGACGAAGGCGTGCTGTTTTTCGTCATCTTGGCCACGACGCTCATCATGATGGTCGGCTCGCTGCTCTACCGCGACACGCCTGTCGAGATTGACGAGCACGACGAGCGGGCGAGCGACGAGTGAAAAACTCAGCTCTCGCCCAAAAGCCAGCGCACCGCCGCCTCGAAACCCGCCGGGCCGATGCCTTCGATTTTTGCCAGCCCCGGCAGGTTCACATCCGACCAAGTGCCGTCGTGCCGCTGCACCAAAAACGGGAAATCCGCCGCCGCCAGCATCGGCCTGTCGTTCGGGCTATCGCCGATGGCGGCCAGCACAGGCGGGCGCGGCGCGTTGCGGGCGAACAAATCCGCCAGCCAAAGCATCGCCCTACCCTTGTCGGCTTGCACCGATTGCACGGTGTGGAACCGCCCGCCCCGGCTGAGCACCCAATTTTTGGGGGCCAGTTTTTGGCTCAACATTTCGACCTGCGCCGAGCCGAGCGGCGTGACCAATGTCTCCGTGAACCACCGCTGCCGGGCACGGGCAAGGGCCGGGCCACTCAATCCTGTCGCCAGCGCAAGCACTTCGTCGGGCACATCCGAGAAACCCTTAATTCTCTGAAAATGAGCGAGTTCTGTCCTTAACGCAGCGACATCGGCATGGGCGAGTTGGAAAATCAGATGCCCTTCCCGCTCGAACGCAGCGGTCGGCATTTGCGCGAAATGACCATTCGGAACGGCCACCGCACTGCCATTTTCGGTGATGAAAGGCGCGGCCAACCCCAGCCTGCGCTGCAAATCCAGTTGCTCTGCAAAAGTCTTGGACGAGCAAAAAATGAGCGGCCACCCGCGCTCCGCCAAAGCCTGCAAAGCCGGGCGGGCCGCATCGGGCGAATAACTGTGGTGGTCGAGCAAAGTGCCATCCAAGTCGCTGAATATCAGGACGTTCCCGGTGGGCGGATTGGATATGTCGAGTGCGTTTTTCATGCGGGCGAGGTGTTTCCGAGCGACGACCAATCCACCGATTTGCCCGCTTTTTCAAAATCAAGATTGGCGAGCGCGGGGTATTGGCGGGGCTGCACGGGTTCCGTGCCGGGTTCCAAAATGCCCATGCGCCGCAGTTCGTCCAAGATTTCCTGCCGCAAGCCCTCCGGGCAAATCGGCGAATGGTACAGCACGCCCAGCGAGTATTCAATCATCTCGTTGATGTGGCCGTCGCCTTTGTCGGCATCGTGCAGGTGCGGGTTGCGGGATTCCATCTGGAAAATCTCCGCCCCGGCACGCATCACCTCCGGGTACGGCGTGGGCAGCACGCCGCCGAATTTTTCGAGCAGGCTGACAAAATGGTACGTCTCCACCGAGAACCCTGCGGAATAATCGAGCCGCAAGGCCAGCTCCATCGAAAGCGCGTGCTCGCCCGCGTTGCCCGTGCGGAGCGCGTCGGTTTCGTAGCCCGTGTAATGCCCGAAAAATTGGTTCAGGTATTGGTTCGTGATGCGCGACACGCGGCCCCATTTGGCGAAAAACAGGCTCGATTCCAGCACTTTTGGCTTGCTGTGCCACTGGATGCGCACCATCGAGTACGGCGACTTGGCTTGCGAAAGCCCCGCCGAAAACAGCCGGGCATACTCGAACACCGCGCCGGGGAAGTAATTGTCGGAATCAATGAAGCCCACATATTTCTTGCCCAGTAGCCGTGCCAGCACGATGCCCGCCAGCATCCCTTCGGCTTTGCCCGCGTGAACCAGCCCGTCGGGGGAAAGCAGCTGCGAGTAGCCGCCGTCCCGAAAAATCTGGGCCAGTTCGGGCGAATTTTGGTGGACGATGACGTAGCGTTTTTTGGCGTAGCGGCAGAACGTGTCCACCATGCCCTGCTCCATCCGAAACCGGTCAACGGGTTCGCGGTGGCTGTTGGTGACGATGATGGGCAGGCAATCGTGCGGGATGCCGCAGAGGACGCTTTCGAGGAGCCGGAGCCGCTCGTTTTTGACCGGAATCACGATGGCCATGTCGCGTTCGATTTCGTGCAGCCGCTCGCGCGAGATTTTCTGAATGACGTGGAAAGGGCTTGAAAACTCATCGTCCGCATCAAAACCACCGTCGAACTCGTACACTTTCTGGACGTTGTGGAACAGGTTGGCACCGAAACGCTCGGCATACACAGGCAATTCAAGTCTCATAATCAGGTCGGTTTTGGGTTTTAGGTTGACGAAAAAATCTTGCCCACCTCCCCGGCGGCCATTGGGTCAACGCCCCAAGCCCAAAGAAGGTTTTTTGAAATCCCTAATTTCGTCGGCCTGCAAGCCGCAGCGCGGGCTGCCCATTTTACCTTCGCCGCATGAAAAAACTACGCATTGGCCTGCTCGGTGCCGGGCACCTCGGCAAAATCCATTTGAAGTGCATCCTCGCCACCGATTGCTGGGAATTGGTCGGCTTTTTCGACCCAAACGACGCGAACGCCGCCACCGCCGAAGCCCAGTTCAGCATCCCGCGTTTCAAAAAACTGCCCGATTTGCTGGCCGAAGTGGACGCGGTGGACATCGTGACCCCCACGCCCGCCCATTTCAAAATGGCCGAAAAAGCACTCCGCGCAGGCAAGCACGTTTTCGTGGAAAAGCCCGTGACAGCCACCGTCGCCGAGGCCAATCGCCTGTTGAAATTGGCCGAGAACACGGGCTTGAAAGTGCAGGTCGGGCACGTCGAGCGGTTCAATCCGGCGTTTTTGGCCTTGTCCGGCCAAGTCATGCGGCCCATGTTCATCGAAGCGCACCGGCTGGCGGCCTTCCAGCCACGCGGCACGGAGGTCGCGGTCATCCTCGATTTGATGATTCACGACCTCGATTTGGTGCTGCACATCGTCCAATCGCCCGTGCGCCGGGTGAGCGCGAGCGGCGTTTCGGTGCTCAGCCACACGCCCGACATCGCCAACGCCCGCCTCGAATTCGAAAACGGCTGCGTGGCCAACCTCACCGCCAGCCGCATTTCGCTCAAACAAATGCGGAAAATGCGCCTGTTCCAGCCCAATGCGTACATCAGCCTCGACTTTTTGGACAAGCAAGCGCAAGTCATCCGCCTGTTCGAGCAAGACGACCCCGGCCTGCCACCGACCGAAAATTTGATGGAATTCGACACGCCCGCCGGGCGAAAATGGCTGCAAATGCAAATGCCCGACCCCGTGCCCGTCAATGCCATCCAACGCGAACTGGAAACCTTTGCCGAGGCGATTTCGAACGACACCCAGCCCGTCGTCACGCTCCGCGACGGCGTGGAGGCCCTCCGCGTGGCGCATTTGATTTTGAAGGAAATAGAAAAGAGGAAAGCGCAATATGTTGGGTAGGATTGGAACACGGATAGAACGGATGGGGGCGGACTTGCACAGATTTTTTTCAGATTTGGATTGAACACAGAGGCACGGAGCGCACAGAGTTTTTGTCCAAAAAAATCCGTGCAAATCCGCCCCCATCCGTTCTATCCGTGTTCCAATCCTACCCAACATTCAAATAATTGAAAATGAAAAACTTACGATTCATTTGTCTGCTTGTCACCGGGCTGTTTTTGGCCGCAACCAGCTCCGCCCAAAGCGAAAAACATCTACGTGAAATCCGGGCTTTCGAGCAGGCACGGTACGCCGCATTGGTCAAAAAAGACCTGTCCGCGCTGGCCTCGATGGTCGCCGACGAACTGACCTACACGCACTCCAACTGCACGGTGGAGGACAAGACCGAATACCTCCGCGCCCTCGAAACGGGCAAATACACCTTCCGTTCATTCGAGACGGACAGCACGACGTACCATTTTTTGAACCGAAAAATCGTGACGGCGGCGGGCATCGTGCGGCTGCACGGGTTCCTGTTCGAGAAGGAGTTCAAGTTCACGGCGCGGTTCACGGCAGTGTACGTCAAACGGAAAAAACGCTGGCAGCTGGCCGCTTGGCAGACCACGCGCCGACCGTGATTGGGGATTTATGATTTGCGAATGACGATTCCGAAACCCAGCGGTGGGAATCGTCATTCGCAAATCATAAATCCAAAATTGCTATCAGTGAAACAACTGATACTGAGCCACATACACCGCCGCGCCCGCCAGATAGCCCAGCACCGCCCACAAGGTCACGCGGCGGAAATACCACACGAAATCAATTTTTTCCATGCCCATCGCTGCCACGCCAGCCGCCGAGCCGATGATGAGTGTGCTGCCGCCTGTGCCGGAGCAGTAGGCCAAAAACTCCCAGAAATAGTGGTCAACGGGGAACTGCTCCAGCGAGTACATCCCCTGCGCGGCGGCCACGAGCGGCACGTTGTCCACAATGGCCGAAAGGAACCCGATGGTGAGCGTGATGGCCGTGATGTTGCCCACCGTGTGGTCGAGCCAAGCGGCCACTGCCGTCAATGTCCCGATGCTTTGCAGGGCCGAAATGGCTATCAAAATACCGAGGAAAAACAAGATGCTCGGCGTGTCAATGTTCCGCAGGACGTGAATCACGGTGCGGTTGCCGACTTGCTCGTCGTCCTTGCGGGCATGGATAATTTCGGTCAAAATCCATATCACGCCCAAGCTCAGCAGCATGCCCATGAACGGCGGCAGGTGCGTCAAAGTCTTGAAAACCGGGACGAACAACAGCCCGCCCAACCCGACGGCGAACACGGCGTTGCGCTCGTTCGCAGTGGTCGTCGGGCGGTCGCGGGCCTCGATTTTCATCGGCGAGAGATTGCCTTTCAGCCGCAACGACATGGCAAACAACGGAGCTAACAAGCAGACCAAACTGGGCAAAATGAGCATTTTCACGATGTTCCCGGCAGTGATTTGGCCGCCAATCCAGAGCATGGTCGTGGTCACGTCGCCCATGGGCGACCACGCGCCGCCTGCGTTGGCCGCGATGACGACCAGCCCGGCGAACAGCAGCCGGTCTTCGCGGTCGGCCACCAATTTGCGGAGCAGCGAGACCATGACGATGGTCGTCGTCAGGTTGTCCAGAATGGCCGAGAGGAAAAATGCAAGGAAGCCCACCAGCCACATCAGCCGCTTTTTGTCGGTCGTTCGGATGCGCTCGGTCACGATGTCGAAACCGTCGTGCGCGTCAATCAATTCGACGATGACCATCGCGGCCAGCAGGAAAAACAGTATGCCCGCGATTTCGCCCAAATGTGCCTCCAAATGGTGGCCGACGGCCTCTGCATCGGGCGCAGCGACGGCATAAACCGTCCAGCAAAGCACGCCCGCGACGAGGGCCGGGGCGGATTTGTTGATTTTCAGGGGGTGCTCAAAAACGATGGCTGCATAGCCGAGCACGAAAATGAGGATAGCGAGAATTTCCATGTGATTGAGTTTGATGTCGCCCCCCCGCCCCCGGAAAGAGGGGGTGGAGTGCTCCCCCGTTGAGGGGGGGGGGGGGGGGGTTTTGGGGGTTTTACGGGGGGGGGTTTGGGGTGGGGGTTGGTTTTTTTGTGGGGGGGGGGGGGAATGGGTTCGGAAG
>JBKBIC010000083.1:8184-19730 GCA_046299435.1 Saprospiraceae bacterium
GAGTTGGATGGCGCCCCCCCGCCCCCTGAAAGTGGGAGTCAAGTGCGCCCCCTTTCTGGGGGCGGGGGGGGCGATTTCCGACAAGGCTGCAATTTTGAGAAAAATTTTCCTAACCGACCCAACCCCCACCGGGCAAGCCGCGTGATTGGGGCATTCTTTCACACCGAACCGTTCACCCGATTCATTATTCACTAACCGACGATGAAAAATTTACTTTTCACTCTCTCTCTTACCCTTTTGGCCCTTGCCGCAAACGCCCAGAACACCAACTGCTGGGTCAACATCCAAGCCTACTTCACACCCAGCACAGTGCCTGCTCTGGTGGCCCACACTGACTCCGCGCAAGTTGTCGAGTTCCTGTGGAGCAACGGCTCCACCGAAAGCCGCATCTACCCGAACGCCATCGGCACTTACTGCGTAACTGCCACATACCCAAATGGTTGCACTGCCACCGATTGCTATGTGTACACGGGCAGCAACACGGGCGGCTGCGACGTGGAAATCGAAGCGACGCTCTCCAACACAGGCGATGTCCGCCTCGAAGCCATCACCAACATCGCTGCCAACCCGCAGTTTGTGTGGAGCACGGGCGCGACGACACCAGTCATCATCGTCAATGCTTCGGGCAACTACTGCGTGACCGTGACGGGCGGCGGCTGCATCGCCACTGATTGCCATCTGTATCAAAAGAACAATTACCTCAACGTCTATGTCCAGACGCTGGACTCTCTGCAAGGCGTGATTGCGGAAGTTTACTTGATTGAATATGACTCAGCGCAAGGCGGCACGTTGACGGCAGTCCGCACTGTGCAAACCATGCCGCATGGCTTTGTGCAAATCGAGGACATCCCCGCCGGCAAATACTTGGTCAAGGCCGCGTTGCTGCCCAATTCGCCCGGCTACGCCGACCATTTGCCCACTTATTACACCAATTCGCTGCTTTGGAGCGAAGCCGCACCCGTCGGCATCGCAGCCGTCGGCCCCGGCGCGAACGGCCACAACATCCTCATCCATCTGATTCAAGGCACCAACCCAGGCGGCCCCGGCTTCATCGGCGGCCTCGTCTCGGAAGGAGCCAACCTCTCCGGCGGCGCGGACGACCGGGGCGAAGGCGACCCAATCGAGGGCGCAAATGTGGTGCTGCAAATGCTCGACGGCACGCCCGTCGCAGCTGACCGCACCGACGCAGGTGGCAACTACGAATTTGACAACCTCGCCTACGGCACCTACAAAATCTCGCTCGACATCCCCGGCATCCCCGTGACCACCGCCATCGTCACGCTCAGCCCGGACAAACCCGCCGTCAAAGAACTCAACTTCAAGGCCGACGAGGACAGCTCCGTGCTGCCCGCCCCCGAAGCCGGGGCAAAAACCAAACTCGCCGTTTGGCCCAACCCGGCCTCGACCAATGTCACCGTCGAACTTCTGCCCGGCGAAAACCTGCTCACGCTCCGCAACGCACTCGGCAGCGTCGTCTATCAAATCGGGACACAGGACGAACAAGCCAACATCCCGCTTGGTAGTCTGCCCGTCGGCGTGTACCTTCTCTCTGTTCGCAACGGCGAGCGCATCGTGTCGCAGCAGGTTTACAAACAGTAAGATTCCAGATTCGGAGATGCCAGATGTCAGATGTTTTCCAAAATCAGTCTGGCATCTGGCATCTGAAATCTCAAAATCTGGAATCTAAAAAACTATCCGCAGGTTTTTTCATAAGCAACTGAGCGGGCGGGCTGTAAAGTCCGCCCCATTTTTGCGGAAGCAAACACTCCTGAAACCAGTCGTCCGCATACCCCGAACTGCCGTCAACCGTCCACCGACAAAAGTGCAAATCACCGACCAACTGCTTACCCTCGCCCAGCGCGGCGACCGCAAGGCCCAGTACGACCTGTACCGGCAATGCTTCCCGCTGTTGATGTCGGTGTGCGTCCGGTACAAGCACGACGAACAGGAGGCGGTGGCCGCCGTCAACATCGGCTACCTGAAAATCCTGAACAACCTCGACAAATACCGCCCCGATGTGCCGTTCGCCGCGTGGATTCGGCGCATCGTCATCAACATTTTGATTGACGAGTTCCGCCGCGAAAAGAAGTGGCGCGAAGTGACCTACTTCTCCGATACCCTTGACCGCGAACGCCCCGACGAACCCATTGACTGGAACGAAGCCGACCTCCGCTTCAATGCCGAACAACTCGAAGCCCTGCTCCAACAACTGCCGCCCATGTCCCGCCAAGTGTTCAACCTATTCGCACTCGACGGGTACTCGCACCAAGAAATCGGCGATATGCTCGGCATCAGCGAAGGCACCTCGAAGTGGCACGTCAGCTTCGCCCGCAAACAACTGCAAACTTGGATAAAAGCCGGACGATTGACGGTGGACGGTTGACGGCCACCCGCCGTTAACCGTTAACCGTCAACCGTCAACCGTTTGACAATGAACCAGTTAGATGATTTTCTAAAACACAAACTCGACCACGAGGCCAATGGCACGTCGGAGCGTTTCGCGTTCCGCGAAGCGTATTGGCGTGAGGCCGAGGCACTCATCGAGGCCGACGAACGTGCCCGCCGCCGTCGCCGTTGGCTCGTGTTCTGGCGATGGACGGGCGCGACCGCGCTGTTTTTGATGGCGATTTTCTGGTGGCTGCACAGCCAGCGCGAGGGCAGTTTTTCAGCCGAAAACACAGCCGCGCCCAACACCCAAATCGCCCGCCCGGAGCCGAGTGTTTCGGAAAAAAACACCCCAGCGTCGGTCGTCCCGGCGAGCGAAAACCCGGCTCAAAACCAGTCCCAAAAACCACCAGCCAATCCCTCGGCCGGCACCCCGCAAACCCAACGCCAGCCATTTTCCGGCACATCTAAAAATGCTCCGCAAGCACACCTATTCAAGTCAGCAGTCGGCGGTCGGCAGTTCGCAGCGGGAAGTCGGCAGTCAACAGTGGGCAATGAGCAGCCCGCAGCGGATGGTCGGCAGTCCGCAGCCAACCAATCAACCAATCAACCAATCAACCAACCAACCAACACAGAGGCCATCCCAGCCACCAATCAGAACCCGGAAATCGGAAATCGGAAACCGGAAATCGCGCTCCTCCCCGTGCCGCTTGTACCGGTGAAGTGGGCAAAAACCGACCGCAACAAACCCGAACCCCTCGCCTGTCCCATGCCCTACCCTGTTGCCACGCGGCGTTTTCAGTTCGGCCCGACGGCCAGCGGTGCTTGGGCAGCCAATGCCCCGTCGGGTGGCGCATTTGGTTTTGCAGCGGGTTTGACGGCGAAATTCCAACTGAACGAGCGGTTTTCGCTGCATTTGGACGCGCTGGCCCGTCGCCGCGCCGACGTGCGGCAGCCCGATTTTGACACGGAAACCAGCGAGCAAGTCCGCTATGGCTTCGGGGTCGAACGCGACTTTTTCACGTTGACCCCGTTGGCCGAGTCGTGGTGGGCCGAACTGCCCATCAGCCTGCAATGGCAACCCTCACGCATCGCCAATTGGAGGCTGGAAATCGGCGCAAACCCCGGCTTTTTCATGGCCCAACGCGGGCGGTTGCAGCATTTGACAAACAACTCGTTCAACGTGGAGGAGCGGCTGGAATCCTCCGAAAAAGTGTGGTTGGCCGCGCCGTCCGTCCGCAAAAACTATCTTGGTGCGTTCGGCGGGGCGCATTGGCAAACGCCCGTGCGCGGGCTGCAAATCGGGGCGCGGGCGCACTTTTTGCCCAAAAGCCTGATTGTCAACGACGAAATCGAGCCGGGCCAAGCCACCCGCCTCTGGGTGGACTTGGGTGTGCGCTGGTTCATTTTTTCAAGGTAAAAACATGACAAAATACTCTCTCGCATTGCTGTTCGCCTTTTCATGGGCAGCGGGCTGCCAAAAATCGGGGCTGCCGCCGAGCGCGCCCGACGCGCCCGTTTTCAGCATCACTTACAAAATCGAAGGCACTCCCGACAAAATATTGACCGCCGGGCAAGACGGCATTTACCATTTCACGCGCTTCCGCCACGACCCGACCGACGATGTGCTGACGTTCTCTGGCGCATTTGCCGATGCCAGCTGCCCGGTGGCCGACTGCCCCGGTGCCCTGACTTTCGAGTTTCGGAATCTGGAAACGGGGCAAGAGTTTTTCAGCGAATCGCTGCGCAAAGGCGATTGGCCGTTCGGGAGCAAGAAATCCAGCGGCCAGACGAGCTTCCTCACCACGTTTTATGCCGACGGCAACGGTGGCAACGCCCCGCAATACGCTTGGCGCGTCGGACAAGAGGCTGATTTCCAAGGAGAAGCGTTCTCGCACAACTTCACCACACCAGTCTCCGTACCCGTCAAACTCACCGCCCGCGACGCGAGCGGCATCACAAGTTCATACGAAAAAATAGCGGAAATCGGCCCTTCTCCGGGCATTTGCCCCAACGCCCGCATCGTGGCCGTGTACGACTCGCTCCAAAACTTCTTCACCTTGACCGCCCAGACCGATGTGCCCGGCACGTTCTCCACTTTCCATTGGAATACGGGCGAAGACACCCAAAGCATCAAAGTGACCGACTCGCTTCCCCACGCCGTGACGGTGACGATGCTCGGTGGCTGCACCGTCGCTGCTTCGGTGGGCGATCTGCCGTCCAATCTGAATTTTCCCTTCCAAACCCCCACGTTCAACTACGAAATCCAGCAGACCAACGTGCCCGGCGACTCGCTCCAACTCGGCACAGTAGCCGTGCAATGGATTGATGCACAGGGCGTTGCGTGGCGCAGCGACTTCCAGCCACAAATTGCAGGGGCGAATTTCGTCGTGACCGAACTCGAAGATTACGAGCCAAACGAACGCGACGAAAAGACCGTAAAAATGAAAATCGCCTTCCAATGCCAAGTGTTTAGCCCCGCAGGCGAGGCCAAAACGATTGCGGGCGAGGGGGTGATTGCAGTGGCGAGGCCGTGAAATGTAGACAGCATTTTTCCCAAAACGAACGGCCCGGAAGCAAATGCTTCCGGGCCGTTCGCGCTATTAGCTTCCCCTTGAATCGCCAAAATCACATCTTCGCCACCGTCACCGTCTTGCGCCAGCCTTTCCCTTCCATGCTGAAAGCGTAATTTCCAGCTGGAAGTCCCTGCAAATCAATGCGTTGGCGGTCGCCTGTCCACGATTTTTCCCGGACGAGTTTGCCGCCCGCGTCGAACACGCGCAGCCGCACGGCCTGCCCGGCATTTTCGGGCATGGAAACCTCGGCAAAATGGCTCGCCGGGTTGGGCGATATTTTCACAACAGGCTGGAAATCAGGCTCGTGGCTGGCAATCGGCGCGGAGAAATTGGCCGACCACATCCCGTGCCCGTGCGTGGCCGCGACCACGAGGCCGTCCGACGGGCGCGTGTCCACGTACATGACTGGCACCGCGCCGATGGTCGCCGCGCCTTCGGGTGTCCAGACGGTGCCGGCATTGCCAGCGGAGTGGAGTTTCAGTTCGGGCGCGGAATAGAGGCCGACGCTCGTGCCCGCAAAATATTGGCGCGTGCCGTTCGGGTGCGCGAGGATGCTAATCCAACGGATGGACGGGCTGCTGCCCGTGCCGGCGAGGGTCTGTTCGAGGTTGCCGCCGACTTTCCGCCATGTTGCGCCGCCGTCTTCGCTGGCCCAAATGCTGTAAATGTTGTAGTTCGAGAACACAAGCACCACTTTGTTCGCGTCATCGGGGTCAACGGCGATGCAGCTGACGTAAGGTTGCGTTTCCCCGGCAGGGGCATCGTCGAGCGGCGAATCCAGTTCGGTCATCGCAGGTGCGCCCGTGTCGGCATTGTCAATTCGGAAAATCCGGTTGCGCGAGGTGCCGAGGTAAACCCGGTGCGCGGGCGCGGCTTTCGAGACCCCGATGGCCGAAAAGACGTGGCCGCTGCTCGTCAATGTGTCGGGGAATTTCGTCCAGCCCGCCGAGATGCTGTCCCATTCGCCCGCGAGCGGGATGGCGTTCAGGTCGTCTTGGCGGTAGAATTGGTTGCCGGCGGGCAGGTAAAGTTTGTTTTGGTTGGACGGGTCGAGCGCGAGCGGATTGATGAACAGGTAGTCCTCTTTCGTGCGCCCGATGGGGTCAAAGCGTTGAAAAGCAGTGACTTGGCCCGCGTTGTTGATGGCGCATTTGACCAAACGCCCCTGCTGGATGCTCAAAATATGGTACGGCCTGCCGTCGGGGATTGCCCCGAACGCGCCGTCGCCGTTCACGGTTTGCACCCAAGTGGAGGTCGGGCTGGTGGAGTTTGTGAAAAAATTGCCATTGTCCTGCAAGCCGCCGATGAGTTCGGGGTCGCCCGCCTGTGTTTTTTCAAAAATGGCCGTGTAAAACTGCGTCGTTTGGTAGCCGCGATTGAGCGACGACCACTCGACGAACGGCGCGAGGCAATCCTCCGTGCGGTGCAGGCCGCCGTCCGATGCCGAAAGCATGACGTTGGGATTGGACGGCAGGAAAAGCATATCGTGCTGGTCGGGATGGTGGTTCGGGTAAATTTCGAAGAAGGGCAGCGTGGTGCCGATTTTGTAGCCGCCGATTTTCGTGGTGTTGTTCGGCGTGGTAAAGCCGTCCGTCGAACGCCACAAATTGGTGCCGCCGATGAACACATGGCCCGTGCCCGGCTGCACCCGGACGCACAAATCGTAGCCGCCTTGATTGGCAAATCGGTCGAATTCCGTGCCCGTACCCGGCAGGTTTTGGCTCAAATCCGTCCACGTCCCGCCCGCGCCGGAGCCGTCGCCGCTGACATAGGTGTATTTCCAGAGGCTCGACCAGTTGGTGCTCGATATGTAAAAACTGCTGAACCCGAAGTTGGGCGTTTCGGCGAGGAAATAGACCTCGTTCTCGTTGTCCGGGTTCAGGCCGATGACCGTGCGGTCGAAGGTTTTCGGGAAATCGGTGGACGTGATGTTTGTCCAGTTGGTGCCGTTGGTGCTGCGCCACAGGCCCTTCCGCGCCCCTTCGCTGCTGAACGTGGCGTACAAAACGCCGCTGGGCGTGATGGCCAAATCGGTGTAGTACGAAAACGGCGAGGTGCTGATGCCGCCCAAAACCGAAGTCCAGTTGGTGCCGCCGTCGGTGCTGCGGAAGATGCTCGAATACGTCGCGGCATAGACGTGGCCCGTCTGCGGATGCACGGCCAGCCGCCAGCCGGACTGCCACAAGTCGCTGAATGTCTGTGGGTTGCCGTTGTCGGTATTGCCGAGCACCGTCCAAGTTTTGCCGCCGTCGGTGCTTTTGAACATCCCGTCGCCGAGGTAAAACGCACCGCCGCCGCTGGCCGAAGTGCCGATGATTTCGCCCGACAGGTAGTACCAAATATTGGTGAAGCCGGGGCGCGTGTCCTGCGCGATGCTCACGCAGCCGGGGTGCGCGCCAGCCGGGGTGCGCCGCGACCATGACTGGCCGCCGTCCTCGCTGAGCCAAACGCCGCCGCTCACGCCGCCGGCGAGCAGGCGTTTTTCGTCGGTCACGTCAATCGCCAGTGCACGGGTGCGCCCGCCAACATTGAACGGGCCACGCGGCTGCCAGTCCACGCCGCCCCGGTCGCTGGCAAAGCGGGCAGCCAGCTCCTGCGCGAACCAGCGTTCCTTAAACCGGATGCCTGCCGGGATTTGGCCGGTGGCGGGGTCGGCGAGCATCATGCGCTCCCATTTTTTGCGGGTTTCGCGGTCTTCCTCCGACGAGGGCATCCCGATGGTTTGGGGCGTTTTCTGGGCCGAATCTTGGTTTTTCAGGAAAAAACACGCAGCCACGCACAGCGCGGCGGCGGAGAGAGCAAGGAGAATTTTATTCATGGAAACAGTCAGTTTTTGCGTGGCAAGGTAAAAAAGCGGGGCAACCCTGCACGGCAAATCTGGCTTTTTGCCCGAAACGGAAATTTGACGGGCACAGGCTACCTTTGGTTTTCAAAATTCAAAAATCACGGCCATGACCACAACGGTGCTGCTCGAAAAACGGATGAAGTGGGAAGAATTCCGCGAAATGGAGGTTGACGACGACAAGGCCGTTTATGAATTGTTGAACGGCTTTGTCGTCAAAAGAAGCCCACCGCCGCTGGCTCACCAAAGCACACTTGGCAATTTGGTCGTTGAATTCAGCACCTTCCTCCGAGCCAATCCGGTCGGTAAATTTTTTTCAGGCCCGTTAGATGTCTATTTCGATGATTTCAACGCCTTCGTCCCCGACCTTGTTTTCATTTCCAATGAGCGCAATTTCCTCATCGAGGACGGCGATTATGTGCGCGGCGCACCCGATTTGCTCGTCGAAATCCTCTCGCCGGGCACTTTCCGCACTGACCGCGCCGACAAAAAAGACATCTGCGAGCGGTTCGCCGTGCGCGAGTTTTGGCTGATTGACCCACTGAACAAGACCGTCGAAATCTACGTCATGCACGAAAACGCCTATCGTTTGCACGAATTTTTGGAACGCGAGGGCATGGCGCACTCGACCGTACTGGCTGGCTTTGAACTGGACATCCGCACAATTTTTGCCTGAACTTGCAATCAAAAGTCCGTGCGAAATACCTTTGCCCCACTTTTCTACACAAAATGTCCGCAGCAAAAAAACACATCGTCTGGCTTTGGCTCGTGACCCTCTCGGTCTCGACGGTCGGCGTGAGCGTGCACAAAATCTATTGCTACTGCGTGGGGAAGACCGCCGTCACGCTGTTTGCTGCCGTTGACCCCTGTGTTTTTGAGAAAAAGCCTGCCGGAAAAGACGACTGCTGCAAAAAAGACGCGCCCGCTTGCTGCGAAAAAGCCCCGAAAAAAGACTCCACAAAGGACGGCTGCACGAAAAAAACGACCCGGTTTTTTCAGTTGAAGACCGAGTTCGTTGCCAGCAAGTTCGAGTTCAAAACCTTTGATTTTCAGTGGGTTGCAGAGGTTGTTGCACCCATTTGGCATGAGCCGGGTTTCCACGCCGCACTTTTCGAGGCCCCCACGTTCAACAAGGCCCCGCCACCGCCGCCGCGTTCGGGCCGCGCAATTCTCCGACACATCCAGTCTTTCCGCTGTTAGCCTTCCGAAGTTTTGAGTCATTTGCAATGGTTTTGAGCCGACGCTCGGAAGCATTGCCACACGCAATTTGCTCATTTTCAAAACTTTAAAGGCAATGAAACACATTCTCGCAGCCCTCTTGGGGCTGGCTTTCAGCATATTTTCCAACCCAATTTTCGCCCAAAAACCCGCCGGGAAAACCCTCTACGGCATCGTCACCAACGACAAAGAAGAACTGCTCATCGGCGCGACCGTGTTCTGGAAAGGCACGACAACGGGCACCGTCACCGACACGACGGCGCACTTTCGCATCCCGCGCCCCGACGGCCCGGCCACACTCGTGGTACGCTACGTCGGCCACACACCCGCCGAGGTCGAGGTGCTGCCAACAGAGGACAGCCTCTGGATTGAAATCGCGGGAGTCGCTGAAATTCAACAAGTTACAATCACCGGGCACGGCTTCGGCAACTCGGTTTCGATGCTCGACCCGCGCAACGTGGAAAGCATCAACCGCCGCGAACTACGGAAGGCGCCGTGCTGCAATCTCTCCGAAAGTTTCGAGACGACGGGCGCGGTGGACGTGACCTACCCGAACGCCGTAACGGGCGTGAAGGAAATCCAGATGCTCGGCCTGCGCGGGATTTACAGCCAATTTTTGCTCGAAAACCGCCCGACTTTGGGCGGCATCGCCACGCCGTTCGCGTTCGAGATGATTCCTGGTACTTGGCTCGACGGCCTCGTGTTGGCCAAAGGTGCGAGCACGGTGAAGAATGGTTTTGCGGGCATTACCGGCCAAGTCAACGCCGATTTGGTGAAGCCGCATTTGGATAAACCCTTGTTTATCAATGCGTTCACTTCGACGGAGGGGCGCGGTGAGCTGAACGTACATTTAAACAAAAAAGGTAAACGCCACGTCTCGAACGGCCTGCTGCTGCACGGCAATTTTGTGGAAAACCGCTGGGACATGAACCGCGATAATTTCTACGACTCACCCAATCGCCGCCAACTGAACGGCCTGTACCGGATGATGTACGAAAGCCCAGTCGGGTGCGCCCAATTCAACGTGCAGGCCGTGACCGACCGGCGTTTGGGCGGGCAAATTAGCCCGCTGGCCGACGGCAGTTTGTTCCAAGTTGACCAGCGAAACGAGCGCGTGGAGGCTTGGGGCAAGTACGGGCGCGAGGGACTTTTCGGCAAACCGTACAACGAAGTGGGCAACATGGTGAGCGTGTCGTGGCACCGGGCGAACTCGGTCTTTGGCCGAAACACCTACCGCGCCGAGCAAAAATCGGTGTACTGGCAGACGCTTTACCAGACCATTTTGGGCACGACCGACCACAAAATCGTCGTCGCTCCGAACGTGCAATACGATGATTACCAAGAGTTTGTGAACGAAGGCGACCTTTCGCGCCGCGATTTCATGCCGGGCTTCATGGCCGAGTACACTTACCTGCACCTCAACCCGAAACTCGACATGGCCGACCTGACTTTGGTCATCGGCGGACGTGTGGACTGGCACTCGCGGTTTGGGTGGTTTGCCACGCCGCGCATGAGTGCGAAGTACAATTTTACGCGGAACACCATCGTGCGTGCGTCCGCCGGGCGCGGCTACCGTTCGCCGAGCGTCATGGCCGAAAACATCAGCCTGCTGGCCAGCAACCGGACGCTCCATTTTGCCGACGATTTGGGCGCGGAAGAGGCTTGGAATTACGGCCTGAGCCTCGCGCAAGAGTTCAAAATCGCAGGCCGCCCGGCGAGTTTCAACGTGGATGCGTACCGGACGGATTTCGTGCGGCAAATCGTCGTGGACGTGGAGGCCGACCCGACGGCGGTTTATTTTTTCAATTTGCAGGGTAAATCCTACTCGAACAGCCTGCTGGCCGTGTGGCAGTGGAACGCTTGGAAAGGGCTGGACGTGAAAATCGCGTGGAAAATGAATGACGTGCAGGCGACTTACATGGACGGCGAACTGAGGTCGGTGCCGCTCGTAGCACGGCATCGCGGCCTCGTGACGGCGGATTACAACACGCCCAACAAAAAGTGGATGTTCAACGCGAAACTGAACATCGTCGGGCCGCAGCGCATCCCCGATAACTCGCAGGTGCCGCACGATTTCTTGCACGGATTCGCGGAGGGCGAGTCGCCGACGTATGCTTTGGCGAGCCTGCAAATCACGCGGCGTTGGCACAAAACCGAGCTGTACTTGGGCAGCGAAAACCTGACAAGCTACCAGCAGCACCACGCCATCATCGCCGCCAACGAGCCGCAAAGTCCGTATTTCAATGCCTCTCAACAGTGGGCACCGATGATGGGCGCAATCGTGTACGCGGGCGTGCGATTCTCGCCGAGCGGCGCGGCGGCACGGTAATAGACAACCGCTTACTAAATGATTATCACGGTTTTATGGATTTTCAAACCGGAAAATAAATTGATTTTTCGGCATTTGTCGAGCCGCCTAACTTCGTGCCAGTTTTCTCATAGTATGTTTGTTTATGAGCCTGTGCCAGTCCTCCTGCGGCACAGGCTTTTTTGTTGGGGATTCGTTGATTTGGAGATTCGGCTAT
>JBKBIC010000084.1:0-9230 GCA_046299435.1 Saprospiraceae bacterium
GGCCGAGTTCACCCGCCGCGTGGAGCTGAACCCGACGTGGCGGACGCAGTACGGCAACGTGCTCCCGCGTCTCAATGAGGCTTGGAAAAAGATAGAACCCTACGCGCTGGCCCGCGATTATTACCTCGAAACCTGCGTCCGCAACTGCGAGATTCTGGGCGAAGCGGCGGCGTTGGACAACTGGATTCAGTCGTTCGAGAAAAACGGCGAGGCCGCTTTCGCCGGGAAAACCAAACAAGTGGCGGGCGAAATGGAGGGTTTTTACAAAAACTACCGCCCGGCGGTGGACAAAGCCGTGTTCGCCGCGCTCGTCGAGATGTTTGCCCAAAATGTGCGCGGTGATTGGGGCGCGAAATTCGTGCAGGACGAGGCCGCCAAACACGGCGGCTACGCGGGCTTGGCCGACCATATTTTTGAAAAAAGCGTCCTCGCCGACCGCGAAAAATTCATGGCCCTGCTCGAAAAAGAAAAGCCCGCACAAGTCGTGCAGACGCTGAAAACCGACGCGGCCTACCAGTTTTGGAAAACCGTTTACGATGCCTACGCCGCCAACGTGCAACCGAAATTGCAGGAAATCCAGCCGCAAATCAACGCCCTGCAACGCCAGTACATGGCCGCGCAAATGGAGGTTTTCCGCGAAAAACGCTTCTTCCCCGACGCGAACAGCACCCTGCGCCTGACCTACGGAAAGGTGCGCCCGTACCGCCCACGCGACGGTGTGCAGTATGATTTCCAAACATATTTGGACGGCGTGATGGAAAAATATGTGCCGGGCGACTATGAGTTCGACGTACCGAAAAAACTCATACAACTCTGGGAATCAAAAGATTACGGCCAGTACGCAACCGCCGACGGTCGGATGCCAGTGGCCTTCATCGGCACGAACCATACGACTGGTGGCAACTCTGGCAGCCCGGCTTTGGACGCGCGCGGCAACCTCATCGGCCTCAATTTTGACCGAGTTTGGGAGGGCACGATGAGCGACCTGCACTACGACCCGGCCATTTGCCGCAACATCATGGTGGATGCGCGTTACGTCCTGTTCATCGTGGACAAATTCGCGGGCGCGA
The DNA here is from genome assembly GCA_046299435.1 of Saprospiraceae bacterium. Lineage (GTDB taxonomy): Bacteria > Bacteroidota > Bacteroidia > Chitinophagales > Saprospiraceae > M3007. The sequence goes on from JBKBIC010000084.1 coordinate 1,071, forward strand.
CGAACCTGATTTCCGAGATGAAACTCGTGAAAGGCAAAAGGCGGAAATAATCAGATAGTCGGTTGGTCGAGGTTGACCAGCCGACTATCTGACTAACCGACTATCCGACTAATACCCGTATTTACCTTTCCAGTTTTCGCGGAGCTGCTGGCGGGCGCGGTCTTCGGCAGGGTTCGCACCGGGGTCGTACAAAATAGTGCCGTCAATTTCCTTCGGCAAAAAATCGGCCTGCACGAAGTTGCCCGCGAAATCGTGGGCGTACTGGTAGCCGGAGCCGTAGTTCAAATCCTTCATCAACTTTGTCGGCGCGTTGCGGAGTGCGAGTGGCACCGGCAACGCGCCGGTTTTTTGCACCAGTTCCAACGCTTTGTTGATGGCCGCGTAACTGGCGTTGCTCTTGGGCGAGGTGGCGAGATAAACCGCACATTGTGAGAGGATTATGCGGGCTTCTGGCATCCCTATCATGCGAATCGCGTCCATCGTCGTGGTGGCCAAAAGCAGGGCGTTGGGGTTCGCCAAGCCCACGTCCTCGGCGGCCAAGATGACCATGCGCCGGGCGATGAACTCGATGTCCTCGCCGCCGTCGAGCATCCGGGCGAGCCAATAGACCGCTGCGTTCGGGTCGCTGCCGCGCACGCTTTTGATGAAGGCCGAAATGATGTCGTAGTGTTGCTCGCCGCCCTTGTCGTACAGGGCGATATTTTGTTGAATAATGCTCGTAACCAACTGGTTATCAATGATAAATGGCTCGCCGGGGCGGCGGTAGTTGGTCACAAGTTCGAGGGCGTTCAGGAGCCGACGCGCGTCGCCACCGGAGTACAAAAGCAGCGCGTCGGTCTCGGCCAGTTCGATGGGGTCGTTTTTCAGGCTTTCGTCAGTGCGGAGGGCGTGTTCGAGCAGACCGACGAGTTCGGCTTTCGTCAAATGTTGCAGCACATACACTTGGCAGCGCGAGAGCAGGGCCGGGATGACCTCGAACGAGGGGTTTTCGGTCGTCGCGCCGATGAGCGTGACGATGCCTTTTTCGACCGCGCCGAGCAGCGCGTCCTGTTGGCTTTTTGAGAAACGGTGGATTTCGTCAATGAAAAGAATCGCGCCCCGATGCTGGAAAAGCGTGGTTTTGCCCGCCTCCTCGATGGCCTCGCGGATGTCTTTCACACCCGCGTTGATGGCCGAAAGCTGGAAAAACGGCTTTTTCAGGGCTTTGGCGATGATTTGCGCGAGGGTAGTCTTGCCTACACCCGGCGGCCCCCAGAGGACGAACGACGGGATTTTCCCGGCTTCGATGGCCTGCCGCAGCACCGCGCCCTCGCCTACGAGGTGTGTTTGGCCGACGTATTCGGCGAGGGTTTGCGGGCGCATTCGTTCGGCGAGCGGAGTCATCGTGTTTTAAATTTTTCGGCCAAAAGTAGGCGATTCGCCCAAAAAACATGGCGTGTGTTTTATTTTTGCCCGCTTTTTAAAATCAATTTGTTTCAAAAATGCGCTCCACCATCGCCGTCTCCCTCCTTTTTGCCATGGCGTTTTTTTCGTTCTGCAAATCGTCCAAGCCCATCACCGACGCGCCCAAACCCGCCGAACAGTACAACTATGTGCCGGAGCAGTTGGCCGCCAGCTCGCTCTCGATTCCCGTGAATATTTCCGTACAGGATTTGGTCAAAAGCCTGAACAGCCGCGTGGCCGGGACGCTGTACGAGGATTACTCGTTCGACGACAACGGCGGCGACGGCCTCATGCTGAAAGCCGTGAAATCGCAGGACATTGACCTCTTTTTGAGCGGGCAAACGCTGAAATACCGCGTCCCACTCGGCATTTGGTTGAAGAAAAAACTCTTCGTCGGCGCAGCGGAGGCGCAGGGCGAGATTGCCCTGAACTTCAAAACCACGTTCCAAATCCAGAACGACTGGTCGCTCGCCACCCAAACGGAGGTCGAGTACCACGAGTGGGTCAAAAAACCCGTGCTCCGCACCGGACTGGGCGACCTCGGCATCGAGGGCATCGCCAATATTTTCCTGAACCGCAGCAAGCGCGAACTCGCCACGCAAATTGACCGCATCGTGCGCGAGCAAATGAGCCTGCGCCCGTACATCCAAGAAGTGTGGACGGCCCTCCAAACCCCCACCCTGCTCTCGCCCGAATACCAGATGTGGCTGAAAACCACACCGACGGCCATTTCCATGACCCCGCTCGTGAGCGATTGGGCGAGCATCCGCACCAAAATCTCGGTGGACTGCCTGAACGACGTGACCTTCGGCGAAAAGCCGAGCTTCCGCCAGAACTCCGCGCTGCCCGGCCTGAACATCGTGGCCGACGCGCCGGACACATTCGCCCTGAATTTCGCCACCGACGTGCCGTTCCCGGAAGCCGAGCGGCTGGCGCGGAACATGATGGTCGGGCAGACTTTCGGCGAGGGCAAGCAAAAAGTGAAGGTGGAGGGCATCGAACTTTGGGGCAACAACGACCGCGTCGTGGTCAACACGCAACTTTCGGGCGCGTTCAACGGCAAGGTTTATTTCATCGGGAAGCCGACTTTCAACCAGAAAAAGAACCAGATCGAGATTGACAACCTCGATTACCACATCGAAACCAAGAACTTCCTGCACCGCTCGGCCAGCTGGCTGCTGAAAGGTTTGCTCAAAAACCAGATGGCGAAAGCCATGACTTTCCCGCTCGACGAGAACATCAACGGCCTGAAAAAATCCGTGCAGGAAACCCTGAACAACTACCAAATCCAGCCCGGCGTGGTGCTCACAGGCACGCTCGACGACGTGCGCGTACTCGGCACATCGGTCACGCCGACGAGCATCGTGGTCAATCTTTTCGCACGGGGAAAGGTGAACGTGGATGTGAAGGGGCTGTGATTTTTTTGAGTTGAAAAGAGGAAGGGTTGAAAAGTTGAATTGTGCCACCGGAGCCAATTTTCAACTTTTCAACCCTTCCTCTTTTCAATTTCAAAAATCGAACGACATGCTCACGCTCGGCAGCACGGGCAGCTGGTTCACGCGGTCGTAACGGATGCGGTCGAAATAGAAGATGTTGGGGCGGTTGTAAGCATTTGTGATAGAGGCGTTTATCTCCAATTTCGAGTCCTTCGAGAATGTGATGATGCGCTTGGCCGAGAGGTCGAGGCGGTGGTAATACGGCAGGCGACCGCCGTTGCGCTCGTTGGCGAAAATGACCCCGAGGTCGGCGTTGTCGCCGGATATGTCCGTGCCGATGCCGTCGCCGAAAGTGTAGTTGGTGTAGAAGCCCTGCGTGAGCGTGAACGGGAAGCCCGAACCGAAATTCCAGCGCACGGCCAGCTCCCACTGTTTTTTCTCGCCGAGTTGGTAGGTGAACAGCGCGTTCATGTTGTGGCGGCGGTCGAAAACGGGCGGATAAATCTGCTCGCCGTCGTCGCGCCGAACGTAGCCCAGCGAATAAGTGCCCCAGACGTAGGCGCGTTTGCCCTCCCATTTCAGCGAAAAATCAATGCCCTTTGCGTCGCCTGTTTCTTTGACGTAGTTCGGGTCAATGGTGGTCTGTTTGTTGCGGTTGAGGGCGATGAGCTGCGTGAATTTTTTGTAATAGCCTTCCAAGTTCAGCTCGAAATTATCGCTGATGTCGTACTCGAAGCCAGCCACCGTGTGCCACGATTTTTGCAGGCGGTCGGGCGTGGCAGAGGGGTCTTTCGGGTCGTAGGGCCGGGTTTCGGGGTCGGAAAGGAAGCCCACGAACAGGTTGACCACATCGCGCTCGTCCACCGTGCTGAGCAGGTTTTGCGAGTAAAGGCCGCCGGCGGATTTGAAGCGGAGCTTGTCCGAGATGTTGTATTTGAGGCCGAGGCGCGGCTCCGGCGCGATGTCGTTGAGCGAGATGTAATATTGGAGGCGAAAACCCGGCTCGATGATGAGCGGCCCGATTTTTTGCTTGTATTTCAGATAGACGTTCAGCTCGGAGGAGTTCGTCGGCTCTTGCCCGGCATTGAGGCCCCGGAAGTTGATGAACTGGAACTCCGTCGTCGTGCCGCTCAGGGCGAGGCCGTATTTGAACTCCGAGTCCCGACCGAAGTTGGAGAAGTTCAACCCCGCGAAATACCCGCCGACTGAGCTGCTGCGCGGGGTGCGGTCTTGGTCGTCGCGCTGCGAATCGTATTTCGAGTAGGTCAAAACGCCATTGACAATCGTGTTCGAGTTGGCCGGGACGAGCGTGAAATCCATGCCGCCGCCGCTGGATTGCCAAGCGAAATCAATGGACGGGAACTGCACGCGGTCTTTGTAATTGAACCCGAAGAGGTTGAGTTTCGAGCCGTTGCCCGACAGCAGCGAGACCTTGCCGTAGAGGTCGGTGTAATTGAACGGGATGCCGTTGCGGTTCGGGTCGGGGTTGTCATATTTGTCGTAATTGCCGAAAAACGCCTTGCGGAAGGCTGCCGTCGTGTCGGTGACGTAATTGTAAAAAATTTCGTCGGTCTGGTCAATCAGGGCTTTTTTGCCCGTCAGGATGAAGGAAATGCTGCTCCCGTTGTCGTCTTTGAGTTTGACGAGCGGGCCTTCGATGAGTGCCTTTGCCTGAAACGGGCTGGCCGAGACCTGCCCAGCCAGCCGCTTGCGGTTGCCCTCGCGGGTTTTCACGTCCACGATGGCCGAGACGCGACCGCCGTATTCCGCGTTGAAACCGCCCGTGTACACGTCCACGTTGCGAATCAATTCCGTCTCGAAAACCGAGAAAAACCCGATGCTGTGGAACGGGTTGTAAATCGTCATGCCGTCCAGCAGGATGCGGTTTTGCACCGGCGAACCGCCTCGGATGTAGAGTTGGCCCCCTTGGTCGCCCGTGAAAATCACGCCCGGCAGCACCGTCAGGTACTGCGCGATGTCGGCCTCGCCGCCGGCAGACGGCAGCGAACGGATTTGCTTGGGCGTGACCGTGAGTTTGGAGACCTGCGTTTGGGTGCGGGATTGTTCTTTTTTGCCGCTGATGACCACCTCGCCGAGTTTTTCGCCGCTCTCCGAGATGTAGATGTTTTGGAAAACGATTTCGCCTTTCGCTACTTGCACTTCGGTCGTGAACTTGTCGTAGCCGAGGAACGTCACCGCCAGCGTGTATTTGCCAGCCGGGACGTTGGAAATGGAGAAAAAGCCGTCGAGGTCTGTCGTCGCACCGAAGGCCGTGCCTTCCAAGCCGACGGACGCAAAGCTGATGGGTTCGGCAGAGACTTTGTCAAATACGTTGCCGCGCACGGTGCCCCCTTTTTGGGCAAAAACAGGCAATGCAAGCAGGAAAAACAGGAAAAAAGAGTAGTAGAATTTCATGTAACACTTGTTTGGTCGGGCAAAAGTCGAAAGGTCGCGTCCAAAACCAAAGCCGAAGGGGGATATTGTCCAACATTTGCTATTGGGCGCACATGAAACCGAGTGGAACACACCTCTATCTGTGTGAATGCGCCCGATTCAAGGGTGAAACTCAATTCTTCGTTTGAAAGGCGCGGCGCACGAGCACTTCCAAATCGCTCGCCGAGAGGTTGCGGGCCAGCACCACGCCCGCCGCATCGAGCACAAAAACCGTTGGGTACTCCACCACATCCAATTCAAAAAGCGGGTCGGCACGGCGGCCTCGCGGGTCGCGCACGTTCGGCCACACGGCAGCCCCATCCTCGCGCAGGGCGGTCAGCCAAGTGGGCGCGTCGGTGTCAATCGAATAGCCCAAAATTGCCAGCCCTTGCCTGCCAAACTCCTGATAAAGTGGCTGCAACACATTTTTTTGAAGCTTCCGCGAGGCTGCGTTTTCCGAAAACCAGACATACACGACCCGCAGTTTCCCGCCCACATCGGAGAGCCGCAACGAGTCGCCCCGTGCGCTGAGTGCCGTCAAATCGGGCATCGTGTCGCCGACCATAACAGCCGGGTGATAGCGTTTCATGCGCTCTCGAAAATCGGTCATCCACGCGGCCAGTTCGCCCGGCGGCAGGTTGCTCCAACGGTAGCAGAGTTTCACGAAATAGTTCACGTCGCGGTTGTACTCGGCCAGCGGGTTCAGCCGCTGCAAAGCCACAAAACCCGCGAACAGCGAGCGGGTCGTGTCCATGAAACTTTTGAGTAGCCGCCGCTCCTCGTTCTCCGCCGCGACCCGTGCCCGCAGGCGGGCTTGGCCGAGCGAATCCATGCCGGGCATTTCCACTTTCAGCGTCGGGATGTCGTGGTCAAAGACTTGCAGGCCACGTTTTTCGCGGGCGAGCGCGAGGTCGTTTTCGGCCAGTTCGTACAGGGTGCGGCGAAAGTCCCGCACCCGCGCAATCGCTTGATTGTCAGCGTCACCGCGTTAGATTTTGTACGAGCGCGCCAGTTCCCAAGCGTTGGCCGTGAGGCGCAGCGAGGCAGTCGGCGAGAGTACGAGCGCAGCAAAATTTTCCTGCCAAATGGGTTCGATGCCGTTCGCCCAACGCGACCGCTGGGGCTGGATGCAAAGCCGGAACAAGCCCTTTTCGGTCAGCCAGTTTTTCCGCAAGAACCGGAACGAGCCGTCCGCAGCCACGTCCGCCGAATCCACCGTTTGCCCCTCGAACGGCGACAGCAGCTGCCGGAAATTCGCAGGCTGCACGAGGTACAGGCGGGGCCGCCAGCCGGGACGCATCGTGATTTGGCCTTCGAGCAACACAGTGTCCGGTGCCGCGTTTTGGGCGAAGCCCGACGCAGCGAAGCAAGAGAAAAACAGCAAACACAACAAGCGCATGGCTCCGAAAGCCGGGCAATTTGAGCAGCCCAGCGGGCGGCAAAAGTCGGGAAAATAGCGAGCGAGGCAGCCGCGTTTTTGACGAACTTTGCAGCCAGCAAACCTGCCCGGACGGGCATTCCCGAATAGCACAAACCTATCGTATGCAACACATTTTCAACTACTTACACTCAATCCCTGCGTTTGCGCTGGCGTGTATTACGCCGTTTTTGGCCAACGGCCAAACCTTCAAAAACATCCCCCAAAACTGGCAGCGCGACATCGAATATGTACAAACGACCCTGCCCGAAAACCACCCCGACTGGTTCAAACTCATCCCCAAAAAAACTTGGGACAGCGAGCTGAAGAACCTCTCCGAGCGCGTCGGGAGCATGAGCGATTTGGAGGTCGCGCTCGCCCTGCAGGCCATTATTTCCAAAGCAGGCGACCCGCACACACACCTCAACCTCACGCCGCTTTTGCAAAAAGAAGCGGTCATCCCGGTCGGCCTCGGTTGGTACGATGGTGGCCTGTACGTCAGCGGTTCGGTGCGGCGGTTCGACAAGATTTTCGGCACTAAAATCCTGAAAATCAACGGCGTGGATGCCAAGGAAGCCATGGAGCGCGTGGCCCGGTACATCCCCCGCGACAACGAAATCGGCTACCGCAACGCCGCGTTGCAGCTGCTGCGCTTCCCGAAAGTGCTGCGCTCCGTCGGCCTCGCCACGACCGACACGATGGAAGTATTGGCCGAAAACGCCGTCGGCGAGCAGTTTTTGTACAAAACTTTCCCGCTCGACGTGGCAAACGACCGACAGGGGATGCAGCCCATCACGCCGTACCGCCTCTCGCCCGATACGCGCTTCCAACCCATCAAAAGCAGCTGGTCGTGGGAGTGGCTCCCGGCGGATAGCCTGCTCATCGTACAGTACAACCGCTGCCGCAGCCGCGAGATGACGTTGGCCGCCGGTGACACAACAATGGCGATGCAACTGCCTGCTTTTCAACCGTTTTTGGATTCCGTTTTCACGCATTTGGACTATCACCCGAACGCCCGGCTGCTGATTGACCTGCGCTTCAACGGCGGCGGCGGCGCATCCGACGGACTGGCTTGGGCCGAACGGCTCTCGAACTCGGCGTTCAACCGAAAAGGGCAGGTTTTCGTGGCCATCAATGCCTTCACGACCTCGGCGGCGACGCAGGTGGCGACCTTCTTCGACCGCGACACCGAGGCCATACTCATCGGCGAGCCGACGGGCGACCGTCCCAACCACTTCGGCGAAATGCGGGCCATGACGCTGCCCAACGCCGGGCTGCGGCTCAATTTTTCGTCGAAATTCATGCGCATCCTGCGCGACCGAGACCCCGACACACTCGCGCCTGAAATCCCCGTGCCACTCACATTCCAGAATTTCATGGAGGGCCGTGACCCCGTGCTGGCCTATTTGCGGGGCATGAAGAAGTAAGTGG
>JBKBIC010000084.1:9240-19550 GCA_046299435.1 Saprospiraceae bacterium
GGGTATTGTTTTTTTTTTTGCTATTGTTTTAGTGTTTTAAATGTTTTCGGGGTTGTTTGTCGGCCGGGAAACAAACCCTAAAAATTTTTCAACCTCTTCCGCTTTTGGCGGCCCGCCCAAACGGCTCATTTCCAAAATCCTACGGCTCGTTCGACGCTCGCCCAGCCTCGAGTGGTAAAAATTGCCTGCCCGCCCCGGCCGCTCCCACCTTTGAGTCATCAAACGCAAGCGAAGCGAGTTTTTCACGCCGCAAGCCGTTTGAAAAACCATCAGCAATCAAACTTTTCCACTCACTCAACTCAAATTTTCAAACAAATGAAAAAGTCCATCTTGTCAATCGCCACCGCTTTTCTGGCCTTCGCTACCCTGCAAACCGCCAATGCCCAAAAATCAGCCGACCAAGCCGAAGCCGGGCAACTTTACCAAACCGTCATGGATAGCAAAGCCGAACTGGATGAGCTGGTCAAAAAAGGGGTAGTCGTCCATGAGGCCAAAAGTGGCAATTCGAGCGATGCCATCATGCACGATGCCAAAGGCGGCGACCCGAACGACATCATCATCATTGACATGAACAAAATTTTGGAGCAAGTGCAGGATTTCAACAGCCGGGTCGAGGAAACCGGAGGCAAAATGACCGCCGCCCAACTGGCTGCTTTCAAAGCAGAACTTGCCAAAATTGACACGCAACTTGCCCAATTAGAGAGCAAACAAACCCAAAACCTGACCGGCACCGCCCTCCAAAACTGCTGGAATGCGTGCAAATCCGTCTGGCCCAAGTGGTGGCACACCGTGAACAGAGTCGCGTGCTATGCAGGCTGTTTGCTCCTTTGATTTTTGGATTCTCAAAACAGCGAATCCCCGAAGCCAATCCGTCGGTTTCGGGGATTCGTTGTTTTTGCTTGCGAACATTCCGGGCATCAGATTCCGCACAGATTTATCGGAGGGAAAGCTACATTTGCCAGCCTTACCGTCCGAACCAAGTTATGAGCCAACTCATCATTCATAACTCATCACTCAACGAAAATGTCTCGATTCCGACCCGGTGTTTTGCACGGCGATGAAGTCGCCGAACTGCTCGCCCACGCCAACGAAAACCACTATGCCCTGCCTGCCGTGAACGTCATCGGCACCAACTCCGTCAACGCGGTTTTGGAAACGGCGGCGGCAGTCAACTCGCCCGTAATCATCCAATTTTCGCACGGCGGCGCGTCGTTTTTTGCGGGCAAAAGCCTCTCGAACGAAGGCCAACGCGCCGCGATTTTGGGCGGCATCGCGGGCGCGTCGCACGTCCACGCGGTGGCCAAGCACTACGGCGTGCCCGTCATTTTGCACACCGACCACTGCGCCCTGAACATCATCGAATGGGTGGACGGACTGTTGGACGCGGGCGAAAAATTCTTCGAGCAGCGCGGCTACCCGCTTTACAGCAGCCACATGCTCGACCTGAGCGAAGAACCGCTCCACGAAAACATCGAAATCTCGCGGAAATACCTCGCCCGCATGGCCCCGCTCGGCATGACCCTCGAAATCGAACTCGGCGTGACCGGCGGCGAAGAGGACGGCGTGGACAATTCCGACGTGGACAGCTCGCGGCTTTACACGCAACCTTCCGAAGTGGCCTACGCTTGGGAGGAATTGGGCAAAATCAGCCCGAATTTCACGGTGGCCGCCGCTTTCGGCAACGTACACGGCGTGTACAAGCCCGGCAATGTGAAATTGCAGCCCGTGATTTTGAAAAACTCGCAAGACCACATCCGCGAAAAACACGGCCTCTCGGCGGCCCGCCCGGTGAACTTCGTATTCCACGGCGGCAGCGGCAGCAGCCAAGAGGAAATCCGCGAGGCCATCGGCTACGGAGCCATCAAAATGAACATTGACACCGATATGCAATGGGCGTTTTGGGAGGGTGTGCTCAATTTTTACAACCAAAAAAGCGGCTACCTGCAAGGCCAAATCGGCAACCCCGACGGCGCGGACAAGCCCAACAAGAAATTTTACGACCCCCGCGTGTGGCTCCGCAAAGGCGAGGAAAACTTCGTCAAACGCCTCCGCCAAGCTTTCGAGGATTTGAACTGCGTCGGGCGGAACGCCTGACAATGTTGATTCGGCTATTTGTTGATTCGGCTATTCGATTATTTGAATCTCAAATCATCAAATAGCCGAATCTCCGAATCAACAATCAGTACGTTTTTCCCTCATTTTGTCCCAGCCGGATTGCCCGCCGCCGCCGCCGCGCTACTTTTGGGCACGTTTTTCTACAAAACACTGTGTTGCCCGCCTAATCCTACCTCTCACCTCTTGCTTGGGCAATCTTCCTCCTTCTCGTCCGCGCTTCATTTATTCCAGATATTTTTTTCCAACTACCACGTTTTTTCAACTTGCTGTCCATGAAAAACGCGCGACTTCTGTTGCTGCTTTCCGTGTTTTTGTTTTCGGAAAACATCAACCCGCTATTTGCCTGTGGCTATAACTACGTCTCCCTCTGCGCCACGCAACTCGAAATCGAGGCCAACAACAACATCCTCCCTTTTTACGTCGGCAGCTGCACTTGGCTGACCAATCTCAACGGCCACAACTTCGGGGCCGTCACCGAGCTCCGGCTCCACAAAGGCAGCAGCACCACTTGGGAAAGCTGTGACAACCGCGTGCTGAACGCCAAAATCTTCTATCGGATTTATGCCAACGGCAGCGCGCCCGGTACGTTCAACGAACTGAATCTCAACAACTTAACGCTCGGCGGCACGGGCGCGTACCGCAACCGAACCTACGATGCCTTGCCCGATTTGGACTTGCTCGCAGGGCTGCCCGGCGGCAATTACAACTTAGAGGTCTATTTTTTCTCCGACGTTGATTTCGACAACGACAACATGCCCGACGGCAACCTGACCATGAACAACGGCGGCACTTTTTACAAGGCCACGTTCTCGAAATCGGGCGGCAGCGGTGGCTTGTCGGTGACTTTTCCGACGAAAAACAACGTCAGCTGCCCCGGCGGCAGCAACGGCAAACTGACCGCTGCGGCCACTGGCGGCACCGCGCCGTACTCCTTCGCTTGGTCAAACGGGGCGACCACCGCCACCATCCAAAACCTCGCGGCCGGCAGCTATACCGTCACCGTCACCGCCACAGGCGGGCTGACGGGCACGGCCAGCACGAGCATCAGCCAGCCCGCACCGCTCAACATCAGCATCGCCGCGACTGACGAAACTTCCGCGAATGCCAACAACGGCACGGCTACGGCCAGCACCACAGGCGGCACGCCGAATTTCAGTTACGCTTGGAGCACGGGCGCGACCACGCCGAACATCAACGGCCTCGACGCGGGCACTTACACCGTGACGGCCACCGACGCGAACGGCTGCACGGCCTCAAAAACCGCGACCATCGTCACCGCAGGCACTATTCCGAGCGGTTATTGCACCTCATCGGGCAGTTTTCCATGGAATGAATGGCTGGGCGAAGTCGCGTTGGCTGGCCTCGACAACGTTTCCGGGAAAAGCTCGTATTCCAATTTCACGAGCCTCGCCGCGCCCCAACTGACCGCTGGCGAAGATTACCCAATCACCCTAAAAACCGGCGAAGGCTGGTTTGGCGTGCCCGAATTTTGGCGCGTATGGATTGATTTCAACCGCAACGGCACGTTCGAAGCAGGCGAGCAAGTGCTCGACGCGACAAGCAACCCGCCGAACACAGGTTCGAGCCAACTCACTGTAAACCAAACAATTAGCATCCCGCTTACCGCCGAAGAAGGCATCACACGGATGCGTGTCGCCATCAAACGCACCGCTGCGCCAACGGCCTGCGAAGCCATCCCCTTCGGCGAAGTGGAGGATTATCACGTCAATATTTTACCTGCGTCCGGCTCCTGTCACCTGACGGCATCGGTCGCCAATTTGCTCTGCAACGACCACAGCACACCGACCGACCCAAGCGACGACACTTATACTTTTTCGCTCATGGTCACGGCGGTCGGCGGCGGCACGGGCTGGACGGCCAACATCAACGGCACGACCCAAACAGGCACCTACGGCACGGCCAAAAACCTCGGCCCGTACTTGATTTCGGCTGGAAACCTGTCTTTTTCGGTGAAAGATGCCGCCGACGCGACGTGCCAGAAAACCGTTTCGGTTGCACCGCCCGCTACTTGCTCCAACCAAGTGCCGTGCAGCATCACCGCCGCCGCCGGCAATGTCGCTTGCGACAACAACGGCACAACGGGCACGGGCACCGACGACACGTTCACTTTTTCGCTCACCGTCACGGGGGCGGGCACGGGCACAGGCTGGACGACGAGCATCAACGGCACCACGTTCACGGGCAGCTACGGCATTGCCAAACCACTCGGCCCGTACCCCATCAGCGGCGGCGCACTGAATTTCACCGTCCGCGACGCGCAAAACGCCACTTGCAGCACCGGCGCGACGGCCACACCGCCTGCACCCTGCTCCGTCACTGGCGGCCCGAACAATTACTGCCAAAGCAGCGCGGATTTTCCGTGGCACGAATGGATTAGCCGCGTCGTGTTTGCCGGGATTGACAAAACTTCGGCCAAATGGTACTACTCCGATTACACGGCCAACGCAGCCGCAGCCGCGCCGGGGCAATCGTACCCAATCAGCCTGTATGCCTCGTTCAGTTGGGAAACCAACCAGCCGCACTTCCGCGTGTGGATTGACTACAACCGCGACGGCCAATTCCAAGAACCCGGCGAAATCGCCTTTCAGGGCATCGTTTCGGCGGCAAATGGCGCACAGGATGCCCTGTTGAGCGGCATGGTCAGCGTCCCGGCCAATGCCTCGGCAGGCGCGACGCGGATGCGCGTGAGCCTCAAACGCGGCGCGTACCCGACTGCTTGCGAGGCACACATTCCCTTCGGCGAGGTGGAAGATTACACGGTCGTCATCGGCGGCGGATTGGAAGGCGGCAGCGGCGACCGCATGGCTTCGCAGGCCAATGCCATCGAATTGCAGGCGCACGCCACACCGACAGCCAACCGCATCCGCACGGAATTTTTCACGGAGTCGGCGGTGCAAAACCTGCGCCTCGAACGCGCCACCGCGCCCGATTTCGAGTGGAAAAACATGGAAGAACACAACGGCCTTTGGCTGCCCGAATACGAGCCTATCGCGCTCGATTTCACGGACGAAAACCCCACCGAAGGCGCAAGCCACTACCGCCTCGCGCTGGGCTTGGCCGACGGGCGCGTCATTTTTTCGGACGTGGAAAGCATTGTAAATCAACGCGCTGCGGAGTTTGCGGTGTTCCCGAATCCGCTTTCCGCTGGGGCCGAACTGTCCGTCAATCTGGAAAAACTCATGGGCCGCGAAGTGGCCGTCCAAATCATCCACGCCACCGGGCGGCAGGTTTTCGCGGAGAAAATTGCCGTCGTCGAGCAGCCGATTTTGGCTTTGCCGACGGCCAATTTTGCCAACGGCGAATACTTCGTTTTCCTGCAATCGGCGGGCATGAGGCCGGTTTGCAAAAAATTGGTGGTCGTGCGGGAGTGAATCGGGAGTTGAAAAGTGGAAGAGAGGAAAGGTTGAAAGGTTGAAACAACGGAGGCCGCGAAGTTTTGCAACACATTGAAAAACAATGCCCTGCAAAACTTCGCGGCCTTTGTGTTTTTACCCTCAATTTTGGACTTCAACTTTTCCTCTCTTCAACTTTTCCACATGAAATACAAAGTCATCGCAGGCACTTTCCACGTCAAAGGCTACTCGCCCGACGGCGACAGCATCCGTTTTCAGGCCAACGACCCGGCGCACTGGGCTTTTTTCGAGTGGTCGAGCGCGTCGAAAGCCGACGACAAAAAACGCCAGCTCCGCATTGAGGCTATTGACGCACTCGAAACGCACTACGAAGGTGCCCGGCAGCCGCACTCCTTCGCGCTCGCCGCCCTCGAACGGATGCTCGAACTGCTCGGCATCGAGGACATCACTTACAACCTGATGGTCACGAAAATCACGGCGGCCAAAGACGGCACGCGCGGCTTCATCGTCTCCGCCGGGGCGGACAAGTTCGACCGGCCCATTTCCTTTGTTTTTGACGAAAAAGCACCGCTGACCGACGGTGCGGAATTGCGGGCAGAGGAAATCCCGTTCGCCCACTCCGTCAATTACAAACTGGCGGAAGAGGCCATCGTCTATCCCACTTTTTACAGCACGATGGAGCCATTTGTGATTGAGACATTCCGAAAAGTGTTCCTGAAAGTGAAAAACAACAAGCAGGGCCTGTGGGCGATTGACAAAACGGGCGGCTTCAAACTTTGGAACACCCGCACGATTCAGGAGGATGTCATCATCATGCCCAAGCTGTTCCGGCGGTTCATCTCGTTTTTCGAGGCGCGGTCGGAGATGAGCGAGTTCAAGGCATTTATGAAGGCCAACAACGACAAAATCCTCGTCAACGGAAAACCCAGCACTTTTTACGACATCCTGAAAGTCTATGGCAACCGTTATCGGCTGACGGTATCGCCGGAGGAGATTGTGTTTGTGCCATGAACGCACACGCCGGACTTCGACCGCCGCAGGTGTTTTGAGGAAAACCGCCGTACTTTTCCGGCCATGAATTGGAGCGATATTTTGACCCACCTCGGCGAGGACCGCGAGCAGTATTTCCATGCCGTCTCCCCGCCGGTCATCCAGAGCAGCAACTTCGTTTTCCCGGATTTGGCCGCGTTCCGCCGGGCGTTTTCCGACGAACTGGCGCACCACGTTTACACGCGGGGCAACAACCCGACCGTCGAGATTTTGCGGAAAAAACTCGCCGCGCTCGAAGGCACGGAGGATTGCCTCGTGTTCGGCAGCGGCGCGGCGGCCATCGCGGCGGCGGTCATCGGCAACGTGGCTGCGGGCGACCACATCGTGTGCCAGCAGGCCCCGTACTCTTGGACGACGGCCCTGCTCAAAAAACTGCTCGCCCGCTTCGGCGTGGAGCACACTTTCGTGGACGGCACCGACGTGTCCAACTTCCGCGCAGCCATCCGCCCGAACACGCGGGTGCTTTACCTCGAAAGCCCGAACACGATGACTTTCGAGTGCCAAGATTTGGCGGCCTGCGCGGCACTGGCACGGGAGCACGGGTTGGTGAGCATGATTGACAACTCGTATTGCTCGCCCCTGTACCAAAACCCGGCGGCGTTCGGCATTGACATCGTGCTGCACTCCGGCACGAAATACCTCAACGGCCACTCCGATGTGGTGGTCGGTGTGCTGTGCGCGTCGCGGGCCATGACGAAAAAAATCTTCGAATCGGAGCTGATGACGCTGGGCAGCATCCTGCCACCACACGACGCGGCGATGGTCATCCGGGGCTTGCGGACGCTGCCGCTGCGGGTGCAGCGCAGCCACGAAAGCGCGGAAAAAATCATCGCACGGCTCGACGGCCACCCAAAAGTGGAGCGCATTTGGTGGCCTTTTCACCGCGATTTCCCGCAGTTGGAGCTGGCCCAGCGGCAGATGCGCGGTTGCGGCGGCTTGTTTTCCGTGCAATTCCGTACCGATTCGATGGAAAAAATGGAGGCGTTCGTGCATCGCCTCCGGCGGTTTTTGATGGCCGTGTCGTGGGGCGGCCACGAGTCGCTGCTGATTCCGACGATTGCTTTTTACAATATTCCGGGCCGCTCGAACCCGCCGATGTCTTGGGCGTTTTGCAGGTTTTACATCGGCCTCGAAGACCCGGATTGGCTCTGGGAAGATTTGGAACAGGCGATGGAGGTGCTTTGACGCACCGGGCAATTGGCCGGAAATCTGCCCGGCGAAAACGGTTTTCAACCCTTCGAAGCAAATGGAACGCGACTTAACTCAACAGGACGATTTTCTGGAAAAACGGCTGCAGCAAGTGGTTTTCCGGCTTTTTGGCGAAATGGATGCCTCAACTTACGCGGGAGTGCGGCCATTTTTCAAATGGTTGGATTTGCCGGGCGGCGACTACCTTTTCCGGCAAGGCAGCGAGGGCAAGGGGATGTACATCTTGGCCAGCGGCCGCCTGAAAGTGCTGCTCAACACCGACGAAGGCCGCGAGGCTGTGGCCGAAATCCCGGCCTGCGAGACCGTCGGCGAGATGGCACTCATCACAGGCGAGGCCCGCACCGCCGACGTGCTGGCCATGCGCGATTGTGTGCTGGCGCGGCTCGAAAAGGCTGATTTCGAGGCACTTGTGCAGCAATATCCAAAGGCTTTGCTGAACATCTCGAAGACCATCATCGAGCGTTTGCAGGGGCGGCACCAGCGCAAACGCCGCCGCAAAACCATCACCAACATTTGTGTACTGCCTATCTCCGATGGCTTGGACGCGCAGGATTTCGCAGAACGGCTGTGCGTCGCGCTCGGCAAGTTCGGGTCGGTGCTTTTGTTGGGCAGCGGGACGGTCAACCAGCTGTTGGGCAAGCCGGACATCGCGCAAGCCAGCCCGCAATCGGGCGAGGATTACCGCCAGCTTTCGTCGTGGCTCGAAGAACGGGAGGCCAAAAACCGCTTCGTCGTGTATCTGCCCGACGCGGGCGACTCGGAGTGGACGCGGCGGTGCATCCGCCATGCCGACGAGGTGCTGCTGCTCGGCGACGGCCAAGCCTCGCCCGCCCCGCACCCGCTCGAACAGCGTTTTTTGCTCGGCCAAAACCGCCTGACATTGGCCGGCCAGACACTCGTGCTGCTGCACCCGCCCGACCAGTTTTTGCCCCAAAACACACGGACTTGGTTGGCTGTGCGGGATTTGGCGTTCCACCATCACATCCGTCGGCAGCACGAGCCGGACATGGCACGGCTCGCCCGTTTTTTGAGCGGCAACGCCGTCGGGTTGGTGCTTTCGGGCGGCGCGGCGCGGGGCGCGGCACACGTCGGCGTGTTCCGGGCGTTGGAGGAGGCGGGCATCCCGGTGGACGTGGTCGGCGGCACCAGCATCGGGGCCATCATGGGCGCGGTCATGTGCATGGGCTGGTCGGCGGAAGTCATCCGGCAAAAAGTGCGCACGGGTTTTCTTCAAAACCCGACGAGCGATTTCAACCTGCTGCCCCGCGTCTCGATTTTCAAAGGGAAAAAACTCGACCGCCTGCTGCAAGAGTATTTCGGCAACATCCGCGTGGAAGACCTCTGGCTCAGCTACTACTGCCTGTCGTGCAATTTGAGCAAGACCAATCCGCACGTCCACCGTTCCGGCCATTTGGAGCAGGCCATCCGGGCGAGCATCAGCATCCCCGGCGTGTTCCCGCCTGCGGAACTGAACGATGAGTTGTACGTGGACGGCGGCGTTTTCGACAATATGCCGGTGGACGTGATGAACAAACTGGGCATCGGCTCCATCATCGCAGTTGACTTGCAGAACTACCACCGCCCCGACCCCGCCGAAGCAGAGGCCCGAAAAAAATCCACGCGCCGCAAATTGCCCAACCTCCTGCACGTCGTCATGGAAGCCTCCATGCTCAGCGGGCGATACCTGACGCAGGAGCACCGCAAGGACGTGGACATCTACATCAACCCACCAATGCGGAACTTCGGGCTGATGGACTGGCAAAAGTTCGACCGCATCGAAGAGGCCGGCTACCAGCACGCCAAAGAAGTGCTGCAAAACGAGCCGAAAAACAAGTTTGTCCAGTAGGCATTCGCGCCACGCGGATTTCCGTCCGTGCCGCCTATTTTTGTGCAACCGCCTAACCCGACCCTCAACTTTTCAACACCTCAACACTGCTCGGATATGCCAGAAATCATGGAAAACCCGGTGATGGAAAACCCGCTCCTCCAATTGGTTCAGGATGGCCCTTTGGTGATTCGGAGCCGGATGCCCGCCGACGAATTCGACCGTTTTGTGCTGCAAAACAGCGACTTACGCATCGAACGGGACAAGTTCGGAACCATCACAATCCATCCTCCTATGACCTATAATTCCGCGAAAAACGAAAGCCGCGCCTTTTTTTTCCTCCAAATGTGGGGGCACTTCAACCCGCAACTGGGTGACACTCTTAGCCCATCCGCTTCTTTCAACCTGCCCGATGGCTCTCAAAATAAGGCCGACGGTGCTTTCGTCCCGGCGCACAAAACTGCCCTATTATCAAGCGACGAACTGGACGGCATCCCTCACTTAGTGCCGGATTTTGTCATGGAAATGCGCTCAAAAACCGACCGCCTCGCCACCCTGAAAAAGAAAATGGAGGAAGTCTGGATGGCAAATGGCGTGCGACTCGCGTGGCTGCTCGACCCCCAAAACCAAAAAGCATGGGTGTACCGCTCGGATGGTTCGGTGGAGGATATCCCGGATTTTGACCAAAAACTATCCGGCGAGGACGTGCTGCCGGGCTTTGAACTCGATTTGCAAAA
>JBKBIC010000085.1:0-19528 GCA_046299435.1 Saprospiraceae bacterium
AGGGAAGCGAAAAACGGGGTTGAGCCGCAGCGAAATGCCGCCCAAATACCCCTCCGCGATGCCGCGCACGTTGTCGAACGGCGTTTCCAAAATCAGCATCCGGGCCGGGACGCGGGCCGCCAAATGCGTCGCCACGCCGCTGCCGAGCGAACGTCCAAAAATGACGATTTGCTCCGGCGGGTAGTTTTTTCGGAGGAAATCGTATGCCAAGCCGCCGTCCAAGTAACAGCCCACCTCGTCCGGCTCGCCCGTGCTTTTGCCGTAGCCGCGATAGTCAATGGCAAAAAAATCCCAGCCTAAAGCAGTGAAATCACGCGAAAAACCGCCCCAACGCTGCAAGTTGTCGCGGTTGCCGTGCAGGTAAAGCACCACGCCGTGCCGCGCGGGACGTTCGGTTTTGAACCAAAGGGCGTTGATGCGCGGGCCGTCGGGCGCGTCCAAGAACACCTCTTCGAATGGGGCATCAAATTGAAATTGGTAGTCAGCCGCGAGCGCGGTCGGCTGGAAAAGGACTTTTTTTTGGATGTATTCGGCGAACACGACGGCAACGAGGGCAAGCAAAACGAGGAAAATAGAGCCTTTGGCAACTATCCGAAAACAACCTTGCCGACTCATTTTCAGCGCAATTTGGGGTTTTCGAGATGGCGGGTCGCGTCGCGGTGGGTCTTTTTTTCGAGGTTCTTTTCGAGGGCGGCTGCCAAATCCACGCCCGTTTGGTTGGCGAGGCAGATGAGCACGAACAGCACGTCGGCCATTTCGTCGGCCAATTGCTCGTGCGCGGCATCCGGGGTGGTCGGTACTTTGAACGACTGCTCGCCGTACATCCGCGCCATGAGTCGCGCCATTTCGCCCACTTCTTCCATGAGCAGGGCTGTGTTGGTCAGTTCGCCGAAATAGCGCACGCCAACAGTCTTAATCCATTGGTCAACAGTGAGTTGTGCGTCGGGGAGGGACATTTTGGTTGGTGATTCGGTGATTTGGTGATTCGGTGATGCGGTGATTCGGTGATTCGGTGATTTGGTGATGCGGTGATTTGGTGATGCGGTGATTTGGCTCTCGAATCACCAAATCACTGCATCACCAACAAATTCACACCCCTATTTCGCGGTATCGCGGGGCGTTGGCCGGGTCAATTTTTGAGAGGATTTGCACGACGCGCTCGCGCTGGGGGCGTTGGCCTTGTTTCCACATTTCGACTAATTCGTCGCGCTTGGTCACGGTGAACGTCTGGACAATCATGCAGTTGAAATAGACGACGCTCACTTTTTCGAGTTCTTCGAGGGCGGCGAGGATGGTGGCGCGGGCTTTTTCGGGGTCGGCACTTATCATGTCCAGCCCTTTGCGATGGTAATTGTAAAACGCGGCGCGGAGCGGCTTGACGCGGGGGTTCAGCAGGTTCTCGTTGAGCCAGTAGCGGTTGCGGTTTTTGCCGCCGTCGGGCGCGCGCCAGCCAGAGTAGCGGGCGGTCATCGTGGGCGGGATATTGTTCAGAATCTGTTGAGCCAGAAGGTATTGCGGGTCGCCACCGTTCAGCGAGAAGGAGTCGTTGTCCAGCCCGATGATGGTGTAAACGTAGAAAGCCAGCACCGCCGTGAGGTTGTTGTCAATGTTGTCGCGGGCGAAGTCAATCTGCTGAAACTGGTCGTAGGTGAAGCCCAAGTCGTTGTCTTGGTGCGAGAGCAGCGGCGAATCGTAAGTGCTGCCGTAGATGGGGCGCGTGGACTGCACGGCGAGTTTGCCGTCGAACCCGTTTTCGCCGACTTCCTGCTCGATGGTGATGGTGAACGTGCATTTGATGCGCTCTTGCGGCTCGTACACATCGTCCGTCCATTTCGTGTTGTTGAGCCACTCGCGGAGGGTGTTTTCGAGCACATCGAACACCTTTCGGTCGGTGCGTTGCAGTTGCGGGGTGATGATTTTGACCGTCGCGTTGATTTCTTGGGCACCGGCGCGGAGGCCGAGGAAGGCCGCGAACGCAAGCGTGAAAATGAGTCTTGCCATGTTGGAAGTTTTTGAACGGTGCATTTGACGCGACGAACTCACTTTTGGTTGGCTGTTGCCCGCACGATTTCGGCCACGATGTCCGCCGCCACGTCGGTCTTTTGTTTAAGGTCAAAATCCGTCCGCGAGCCGTCGCGCCGCAGAAACGATACCTTGTTCGTGTCGTGCCCGAAGCCCGCGCCCGCGTCGCGCATGGAGTTGAGTACGATGAAATCGAGGTTTTTCTTTTCCAATTTGAGTTGGGCGTTGGCGGCCTCGTCGTTGGTTTCGAGGGCGAAGCCGACGAGCAGCTGGCCGGGCCGTTTCTGCCGACCGAGATTGGCGGCGATGTCCACCGTTTTTGCCAGTTCGATGGCAAGTTCGTCGTCCTTCTTTTTGATTTTCGTCTCGGAAAAAACCTTCGGGCGGTAGTCTGCGACCGCTGCGGCCAGCACCGAAATGTCCGCCTGCGGGAAAACCGCCGTGCAAGCGTCGAACATTTCTTGTGCCGACTGGACACGCACGGTTTCGATGGCCGGGTGGTTGGTTTTCAAATGTGTCGGGCCGAGGACGAGCCGCACGATTGCGCCCGCGTCGGCCAATTTTTCGGCGATGGCGATGCCCATTTTGCCGGTCGAGTGGTTGCCCAAAAAGCGCACCGGGTCGAGCGGTTCGTGCGTTGGCCCGGCGGTGACGAGGGCGGTTTTGCCCGTGAGTGGTTTTTCGGACGAGAAATGTTTTTCCAAAAATGCCACGATGTCCTCCGGCTCGGCCATGCGCCCGTCGCCGACAAGTCCGCTGGCCAATTCGCCGTGCCCGACTGGGATGATTTTCACGCCGTGTTCCTGCAAACGCCGCACGTTGGCCTGCGTGGCCGGGTGGTGCCACATATCCACGTCCATCGCCGGGGCCACAAAAACCGGGCAGCGCGCCGAGAGGTAAACTGCCGATAACACATTGTCGCACAGGCCGTTGGCAAGCTGCGCGAGGGTGTTCGCGGTGGCCGGGGCCACGACGAGCGCGTCGGCCCACAGGCCGAGTTCGACGTGGTTGTTCCAGCCCGCCTCGCTGCGGACATCCGTGAAAACCGGGCGTTTGGAAAGCGTGGAAAGCGTGAGCGGCGCGACGAAAGTGGTGGCCGCCTCGGTCATCAGCACTTGTACTTCGGCTCCTTTTTTGACCAAAAGCCGGGTCAAAA
This sequence comes from Saprospiraceae bacterium, assembly GCA_046299435.1. GTDB lineage: Bacteria > Bacteroidota > Bacteroidia > Chitinophagales > Saprospiraceae > M3007. The sequence continues at coordinate 3,179 of JBKBIC010000085.1, forward strand.
ACGCCGATTTGTATGCGGCAATCGAGCCGGAAATGCCGAGGATGACTTTCATGGTGGGGACAGTGAGGACGTGAGACGGTGAGAGGGCGAGGTGATGTTGACCTCACCCTCTCACTTTTCTCACCGTCTCACATTTTATTCTTGGTCTTCGACGTAACGCCACTGCATGTCGTCGGTCAGGAACTCATTGGTGGCGATGATGGCAGTGTTGGGCAGGCGTTCGTAGAACTTGGAGATTTCGATTTGCTCCTTGTTCTCCTGCACCTCCTCGATGGTGTCGGTATTGACGGCGAACTCTTCGAGTTTGCGCTGGATTTCCCATTTCAGGTCGCTCGAAATCTGCCGGGCGCGCTTGCCGATGATGACGATGCTTTCGTAGATGTTGCCGGTCTTTGCGACCAGTTCGCCCACGTCGCGGGGCTGCACATTGGGGTCAAGCCCTTGAGCCTTGCTTTTGATGTCGCTCATTTATTTATGTTGATTTGTTGTATTGTTGATTCGATGATTTGAGTTTGGCATAGCCAAATCAACGGCTCACCGAATCAACAATACAAAATTAGACTTTCGAGTTTTTCAGCCGTTTTGCCACCTCTTGCTTGGCTTTTTCGGCCTCTTTTTTAATGTCTTTGATTTCGCGGCTGTACTTGCCGGACGGGTATTTTTCGAGGAAATCGTCGCAGCGCAGGATGGTCGTGGTGTAGCGTTCCTCCTTTTTTTCCACGACGCTGTTTTCGCTCAGCAGGAAGTTCGACTTGGCGATGAGGTAGCGTACTTTCTCTGCTTCGGGGCTTTCGGGGTAGTCTTTCAGCAAGTTGTCGAAAGAGATGACCGCCGATTGGTATTGCCGCAGGTTGAAGTACAGGGTGCCCTCGGCGTATGCTTTTTCCTCCAATTTGCGGCGGCACTCGTCAATCAACTTGTTGCACTCGTCCACGCGCTTGCTGTCGGGGAAAAGGTTGACGAAAATCTGGAACTCCTCGATGGCCTTGACCGTGTTCGATTGCTCCAAGCGGAACGTCGGCGAGAGCTGATAGTTCGAGTAGGCCGACATGAAGGCCGCTTCTTCGCGGTACGACGAGGCCGTGAACGTGTTGGCGAAGTTCTTGAAATAGTAAGCCGCCAGCAGGTACTCCTTCAAATAATAGTGGCAATAAGCGTACTCGAAGTAGGCTTTTTCGGCCTCCTTGCTGCCTTTCACGGTGTTGAGCACCAGCTCGAACAGCGTTTGGGCTTTGAGGTATTCCTCTTTTTCGTAAAACTCGAAGGCTTTTTTCAGAATCAAATCCGCGTCGCCGCTCTGGCGTATCGCCTCGAATTTGCTCTTGCAAGATGCCGCGAACACCAGCGCGACGAGTAAAAGCCAACCTGCCGTTTTTTTCATAAGGCCGCAAAAGTATGTTTTTTTTCCAAAAACGCCCCCGAAAGGGCAAGCCCCGAACTTTTGGCCGAACGAAAACTTAGCTCATCGGCGACCAAAGTTGGCCGTGCGTTTGGCGGCTGCCCGCGTACCTTTGCGGCATTGCCGAACGTCGCGGCCAGAAACGCATACCTCCCGAAAAGTGTTGCCTCACCACACCGAACACATTGTCTTTCAGTCACTTGAAAAAATCCGGGCCGTTGCCCAAACGCATGAAACAACCAATTGCTCGCTCCCTTTTTGCCGCACTCCTATTCCTGCCCAACTTACTTTTTTCTCAAATCATTGACATCGCCACCGCCCGCCAAACGCCCCTCGGCTCCGAAGTGACCGTGCGCGGCATCGTGACCAGCGGCGCGGAACTGGGCCGCATCCGCTATTTGCAGGACGCGACGGCGGGCATCGGTGCGTTTCCCGGCACCGGCTCTGCGCCCGGTTTCGAGGCGAGCGTCACCACCGGCGACCTGCTCGAAGTCACCGGCAAGCTCGTGGATTTCAACGGCCTTTTGGAAATCTCGCCCATCACGGCCTACACGGTCGTCTCCTCCGGCAATCCGCTGCCCGACCCAAAACCCGTGACCGGCCTCGCCCTGCTTTCCGAAGATTTGGAGAGCCAACTCGTGCGCTTGGAATGCATCACGTTCAACACCTCGTTCAGCACGTTCGCCATCTCGAAAACCTATACCGTCAACGACCCCGACGGCGGCGAAAGCGTCATTTTCCTCCGCAACACCAGCCCAATCATCGGCGACAGCGTCCCGACTGGTTCCGTGCAACTAACCGCCATCCTCTCGCAATACAATGGTTATCAACTGCTTCCGCGCACAGAGGACGACATCGTGGAGCAGCACTCTTGTTTCCACATCGTGCAAAGGCCCGACCAGACGAACCTCCAAACCGACGGTTTCACGGTCTCGTGGTCAACCAATTTGCCGTCGTTCTCGGTGCTGAAATACGGCACCTCGCCCGATAATTTGATTTACGAAACCCAATCGCCGAGCAGCGGCACGGCGCACACCGTCAACCTGAGCGGCCTCCAACCCGGCACCATTTACTGGACGCAGGCCCTCGCCACGCACAACGCCGAGACCGCCGCCTCCGACATCGTGCCGATGGCCACACGCAGCCTTTCCACCAACCAAATCCAAGTTTGGTTCAACCACGCCGCACCCGGCCCCGAAATCCCGGACGGCGACAGCTTCGACGAGGTGCTCGCCGCCACGCTCGACCGCATCCAACAGGCCAACCGCACGATTGACGTGGCGATGTACAACAACAACCGCACGGACATCACCAACGCCCTCGTCGCGGCTCACAACCGGGGCGTGCGCGTGCGCTACGTCGCCTCGCAGGAAGGTAGCAGCCCGGCACTCAACCCGCCCCCGCCCTTTCCCGTCGTCTATGGCAACGACAACAACCTGATGCACAACAAATTCATGGTGATTGATGCCGACGAAACCCATGCCAGCTGGGTCATGTCAGGCTCTCTGAACTGGACGACAAGCAACATGAAAGACGATTTCAACAATACGTTGTTCATTCGTGACCAATCGCTTGCGCGTACTTACGAGTTGGAATTCAACGAAATGTGGGGCAGCGCAGGCCCGCAGCCCGATGCCTCGAAAGCCCGTTTTGGCGCGGCCAAAAAAGACGACACGCCGCACCGTTTCATCATCGGCGGCATCCCGGTCGAGTGCTATTTTTCGCCGTCCGACCAGACCAACACCCAAATCAACCGCGTGCTCCAATCTGCCGAGGACGACCTGTTTTTCTCCCTGCTCACCTTCACAAAAGACGATTTGGCGCAGACCATCGTCGAACGCCACAACGCGGGCGTGACCTGCCGGGGCATCATTGACAACTGGAACGACAACGGCTCCGAATACCTGTTTTTGCTCAACAACGGCGTGCCAGTCGTCGGCGACACCAAACCCGAAACCGTCCACCACAAATACGGCGTGGCCGACGCGACGTTGGCCACCTCCGACCCGACCGTCGTCACCGGCTCTCACAACTGGTCGAATGCCGCCGACACCGGCAACGACGAGAACACGCTCGTCATCCATGATGCAGCCATCGCCCGAATGTATCGGCAGGAATTCGACTACTGGATTGACAAACAATCGTCCACACAAACCATTGACGACCAACGGTTTGAAGTGTTCCCGAACCCCGCAGCGACCTCCATCGCCATCCTCGCGGGGCAAAAAATCACGGGCAAAACCCGTGTGGAAGTGCTCGACTCTGCTGGGAAAACCCATCTTGTCCGGCAGTTCGCCAGCGGCGAAGGGCTGTTTTTGCCTGTCGAATCTTTGCCTGACGGGTTGTATTTCGCCAAAATCTTGACCGAAAATGGCCGATTCGCAGCCGTTCCGTTTCAAAAGATTCGCCGTTGAACAAGCGAGCGCGGCGCACCCGGTCGGCACCGACGGTGTGCTGCTCGGCGCGTGGGCCGATGTTTACGAGGCCAAAAACATCCTCGACATCGGCACGGGCACGGGCTTGGTGGCTTTGATGCTGGCCCAGCGCAATCCGGCGGCGCACATTTTGGGCGTGGAAATCCACGCGCCTTCGGCGGCCTGCGCGGCCCGGAATTTTGCCAATTCGGATTGGTCGGCGCGGCTTTCGGTGGCGGGGCAGTCCGTGCAGGATTTTGCACAAAGCGTTGATTGCCAATTTGATGCAATCGTCAGCAACCCGCCGTTTTTCTCCGAAAACGTCGTCTCGCCCGTCGCCGAACGGCAGGTGACGCGGCACATCGGCAGCCTGCCGCCCGCCGATTTGCTGACCGCCGTCCAAAAACTGCTGGCTCCGGGCGGGCGGTTCTCGGCCATTTTGCCCAAAAAAGAGGGCCAGTTCCTGTGCGAACTGGCCACCGTGCAAGGGCTTTTTTTCTCGAAAATCTTGGAAGTCCGCAGCCGAACGGGCAAACCTGTGGAGCGTGTACTGCTCGAATTCCGCCACGAACCGCCGTTTCTCGAACGCGCCGAACTGACAATTCACGCGGCGGGCGGCAGTTTTTCGGACGAGTTTCGGCGGCTGACGGGGGCGTTTTATCTGGGTTTTTGAGCGAGCAAAATCAAGCCGATTCGCCTTCCATGAAAGCGTACACTTCACGCAAAGGCAACTGAAAATCAATGGTTTGCAGGTAAATACTCGCTTCCAAACCAGAGGCGCGGGTGATTTTCCAGAGGTCGGTTTCGGGGTCGTGCAGGTAAAAAACCTCTGCGTATGGGCGTTCTTGGTCGAGCAGCAGGTACTCGCGGAACGACGGGATGGAGCAGTAGTTGTCGAACTTCCGGCCCCGGTCGTACGCCTCGGTTGACTCTGACAGCACCTCCACGATGAGCGTCGGGTTGGTCAGCACGAGCGGGTCGTTGAAAAGCCCCTCCGGTTTTTCGCAAACGACGACCCCATCAGGGTAAACAATCCGATTGGTTGCCGGGATGTAAACTTTTTGGTCGCTCGTGAGTGTGAAGCAAGGCTTCTTTTTCTCGATGAAAAAGTTTTCCAAAGCCCGGATGATGCGTGCCGAGATCCTGTTGTGCTTGAAAGTTCCGCCCGCCATTTCGATGATTTTTCCGTTTTGAAATTCGTGTTTCACCTCGGATTTTTCCTCTCGTTCGAGGTATTCCGCGATGGAAAACAACCGTTCCTGAACTGCGATGGCTGCTGTCATTTTTGAAAAATTTTGAGCGAAAGTAAACGGGTTCTGAATAAAAATCACTCCTGCAATTCCAGCTCAATCTGCCGCTTCTGCAAGTCCACGCCGACCACGCGCACCTGCACCCAGTCGCCCATCTTGAACACGCGGCCCCAGCGCAAGCCCTTGGCCGAGAGATTGCCGTTTTGGAGGATATAGGTGTCGGCCAAATCGCGGAAAGCCACCATGCCTTCGGCTTTCGAGCCGGGCAACTCGACGAACATCCCACGCTCCACCATGCCTGTGACGATGCCCGTAAACACTTGACCCAGTTGACGTTGCGTGAGTTCGGCCTGTTTGTATTTGACCGATTCGCGCTCCGCGTCGGCGGCTTTTTTCTCTTGGTTGCTGATGTGCTTGCACTGTTCTTCGAGTTTGGATTTGTCAATCCGAAGGGTGCGGCCATCCAAGTTTCCTTCCAAAATGCGGTGCGACAGCACGTCCGAGTAGCGTCGAATCGGCGAGGTGAAGTGCGTGTAGTGCGTGAACCCCAGGCCGTAGTGCCCGATGTTTTGGGTCGAGTACACGGCCTTTGCCATCGTGCGGATGGCGAGTGGCTCGAGGAGTTTCAGGCGTTCGTCTTTTTGGGTGGCTTTCATCAGGCCGTTGTAGGCTTGGGCGATTTGTTTGGGCGTGTCAATCTGCATTTTGTAGCCCAGTTCAGCGGCAAAACGGGCGAACTCGGCCACTTTTTCCATGTCCGGCAAATCGTGGACGCGATAGACGAACGGGATTTCCTGTGCGGCTTTTGCCTTTTGGTCAATGAACAGCGCGACCTCTTTGTTGGCCAGCAACATGAAATCCTCGATGAGCAGGTGTGCGTCTTTGCGCTCTTTCACGAAGGCTTCGATGGGCGTGCCGTCGAGTGCCAAGCGGAACCTAACTTCCTCCGTTTCAAAGCCAATCGCGCCGTTGCGCTCGCGCTCCTTCCGCATTTTTTTGGCGATGCGGTTCAGCGATTTCAAGGCCCAATCGAGTTGCGGGAAAATTTCCAGCCCGGCCACCGACTCGGCGGGCTTGCCTTCGAGCACGGTCTGGGCTTCCTCGTAGCTGAATCGCTTGGCCGAATGGATGACCGTTTTGCCGAACCAGCGCGACACGATTTTGTCCTTTTGGTCAAAAACAAAGACCGCCGAAAACGTCAGCCTGTCCTCGTGGGGCACCAGCGAGCAAAGGTTGTTCGAGAGTTTTTCGGGCAGCATCGGCGACACGCGGTCAACCAAATAGACGCTCGTACTGCGCTTGAACGCCTCTTTGTCGAGCGGTGTGCCGGGTTTCAGGTAGTGTGTCACGTCGGCGATGTGGACTCCGATTTCGAGTTTGCCGTCGTCCAACTGCTTGATACTCAGCGCGTCGTCAAAATCTTTCGCGTCCTCCGGGTCAATCGTGAACGTCAATGTATCACGAAAATCCCGGCGGCGGGCGGTCTCTTGCGGGCTGATGTCGAGCGGAATCGCGGCGGCCTCGGCCAGTGCTTCGGGCGTGTGTTCAAGGTCGAAACCCTGATTGATGAGGATTTTTTTCATCTCAAAATCGTGGCCGCCGACTGCGCCCAGCACCTGCGTCACCTTGCCAAGCGGTACGCGACCTGTGCCCTGCTGCCAATCGGTCACGCGCACCACCACTTTGTCGCCGTCGCGGGCATCGGCGCAATCTTCGAGCGGCACATAAATATCAATCGGCATCAGCGGGTTGTCGGGCAAAAACAGGGCGTATTTGCGGCTTTTTCGGATGGTTCCGAGAAAATGCTCGGTGGCCCGCTGCACGATTTCCACCACTTGGCCTTCGGGCTTGCGCTCCGGTTCGCCGCGTCGGCGGGGGCGTTTCGGGAAGAGCTGCACCCGCACCGTGTCGCCGTTCAATGCGCCGCCCATGTGCTTGATGCCGATGAAAACATCGGTGTCCAACGCATCGGTCACGAGGTAGCCCGCGCCCGTGCGTGTCATGTCCATGCGACCTTCGTACAGTTTTGAGTTTTGGGTTTTGGGTTTCGAGTGTCGTGTCTCGTGTTTGGTGTTTGGTGTTTCGTGCTTGGTGTTTCGCAAAGATTTGGGGGCCTTTTCTTTTTTGCCAACCGACTGGTTTTCAACGGGTTCTATCGCATCCTCGACGGTCAAGCGGCCAAGTGCCACGCCGTACTTGCCTTCTCCGAAATCCAACACGGAGCCTGCCTGCACGAGTTGGCGCAGGGCGTGCTCGGCGGAGTCCTTGCTGTTTTCGACCTGTAAATGCTGGGTGATTTGTCCGGCGGTGTACCGTTTTTTCGGGTGGGCGAGCAGGAAACGGAGGGCTTGGATTTGGAGTTCTTGGGCGGTCAATCGTTTGCCGCCTTTCTTCTTTTTCTTGTCTGACATTAAAAAAATGTGGTTTTGGGTGAAAAAATAGGGTGTTCGGTTTCTGAAATCGAGCCTGTCTGCGAATGGAAAACCGGATTTTCCACGAAAAGTTCTCTGTGCGCTCCGTGCCTCTGTGTTTGAAATTGAACACAGGGGCACGAAGCGCGCAGAGAGGTTCAGCACACGGCTGGCTTTTCGGCGGCCAGTTCCGCGAAAAAATCCGACTTGTCCTCGCCGGGGCGGTCTTTGCACGGGAAGTCTTTTTCGATGAGGACGTGCAGGCGTTGGTCGCGGTCAATCGGTTGGGAAAATTCGATGCCAACTTGCTCAGAATCAATCCATTGCATCGCCATTTCGAGCGGCAAAGCCACCGCAACGTGGCTGCCGTAGCCGGTCGCCCGTGCGGTTTCGGCGGCGGTGTCAATCCACAGTTCCCACGAAAAGCCGAGGCCAGTCTGGAAAAACACTTCGGTTCGGACGCTGTCGCCAGCGCGGAGTTGGGACAGTTCGCTTTTTCGGAGGCGGAACCGGATGCTGTTGTTTTCGCAACGAATTTTCATAGTTGAGCAGGTGAGATAGGATTGTCGAACGGATGAAACGGATGGGGCGGATTTGAACTGATTTTTTGAAAATTATCCGGTTCAATCTGTCCTGCCAAAGGCATCCCTTCGGGAAATCCGTTTCATCCGTTTTTCCGTCCTACCTTGTTTTGCCACAAAAATAGTCCGATGAAAATTACCACTGTCCAAATCCACAAAATCACCGCCGACGGCTCGGCAACGATGCCCGACCAACTCGTGCGCGAGGAACCGCTGGAAATCCTGCTCGGCACGGGCGCGGGTGCAGCGCACCGCCGCGAATCGCTGGCCGTGACCATGCGAACGCCGGGCGACGACTTCGAACTGGCCGCCGGGTTCCTGTTCACTGAGGGCATCGTGGCGGATGCAGGCGACATCGTGAGCATCCGGTTCGTGGACGAGAACCGGGTACTGGTGGATTTGCGCCCGACGCTTTCGATTGATTTTCAGCAGTTTAAGCGAAATTTCTACGCTACGTCGAGCTGCGGCGTGTGCGGCAAAGCCTCGCTGGACGCGGTGCAAACCGTCGCTTGTTTCCGACCAATCCCCGGCGAGCCGAAGGTTTTGCGGGCGGTCATTTTCGGTTTGCCCGAAAAATTGCGGGCGGCACAGGCGGCGTTCGAGGCCACCGGAGGGCTGCACGCGGCGGGGCTTTTTGATGAAAACGGTCGCTTGGTTTTGCTGCGCGAGGACGTGGGCCGCCACAACGCGGTGGACAAAGTCATCGGCGCGGCCTTGCGCGGCGGGCTTTCTATGCCATTGAGCCGATATATTTTGCTCGTGAGCGGGCGGGCGGGCTTCGAGCTGGTGCAAAAAGCGAGCATGGCGGGCATCCCTATTTTGGCGGCGGTGGGCGCACCTTCGAGCCTTTCAGTGGAACTGGCCGAGGCAAGCGGGATGACGCTCGTGGGTTTCCTGCGCGGGGCCAAATGCAATGTGTACGCCGGGGCGGGGCGGGTGATTTGAGTTGAAAAGAGGAGGGGTTGAAAAGTTGAACTGGCTTGATTCAACTTTTCAACCCCTCCTCTTTTCAACCTTTCAACGCTTCCCGCGAAATGACCAGTTTCTGGATTTCGGAAGTGCCTTCGCCGATGGTGCAGAGCTTGGAGTCGCGGTAGAATTTCTCGACCGGAAAATCCTTCGTGTAGCCGTAGCCGCCGAAGATTTGCACGGCATCGGTGGAGACCTCCACTGAAATTTCGGAGGCGTAATACTTGGCCATCGCCGCCTGTTTCGTGCATTTCAGGCCGCGATTTTTGAGGTCGCCTGCTTGGCGGGTGAGCAGTTCGGCGGCCTCGATTTTGGTGGCCATGTCGGCCAATTTGAACGCGATGCCCTGAAAATGGGCAATCGGCTGGCCGAATTGCTGGCGTTCTTTGGCGTATTTGACCGAGGCTTCGTAGGCTCCTTTGGCGATGCCGAGCGCGAGCGACGCAATGGAAATGCGGCCGCCGTCGAGGATTTTCATAGCTTGAATGAAGCCGTCGCCTTCGTTGCCGAGCACTTGCGACTTGTGGATGCGGCAGTTGTCGAAAATCAATTCCGCCGTTTCGCTGGCCCGCATGCCGAGTTTGTTCTCTTTTTTGCCCGCCATGAAGCCCGGTGTGCCGCGCTCGATGACAAAGGCAGTCATGCCCCGGCTGTCCAGCAGCTCGCCCGTGCGGGCGATGACCACCGCGACATGGCCGCTTTTGCCGTGCGTAATCCACGATTTGGAGCCGTTCAGCACGAAGTAGTCGCCGTCGCGCTCGGCCACGCATTTCATCCGCATCGCATCGCTGCCGGTGTTCGGCTCGGTCAGGCCCCACGCGCCAATCCACTCGCCGGAGGCCAGCAGCGGCAGGTATTTTTGCTTCTGCTCTTCGTTGCCGAACGACAGGATGTGGTTGGTACACAGCGAGTTATGCGCCGCAACCGACAGCCCGATGGAGCCACAGACCTTCGCAATTTCTTCGATGATGGTCGTGTATTCTTGGTAGCCCAAGCCCGCGCCGCCGTACTCCTCCGGCACGAGCACACCGAGAAAACCGTATTGGCCCATTTGATGGAACATTTCCATCGGGAAGTGCTGTGCCTCGTCCCATTCCATGACGTAGGGACGAATGTGGGTTTCGGCGAAATCGCGGGCACTTTCGCGGATAAGTTGAAGATTGTCAGTGAGTTCTGCGGTGGCAGTCATGATTTGAGTGGTGGGATGACAGGCGTGGGTGCCCGCTTTTTGGTTAGGCGAAAATTTGAATTTGACAGATGCAGCCTGCCAAACAGGCGCATTTTGAACCGCAAAAGTAGATAAAGGTTTCGTCGGAACGTGTGTTTGGGGCGGTTGGTTTGGGGGGTAAATAGCAATTCGTGTCGGACTAAACCACATTACATTTGCCCATAAAACACATGGAATTTATGACTGCTTGGCGCGAACACATCTCTATCAATCCAGAAATCCGGTTTGGAAAGCCATGTATCAAAGGCACCCGAATCACAGTACAGGACATCCTCGGCTGGCTGGCCGCTGAAATGTCTTTCGAGGAAATCATGGAGGATTTCCCGGAGATCTCGAAAGCCGATATCCTTGCGGCACTCGCTTTCGCCGACCGCAGCGCGTGAAGTCTGGCCGCCCGTCTTCCAAGTCCGCACTACATTTGCCGACAATTTTCCCGACCACGCATGGCAAAAAAGAATACACCCAACCGCCCGCAAACCACCCAGTCCCAACCGAAAAGAACAGCCACCATAGCCACCGCTCAGCCCGCAAATGCCTGGGAACCAGCGGGTTGGCTCATGCCCACCCTCGTGATGCTGGGCTTGGCAGCCTTGATTTACGCGCCGTCTGTCTTCCACGAATACGTCAACTGGGACGACGCGCCGAACATCGCGGAAAACCCGAACCTCCAACACATCAACGCCCAGAGCATCGCCAACATCTTTTCGCTGGACAAGGGCAACGTCATCGGCAACTACAACCCGCTGCCCATCCTCACTTTCGGCATCGAAAAGATGCTGCTCGGCAAGTTTGACCCGCATTTCACGCACCTCATCAACCTACTGCTGCACCTCGGCACGGTGTTTTTCGTCGTGCGGTTTTTGCTGCACTTGGGCATCGGGCGCAACGGGGCCTTGCTCGGCGGGGCCTTGTTCGCCATCCACCCGATGCGCGTGGAATCGGTGGCTTGGGCGACGGAACGGAAGGACGTGCTGTTCGCCATTTTCTTTTTTGCCGCGCTCATGTACTACGTCCGCTGGGTGCGGACGGCGGCCAGCGAGCGGCGCGTGGGCACATATTTGGTCATCGTGCTGCTCGCCGCGCTCGCGCACCTCTCGAAAGTGCAGGCCGTGACGCTCGTCCTCAGCATGTATTTGGTGGATTTTTGGGTCGGTCGGAAATGGGACGTGCAGAGTTTCATCGTCGAAAAACTGCCTTTCGGCATCATGGCCTTGCTCATCGGCCTCGCCAACATCCACACCCTGAACACGACCGGCTCCACCGACGACATCACGGGCTTCAGCGGGCTGCAACGCCTGTGCATCGGCTCGTACTCGTTCGCCGTGTACCTTCAAAAACTGCTCATCCCCTACCCCATGTCGCCGCTGTACCCCTACGACCAAGAATTCCCGCAGATGGCCTACGCCGCGCCGCTCGTATTCTTCGGCGTGGTGGGCTTGGCGATTTGGCTTTACCTGAAAAAGCGGATGCCCGCACTGGTCTTTGCCATCGGTTTTTTCCTGTTCAACGTCGTTTTCCTGCTCCAATGGAAACCCGCCGGGCAGGGCTTTTTGGCCGACCGCTTCACTTATGTGCCGTATTTCGGCTTCTTTTTCCTCGCCGCGTGGCTCTGGGACAAAACCGAACGCGAAAACCCCGCCCGGCTCCCGACGCTGCGGGGCGTGTTCGGTGCGGCACTCGCGGTGTTCGCGCTGCTGACTTGGCGGCAAATCAAAATCTGGGAAAACGGCGAAACGCTCTGGTCGCACGTCATCAAGTTCGAGGGCACGTCCATCTCGCTGGCATGGGGCAACCGGGCGCACTATTACCGCGAAAAAGGCGCGTTCGAGCAATCGCTGGCCGATTACACGAAAGCCCTGCAAATCAACCCCAAAGCCAACGAACACTACAACAGCCGGGGCAAAACGCAATTCGACATGGCCATGTCGGGCAAATACAAAGGCCGCCAGCGCGATTTGGTGGAAAAAGCCATCGCCGACTACACGACCGGCCTCGGCGGTGCCAACCTGAAACCCAAAGACCGCTCCGAAATCCTCGCCAACCGGGGCGCGGCACTCGCCGCTTTGGGCCAAAACGAGGCCGCTCTGCAGGATTTGAACGAGGCCATCAAACTCGAACCAGAGAACAAAAACTCCTACATGAACCGCTCGCTGCTGTGGTACAACTTCAACCGGTACGACATGGCAGTGGCCGACCTGACCAAAATCCTCGAACTCGACCCGTACAACCACACCATATATTACGAGCGTGGCCTGAGCAAAAACGCCCTCAAAGACTTTCAAGGCGCCATCGCCGACCTGACGAAATCCATCGAACTGAACCCCGACCAGCACTTGGCCTATTTTGAACGCGCCCGCGCCCAATCCCTGCTCGGCAACAAAACCGCCGCCCGGCAGGACATCGCGCTCGCCCGGCAGCACGGTCTGAAAATCCCCGACAGCGAGCTGCATCAGATTGGGCTTTAGTCGGGTTAGTCGGGTTAGTCGGTCGGTCGGTTAGTCGGTTGGTTTTCAGGACTAACCGACCAACCGACTAACTGACTAAAGACTTTTCTCCTTCCCAATCAGGCCGCCTTTGGCTTGCCAGAACGGGTCATCGTTGGCAAAAATCTTCTCCAACACGGCGCGATAGCTGGGCAGCGTCTGGTAGTCCTCCGCCCGTGCGCGGACGGTCTGGCTGAAATTGTAGTTTTTCAAATCCGGGAAAAGTTTGCCCAAATCCGTCGGCACATCGGGCAACAGATACGACACCACAGGTTTCGGGCTGACGTGTACCTCCCACTCGACGACGGGCGCGTGATCGGGCGGCGAGTTGCGGCGCATAAGCACAAGTGCCTCAAAATCAGCCGATGTGCCCGCGCCCGCGAAGCGGTTGTCGCCGAAGCCCAGCGCGTTCAGCGAGAAATTGGCGGGCGGCATAGCGGCAGGAATTTTGTCCAAAAATTGGTCAAAAACATAGCCTTCGCCCTCTGTGCTCGTGCCCGCGAGCCGCAGCCGATAGCCCGAATACGGCACAACGGGCGGCGCGACCGGGTCAAAAGTCACCGGCTCAAACACCTCCAATTTGTCAAAAACAGGCGACGCGCCGCCGGGTGCGCGGTTCAGGTCGCCCAGCGGGATGAAGCGTTGGCTGGCTGCATCGGTCACGCCGTCCACGCGGTATTTCCAAGCCGCCGTGAACGGCAGTTGAATCGGGGTCGGGTATGCTTCGATGGGCAGGATGTTCGGGTCAACAGTCGTCTCGATTTTGTCGCCACTCACGTTGTCGAACGCCAAATATCGCCAAGCCGGGTCGCCATTGAACCGGAGCCGCAGCCAGATTTGCCCACTGTGCTGCACTTGATACAGGCCGTTGTAATTGTTCCACCAGCCGGGCCGCGCAAACGTCAGCCCGTCGGGCACGATGATGCTATCAAGCGAGGTGATGTTCGTGAAAATGACATTGAAAAGCGTCGTTTGGCGGTATTCGAGTTCGCGCAGCCGCACGAGGTCGCCGTGCCGCACCGCCGTATAGGTTTTCAGCGAGACGGTCGTGTCGCTGACCATGTTGCCCGCCGCGACGGTGATTTTGGCGATGGTCAGGTCTGGCGCAGGTGTATTTTCTGCGAAATCCGGGATTACGAGCCGGGTCGTGTCGTTGCCGCCCAGCCAACGGAAAGCGAGGATTGCACCGTTTTCGCCGCTCAGCCACGCGGCGTGCCGGGCCGTCAGTTCTGAAATATCGTTTTGGATGACCACCTCGAACGGTGTTTTCGCGGGCGGCGCGACGGGCGGGTCGTCTTTTTGGCAGGAAAAAACGGTCGTCAGGGCAAGGATTAAAACAAGCAGATTGAGTTTGTGCATGGGTGAATCAGTTTTGGTTGTTGATTAGTTGGTTAGTCGAATAGTCGGTTAGTCCTTATATCCCAACCGACTGCCCGACCAGCCCGCCGCAAAAGTACCCGGTTCATGGCTGTTTTTTCAAATTTGAAAACCTGCCCAAAACCAGCATAAAAAAATTTCAAACAACAACAAACAGCAACAAACAGCGAAAACATGACCGTTTGCGTTAAGTGTGCAAAACGATTTTTTCACCAAAATTTTCGCTCATGCAAACATCCGCGCACCCGCTGCAACTCGCCTTCGAGGTCTTCCAAAACCGCGATGCCTACTTTGAAAAAGTCGGCGCAGACGGTTATCCCAATCACATCATCCGAGGGCAAGTTTCCCTGATTTTCGCGTCGGGGGCAGCCTACGGCCTCATCATGGGCAGCTACAACGGCGCGTGGCAATCGCTCTCGTCCGCGATGAAATTGCCCGCGCTCGTCTTCCTGACGCTGGCGATTTGCTTCCCGTCGTTCTACATCGTGCAGCTTTTGCTCGGCTCCAAAATGACGCTGCGCCAGCTAGTCGTCATGTTGCTGAGCGGTTTCGTCATGTTCACCACGATTTTGGTGGCGTTCGCGCCCATTTCGTTGTTTTTCCAGATGTCGGGCAGCCCGTACACTTTTTTGCAGCTGCTGCATTTTGGCATCTTTGCGTTCGCCGGTTTTTGGAGCATGCGGACGGTGGCCGAAGCCCTGAAAATGGCCTGCGAAACGAACAACATCTACCCAAAAACCGGCCTTGCCGTGTTCCGCGTCTGGATTTTTATCCTTGCCTTTGTCGGCATCCAACTGTCATGGAACCTGCGCCCGTTCATCGGCAACAAGGAGATGGTTTTCGAGTGGTTCCGCAACGACACGCAAGGCAACATTTACGCGACGCTGCTCGCCGCTTTCGGCAATTTGATGGGACTCTGAGATAGTTTGCAGTGGGCAGTTTGCACAGTTCGCAGCAGGTAATGGGCGGACTGTTGAAACTACCCAGCGCAAACTGCCCACTGCCCCCACCGCACTCTAAAAATCAACGACTTATGGACGAAATCCTGACCCTCGAAGAGGTCGCCAAATACCTGAAAATGCAGCCCCAGACGATTTACACTTGGGCGCAGACGGGCAAAATCCCGGCGGCCAAAATCGGCAAGGAATGGCGGTTCCGAAAGGACATCGTGGATGCGTGGTTCAAGCAGCATATTGACGAAAAATTCAAACCGCTGATGGAGCAGGTCGAACAGAAAAAACACACGGGCAGCGACGGTTGAGTCGCCGCCCTTTTTGCTTTCCGAGACAACCCAAACCCCTCCAAACCACGCAAAAAATGGCAAAAAACACTTTGCTCTGGCGCATCGCGCCGCCCAATGGCAACGCGCCCTCGTACCTGTTCGGCACCATCCACGTCCGCGACGAACGCGGTTTCGGATGGCTGGATTTGGCCCAAAAACACTTGGCCGAGTGCGCCGTGTTTGCGACCGAGTTCGATTTTTCGGAAATGGACGCAGCCGCGATGGAGGCCACCCTGCGCCTGCCCGATGGCATCCAGTTACCCGATTTGCTGCCAAAAAACGCCTGGAAATCGCTCGAAAGGATGTGCAAAAAGCAGCTGCGGCTGCCCATCGGGATGTTCCTCGACCAGCACCCGATGGCCGCCTCGACCGCCGTGACGCAGGCATTTTTGGCCAACGATATGCCCCACTCGCTCGACGAGACGCTCTGGCAAATCGCACAGGCGACAGGCAAAACCTGCACGGGCGTGGAAACTTTTGCGGAGCAAATGGACATCGTGCGGCGCATCCCGCTCGAAACGCACGCCAAAAACTTGGCCTCCTTGCTCAAAAAGCCCATGCGCTACCGTCGGCACCTCCGAAAAATGACCGAATGGTACCAGCGCGGCGATTTGCAGCAACTCTGCCGCGCCGCCAAACGCGACGCGAAGGGCCTGCGCCAAATCTTGCTTTACGAACGAAATGAATTGATGGCCAAGCGATTCGCGGACATCGCTGCCGGGCGACCGCTGTTTTGCGCCATCGGGGCCGGGCACTTGTCAGGGCAAAAAGGCGTGCTGCGGCTGCTAAAAAAGGCGGGGTTTGCCGTGCGCCCTGTGACGCAATGAAGGTGGGAATGTGCTCGGCGAGGTGCGGTTGCTGCGAACGGGGGGATTGCCAACTATTAAAAAAAATCTGTATAGTACTTACACATGCCCGCGCAACCCCACCACGTCAAGCCAACAATCAGGGAAATG
>JBKBIC010000086.1:0-19510 GCA_046299435.1 Saprospiraceae bacterium
GCTTGGCAATCGTTGGCATCGGTGATGGTCAGTTGGTACACGCCCGGCGCGAGGTTTTCGCGCAGGGTGGCAGTAGAGCCATCCTCCCACTCGAAGTCGAACGGAGCCTTGCCCTGCACGGCCTCGGCGCGAACGATGCCGTCGTTCGCCCCTAAACAGCTGATGGGCAGGCCGTTCGGGCGGATTTCTGCGGAAATATTCAGTTGCAGGACGGCCGCATCGGAGCTCGTTTCGGCGGGCAAACCTTCGACCGGACACCCGGCCCCAGAGATTTGCACAGAATCCAGCCGCACGATGGTGGACGAATCCGCCGAAAAACTCAGCACGCTTTGGCCCTGCAAAATGGGCGTGGTGGACACCTGCCCGTTGCCGAGCGTCCAAAACGCTGTGCCGTTTGCAGCCGGGTCGCTGACCGTGCAGGTGATTTGGACTTCATCGCCCTTGCAGGCCGACGGGTCGGGTTGCAATTCTACTGTCAACTGCGGGAGGGCTTCCAGCGTGAAAGTCGCGCTGCCCTCGCAGCCCCAAGCGTCGGTCACGGTGACGACGTGGATGCCCGGCTCGGCTTGGATGGCGGGTTCGGCGGTGCCGTCCGACCATGCGTATTTGGCAAAACCCGCATCGGCTGCGAGCGTGGCGGTTTGGCCGGGGCAAATGGCGTTCGCGCTGGCGGTGATTTGCGGCGCAGGCGCGGCGTGTTCGTTGACCAAAACTTGGGCAGCCGTGCCTGTGCAGCCGTCCGCATCGGTGACGGTCAGCGCGTAGCTGCCGCCGCTGGTGATGGCGATTTGTTGGGTTTGCTCGCCCGTTGACCATTGGTATTGGGCAAATGCGGTGGCACTCGCCAAATAGCCCGTTTCGCCCGCGCAGAGGTCAAAATCGCCCGCGATTTCGGCCAAAACCGTGTTTTCCGAAATTTCGACGATGGCGGGCAGGCCCGAAATGCCGCAATCCAGACCTGTGATTTGCAGGGAATCGAGCCGCACGAATGGGTCGGCATTGGGCGAAAAAATCAGTTCGCTCTGGCCGTTCGAGACGGTGCTCGTGAGCAACGCGCCCGAAGCCGTCGTCCAAAACGCCGTGCCGTTGGCCGTCGCCGCGCCCGGCACGGAGAACGAAACGGAGGCGGGCGCACCGTTGCAGGCCTTCACGTTTGCGGGCAGCGTGAGGTTGAGCGAGGGGATTTCGGCGACGGCAAAAGTGGCGGTGCCTCGGCAGCCGTATGCGTCGGTGACGGTCACGCTGTGGTCGCCGTTGCCGGCTTCAATCGTGGGCGTGGTTTGCCCGTTCGACCATTCGTAGTTTGGGAAGCCGGCGGTGGCGGCAAGCTGGGTCGTTTGGCCGGCGCAGATTTCGGTTTCGCCCGCGATTTGCACGGAAGGGGCGGGCCGTTCGGTGACGGTGAAGGTGTTTGTCCATTCGCAGCCCTCCGCGTCGGTGGCGGTCACGGTGTAGGTGCCGGGTGCTTGGATGTTCAGTTCGGCGGTTTGGGTGCCGTTGGCCCAGAGGTACTGGGCATAAGTGCCCGTGACGGCGAGTGTGGCGGTTTGTCCGGCGCAGATTTCGGTGGAGCCGGTGATGGCCGGGGTTTGGACGGGCGAGAAGGTGACGGTGCGCTGGTCGGTCATGGTACATCCGCCCGGATTGGTGACGGTCACGGCATACACGCCGGGTTCGGTCACGGTGATGCTCGTCCCGGAAGAGCCGTTGCTCCAGATGAGGGTGTTGTCCTCCATGTTGTTCCCGACGGCCGTGATGGTGGCCGAGCTGCCGCCGCAGATGCGGAGGTCGTTCGCGGGGGTCAGTTGGAAATCCAAGCCTTGCTGCGCGGGGACGGTGACGCTGCGCTCCACGACGCAATTTTCGAGGAGGACGCTGACGGAAAATGTCCGCTCCGTCGGTGGTATCGGGAGTTGGAGGCGGCTGCCGTAGCCGATGGTGGTGCCGGATTCGTCGCGCCAGATGTAGGTGGCGGGCAGGCTGTCCACGGAAAGTTCGAGTAGGTTGGGGCAGACGACCTTATAGGCGATGTTGTTGTTCAGATAGCCGACGAAGACGTTGTAGTCCGCGCTGTTGCCGCAAGCATCGGTCAGGCGGAAACACTGGTAGCCGAGCGGCAGGTTGGCGATGTCGAAGGTGCTGTCGCTGGTTTGCCAAGATTGCAGCACTTGGCTTGGGTTGTTGCAGTTGACCTGTTTGAGGCTGAACGGGGCCTTGCCGTCGCGGATTCGGGCATGGGCAGTGGCGGTGCTTTGGCCGTCGCAGACGACTGCTGGCGGGAAGTAAAGCGTTGGTTTTGAGTGGTTTAGCACTTCAATGGTAGCTGTGTCCACAGGACAAGCCCCGCCATGTGCGTACAAGTAATAATTGTAAACGCCGGGGCTGACGTTGTAAAAAGTATAGTTGCCGGTGTACGGCGAAGTGGGCGATGCGCCGCTCGTGTTGACGGTGTAGTGGTCTTTGAAGCCGTTGTTGTAGGCTTCGGGATACCAGCTGAGGCCCTTGCTTTGTGCCCAAGCGTTCCACTCGGTGTAGGTCAGTGCGCCCGAAACTTTGACGGTCGAGGAGCCGGGGCAGTCGGAGAGGACGGTGGCCTTCAGTTTGTATTCCGGCATGGGCAGCGGGATGGCCATGCTACCGCAACCGGTGCGCGACCAGAGGGTGTAATTGCCCGGCGCGAGGTCGTATTCGAAGAACCAGTCGCAGTTGTACCACTCGGCGAGTTCCTCGTTGACTTCGATTTGGACGTTGTTCGGGCCACCTGTGAGGACGTAGTTGCCGCCGTCGAACTCGATTTGCAGGTCGTAGTAATGCTCGCAAACACCTGTCGTGGGGTTTTTCCGCACGGAGACTTTGGCTTTCCACGCGACGTTGAGGGGTTTCGGGTTTTCCAGTTTGTCCTTGCCTTCCAAGTCGCCGCAGGGCGTGTGGGCCACCACGCGGTAGTTCCCTTTTTGGGTGAAGCCCGTGAAAATGCCCGTCGTGTTGCCCGCTGCGAGCAATGCCCCGCCGGGGCCGTAGAGGTCGAATGTCATGCCTTCGAGCGAGATGAGCCGCCGCGAGGTTTGGCCGTCGTTGCAGGTGAAACTGTCAATCGGTTGGGCCACGATGGAGTCGCAGGCCGCAATCACGCGCAAAAACAGCGTGTCGCGGCAGATGAACTCATCGCCGCATTTGTCCGTGCTTTTCAGGACGACATGGCCGGGCGTGGCCCCGACGACGAAAATGGTATCGTTCAGGCCCGGTGCGGTGGCCGTCGGGACGGTGTTGCAGGTCGTGCATTCGGTCGTGTAATTCGGGAACGCATACACATCGCGCATACAGCCGCGCTCGAACCAAAACGTGGTCGTGTCGGCATCGCAGGCAACGGGCTTGGTCGGGAAACGCAGCGAGTACGGCGCGATGGCCATTGACTTGAATTTGCCGCAAGCATCCTCCACTTTGAAAGTGTAAAGCATGGATTGGAGCGGCAGGTTCGTGAAAACGCCGTCAGGGCTGGTGATTTTGTCCGGCCCCGCCGTGCAAGTGAACACATACGGCGGCACACCCCCGTAGGCACTCACCGTCGCCGTCCCATCTTGGAAACTGACGCACACGAGGTTGGCATTGAACGTCCGGTTTATGGTGTAGGTCTTGGATTGGCAGCCGTCGGTGACGAGCAGCGTAGCCGGAGAGCAGTCGAACAACGTTTCGAGGAATTCGCCGGTCGTGTTCGTGAACGAGCCAAGCCCCGTCGTGAGCGTGAACGAGAGCGGCCCAACGGCCCCGTTTGCCCATGCTTTGATGCCCGTTTGGGTCGGGAACCAGTACGGCGCGAACGTGCCGGGATTGCCGAGGAACTGGATTTTCACGACAGTGGAGTTGCCGCAAGCGTCCGTCGCCCGCACCCAGTAGGCGTTGGGAGAAAGCCCCGAAAAGGTGGGCGACTGTTGGTCGGCACCGAACGGCCCGCTCGCCCCGACCGTCGAGAAGGCATAGCTGAACGGAGCCAAACCGCCCGTCACCTGCGCCGTGAAGCTGGTGCAGTCGGGCGTGATTTTGAGTGTCATTGGCACATAGTTGCCACCGACCGTGACCGATTTGGTGGCCGATGCGCCGCTCGTCACGTCAAACACGGTCACGGTGTAGCTGCCCGGAGCCAAGCCGACGAACTGGTTGGAGTCCTGTGGGCCGAGCGTGAGCGTGGGCGATTGGATTTTATACTTGTAGTTGCCGCTGCCGCCCGTCGCGGTGATGCTGACGGTGCCGTTGTTGGTGCAGGTGGACGGCGTGGATGCGACGGATATGTTGAGCTGGAAGGAATCCGCAGGCCGAAAGGCTGACAGGATGAAAAGGCAAAAAAGGGTGGTGGCAAGGGCTGAGAAACGTGAAGCGTGCGTGTTGTTCATTGCCAAAGCGTGTGTGTTTGTTGCAAGGCCAAACAAAACGGGCAGGGAAAGAAAGGACGAAACCCGAGTTCAAGTGCTTGAAAATCAAATGTTTGGAGATGCTCTTGTGCTGGGTCGTGTGCTTGCTTGTGCCGGCTTGCTCGTCTTGATTGGTTTTGGCTGACGGGTGTGTTCGTAGGAATGAAATCGGGCCGGGCGGAGGGCATTTGGTCCCGAAAAACGGAAAATAGGGTGGATCGGGACGCAGGGAGGGGGGAGGAGATGAAGTGCCGAATCGGGTCAATGCCCTGAAAAGCAAGCCAAAGGTCACGCAAAACATTGCTTTTGTGCAATGGTGCGGGCGGTGTCACAGGCTTGGGCAGCCCCTTTCAGGCTGAAAAAACCGGAAAAAATGTGATGGCGGTTTTGGCAGGGATGTGCGGCGCGAGCGCGGCAACCCGACCCCTAAAATTTGCTCAAAGTGCCTCCAAAGCGAGCCGTTCGCTTTTTTTGAGGCCCTTCACGACTTGCTCGTAGGAATGGTCAATCATGGATTTCAGTGACGCATCGCCGAGCGACCCCTCGAAGTCCACCGTGTTCCACCATTTTTTGTTCATGTGATAGCCCGGTTGCACCTCCGGGTGGCGTTCGCGGAGTTCGACGGCCAAGTCCGGGTCGCATTTCAGGTTGACGGTGAACGGCCCGTCCAGCCCGGTGATGGCGAAGATTTTGCCCATGACGCGCAGGCAAAGCGTGTGCTCGTCGAACGGGAAATCCTCGGTGGTTCCTTTTTTCGAGAGGCAGTATTCGCGGAAGGTTTCGATGTCCATGTGGTTTTGAATTTGAGGCAAAAATGGGCACACGGACTGGACGGATGCGGCGGATTTGCACAGATTTTTCTTTTGTCGTGTTTCAAAAAATTCGTGCAAATCCGCCGCATCCGTCCAGTCCGTGCGCCTATTCTTACTGCCCGGTTTTCACCAATTTGATTGTCCGCGCCACCTGCCCGTCGTGTTCCAGTCGGGCAAAGTACACGCCGTCGGTCAGCCCTTGTCCGAGCCGCACGGAACCGTTTTGGCCCTGCAAATCTTGGGTTTGCACGAGGCGGCCCAGCAGGTCGAACAAGCGCAGGGTGTAGCCGTTGGTCGGGGTGGCAAATGCGATGGCAGTCTCGTCACGGAACGGGTTGGGGAATGCCGAGAGCGCGGCCAAATCGCCCGGCGCGTCGGTGCCTACGAGCAAATCAGTCACGCGGAAAAAATCGAGCGCGGCCTCGTAAGAATCGAAATCCGGGTTGCTCGGCGATTCGTCGGCCACCACGCGCAGGCGCATCTCCGAAGTGAGCGGCAGCAGGTTTTGCAGGGCAAGGTTGAACGGCCGCCAGCCGGGCTGGTCGCCGAGCAAATGCCCGGCAAAGACTTCGGTGCTGCCGTTGCTGACGTAGAATTTGAGGCTGTCGGGCAGCACTCCTTGCTGCGTGAAATTGGTGAAAAAACAGAACCCGCGCAGCGACGCGCCCGCGTACCCGCTCAAATCCATGACTGGAGAAGTGAGGATGGCCGTGCCGCTTTCCACGTCGTCCGCGCCGGGTTGGCCGTCGCCGCCGTTGCCGGTGAGGTAGCATTTGTCGCCCACATCGCCCGTCAAATCGGTTTCTGGCACGAGCAGGATGCCGGGGTTCACGCCGACGGGTTCGGCGCGTTCCCATTGGCCGCTGAGGGAGGTGCCGCTGGCTTGCCAGCCGTAATCGAAGATGAAATCGTCGCGGTAGCCTTTGTCTAATTGGAGGGTGAATGTCTTGGGCGCGGTCAGGTTTTGGTTGTTCAGTTGGCCGTAGAGGTAGCCCCACGCGCCGCCGACCACGCTGTAAATGCCCGCGTACACGCCCGGCACCGCGAATTGTCCGTTCGCATCGGCTACGCCTTCGAAGATGACGTTTTGCCCGATGAGTGCGACGTGCGCGTTCGGCACGGGCAGCCCGGTGCCTTTTTCGATGACCGCGCCCGTGATGGCAAATGTCGTGAGCGGCACGAGCGGGACATCCAGCACCGTCACTTCCCCGCTGGCGAGCGAGACGGTGGCCGTAAACGGTTGATAACCAGCCTTTGACACTTTCACCGAAAAACTGCCTGCCTGCGCCTGCCCGGTTTTGAATTCGCCGGCGACCGTCGAAACATCCCGCGCGCTGGGGTCGCCGTTGGTGATTTCGATGCTTGCGCCCGCGACGGGTGCGCCCGTGTTTGCGTCGGTGATTTTGCCCTCCAAATAGCAGGCGCGGACGTAATTGGGCGTGATGACGAACAGTTCGCCCGTGCCCGAACCCACCATCGGGATGTTCGCGGCGATGATGTTGCCCGACGGCAAATAAGGATAGGTGCCCCAGCAGCCGTCGAAACCGCCCGCGTTCGAGTTCGGCCAAGTGTCGTAAATGCCCACTTGCACGAGGTTTTGCGGGCGCGTCACATCCACCACGTTTACGCCGCTGGTGTACCACGAAGTGATGGCGAAGTTGTTGAGGATGTGCGTGTTATGCACCACTGAGCCGCTGCCGGGGTTGGCCTGCATCTTGTCCAAAAACTGGATATCCGAGGGGTCGGTCACGTCGTAGGCGGCCAAGTACGAGTCGTCCACTTCGTCGGTCGTGAAAATCACGCGGCGGTCTTGCGAGAGCCAAGTGTTGTGCGTGGCGTGGTTGGGCGTGGGCTGGAAGTTGAGGAGTTCGGGCGCGGCTTTGTTCGCCATGTTGACCACCGAGAAAAAGCCCGCCCCGATGTGCCCGGCATAGAGCGTGTCGTTGTCCACATAGCCGTCGTGGATGTAGCCGAGTTGGTCAAATTTGCCCACGAAAGTCGGGTTGTACGGGTCGCCGTTGAGGTCGAGCACGACCGCGCCGCCGTTGAACAGGTTGGAGCCGTAGCAGTAGAGGTAGCCTTTGGCGAGGTCAATGTGCAGGGCGTGGATGGTGTTCAGTTGGTCGGCAATCGCGCCGTCGCCCGTGTAGTGGTGGTACAGCAAATTGGGCGAGGGCAGGCCTGACAAATCCACGATTTGCAGCCCTTGCCCGCCTTCGGAGACGATGTAGGCGTAGTTCAGGAAGGTCTTGATTTCCTTCCAAGTGTTGTCCGGGCCGGGGATTTGCGTGATTTTTTGCGGGTGGTCGGGGTCGGTCACGTCCGTGATAATCATGCCTTTCGAGCCGCCGAGCAGGGCGTATTCCCGCCCGTTGGCCGCCCAGCCGCTCACGTTTGCGATGGTGTTGCCGGGGTAGGTTTGTCGGCCCCGGATGGTCATGTTGAGGTTTTGGGCAAATGCCCCTGTGTTGCCGAACAAGACCAATAACAGTGCACAAAGCATTGGTAATCTTTTAGTTGTCATCGCTTTCAAGTTTTAATTTGATGAAAAAATGTGTGGGATGAGAGCACAAATAATTCCCGCAGGTTGCAGGAAGTGCATTGTTTTCGACCAAAAGAACCGACCGCTTGATGAGTTGGCGGAAGACGGGCGGCGACAATCTGAGAAGTGCGGGCCGTGCCTATTTTTACCGCACAAATTCACACAACGTATCCATGAAACAACTGCCCTCGCCCATCGCAACACTGGCCGCAATCGCGGCGTTTGCCTTGCCTGCTTGCCAAAACAATCAAACTACAAACCAAACCACGACCGCTGTCTTGGAGACCAAATCCGTTTTTCAACCCGAAAAATTCGCTCCGCCGCACCCCGCCCAGAAGCCCAAAGAACTCGTCGGCCCCGCTGGCGAAAAACGAAGCGACCCATATTACTGGCTCAACGAGCGCGAAAACCCCGACGTGCGGGCGTATTTGGAGGCCGAAAACCGCTATTTCGATTCAGTCATGGCCCCGGTGGCCGGGCTGCAACAAAAACTCTTCGACGAAATGGTCGCCCGCGTGAAACAGGACGACAACTCCGTGCCCTATTTCAAAAACGGCTACCATTATTACACGCGCTTCGAGACGGGCAAAGAGTACCCGATTTATTGCCGCAAAAAAGGCGCGCTCGACGCACCGGAGGAAATCATGCTCAACGTGAACGAGCTCGCCGCCGGGCACGAATACTGCCTTGCCGGGAGCCTGACCGTCAGCCCCGACAACCGGACGCTGTTTTATGTGGTGGATTACACGGGCCGCAACCTGTTCAAGGCCTTTTTCAAAGACCTGACGACGGGTAAAAACTTGCCCGATTCGTTCGATTGCGCTGGGGCCTGCGCGTGGGCAAACGACTCAAAGACAATCTTTTACGACACAAAGGACAAGGTCACGCTCCGCAACGACAAAATCTGGCGGCACACGCTCGGCACCGACCCGAAGCGCGACGCGATGGTCTATCACGAGACCGACGACACGCAGTACGCCTACCTCTCGAAGACGAAATCCGAGCAATACATCCTCGTCAACAGCGCGTACACCCAAACGGTGGAGGTGCATTTTCTGGACGCGAACAAGCCCGACGGCAAGTTCCAAGTGGTGAAGCCGCGCACGGCTGGCTTCTTTTACAACGTGGAGCATTTCGGCGACAAATTCCTCATCCGCACCAACTGGGACGCGCAGAATTTCCGGCTCATGCAAACGCCCGTCGGCAAGCCGGGGCAGGAAAATTGGACGGATTTGCTGCCGCACCGCCAGCAGGTGCTGTTCGCGGGCATGGAGGTTTTCAAGGACTTCCTCGTCGTCTGGGAGCGCGAGGGCGGCTTGCAGCACCTGCGCGTCATCCCGTGGACGGACGAAAAACTGCGCGGCCACCAGATCGATTTCGGCGAGCCGACCTACGATTGCTGGCTGGATGCCAACCCGGAATTCGACTCGAAAACCCTGCGCTACGGCTTTTCTTCGCTGAAAATCCCTCCGACCATCGTGGACTACCACATGGAAACCCGCGAAAAAACCGTGCGGAAAGTGGAGCCGGTGCTCGGCGGTTTTTCGGCGGAAAATTACCAGACCGAGTTTATCTGGGCCACTGCCCGCGACGGGGTGCGCGTGCCTGTGTCGCTGGTTTACAAAAAGGGCCTGAAACGCGACGGCCACGCGCCCTGCTACTTGATTGGCTATGGCTCGTATGGTTCGAGCTACGATCCGGGTTTCCAAAAGCCGGTCATCAGTCTGCTCGACCGGGGCTTCGTGTTCGCCATCGCGCACATCCGGGGCGGCATGGAAATGGGCTACCAATGGTACGAAGACGGCAAAATGATGAAGAAAATCAACACATTTACCGACTTCATTGACTGCGCCGATATGCTTTGCAAGGAAAAATTCACGTCGCCCGACCGCTTGTTTGCTTCCGGTCGGTCGGCGGGCGGGCTGCTCATGGGCGCGGTGGCAAACATGGCCCCGCAGCAATTCCGGGGCATCATCGCCGGGGTGCCGTTCGTGGATGTGCTGACCACGATGAGCGACGCGAGCATCCCACTCACGACAGGCGAATACACCGAATGGGGCAACCCCGCCAAGCCCGACGAGTACGCTTACATGGCGAAATACTCGCCCTACGACAACATCACGGACAAAGCCTATCCAAACCTGATGATTACCACCTCGCTGAACGACTCGCAGGTGCAGTATTTCGAGCCGGCCAAATGGGTCGCCAAAATGCGCGACCTGAAGACCAACCCGAATATGGTCATCTTCCACACGAACATGAGCGGCTCGCACGGCGGCTCATCGGGGCGGTTCGAGCGGCTGAAAGAACGCGCCCGCGAATACGCATGGATGATGGGCCTGCTGGGCATGACGGACGAAAAAATGAGGAACTGAAAAACCCGCCCCGCTTGCCACCGATTGAATTTACTTTTGTCAAAAAACTCGCACCACATGATTGAAACTGCCGTCCTCGCACCTCCAGCCATGACCGAGCAAGCCTACCTCGCCTTCGAGGAACAGTCGGACGTGCGCCACGAAATGGTCAACGGCGAACTGATTGCCATGCCCGGAACACTTGACATCCACAACCGCATCTCCGGCAATATTTACATTGCCCTTCGCAACGAACTTGACACAGGTTCGTGCGCCACCTTTATGGAAAACATCAAAGTCAAAATCACGCACGAGCGCGATTACCGATACCCAGATGTTTTCGTCACCTGCGACGAGCGCGACCGCGCCAACGGCTACCTCAAATGTTTCCCGTGCTTGGTCGTGGAAGTGCTGTCTGATTCGTCGCGGCTGGCCGATAAAACCACCAAATTCCTTGATTATCAGAAGATTGAGACGTTGCGGTGCTATGTGTTGGTGGAGCCAGAAAAACCAATCGTCGAAGTCTGGAACCGCGACGAAGCCGGCAATTGGACGACGGAGACGTACTTCGGCCTGCGCGACCGGGTGCATCTTCCGGCCATCAACGTGACCATCCCGATGAAAAAAATCTACGGCTGAAACCAGTCAACCGGCCAAAAACACAAATCGGCGACCTCCCGCAGGAGGCCGCCGATTTTCATATCTCGTTGTCCATTCGATTGTCAATGAAAGCCACGACCACGATTCTGTTCACCTGTTGCACTTCGTAAATCATGGAAACATGGCGGTCGAGCACACATTTCCTGAACTTCGGAAACCTCCCCGACGGAGGGCAAAGGTTTTTGAAAACGGCCAACCGTTCGAGCGTCTTCTCCATTTTGTCGTTCAGTTCGAGTGCTGCGTCAACCGAATAATCGTACACAAATTGAAGGATTTGACGGTACGACTCCTGCGCCCCGGAGGATAGGATGACGTTGTTCATCTGTTCATAGCTTTTTGAGGGTCAACGACTTGTAGCATTGGTGCGTGTTTTTTCGGCAAACCAATGTTGTATCTCTTTTTTGAATTCCGGGTACGGCAGGCCCCCTCCGTTTGCCACTTCTTGGCTGCCGGTCTCGGCCAGTTGGCGTTGCTTGGGGGTCAGGCTGTCCCACCAATCGCCTTGTTCCGGGTCGGCCACTTGCAGGAAAGACAGGATTTGAATCAGCACCTGCTCGTTGTCAACTTGGAAGAGTTTTTCGATGATTTCGTGGCGGATTTCAATCGTCGTCATTGTCGTTGAATTTTTCACAAACCTACACAAAAACACAAATCGGCGACCTCCGCAAAGAGGCCGCCGATTTTCATTTTTTGATTGGTCTGCCGTCATTCGGCAGTTGCCACCATTGCCAAGAACAGAAGTACGAGTGCCATGGCAGTATGTTTTGGTTAAAGATTAAAAATGCGTATTGCATCCTAACCTGTTCAAAATCAATGCCATAGCGTTTCGGTGTAATGTTTCTCGGTTACATCTTCACGAATCGTAGCACCCGGCTCTCGCCCGCGTCGCTCGTGATTTTCAGGAAATACAAACCCGGCAGCTGCCCCGACCAGTCCAGCGGCCAGCGCAGGGCGGCGGTTTTTTCGACCCAAAATGGCCCGGCCAAGCGGCTGCCCGCCACCGAAAAAACTTCGAGCGCGAGTGCGGCGGGCCGTGCCAGCGTGAGGTCGAGCCAGAGCGCATCGGCGGTCGGGTTCGGCGATAAATTGACCGTTGAAAAGATGCCCGCCTCGCCCGTGCCGACCACGCCCGCGAACACCTTGACCCGCAGCTTGCAGCCACGCGCATCGGTGATGTCGGCAAAATAAACGCCTGCTGGCAGCTCGGTCGGGGAGGGAAGGGCTTGGCCGTTCGCGTCCGTCCAAGTGATTGAGTACGAGGCGGTTCCGCCCGAAATTTCCGCCGTGAGCGACCAACCGAGAGCCGTCGAGTCTGTCGTGATGATGGCAGCCAGCGGCGCAGCGGGCTGGGAAATCGTCACCTCAAAAAGCTCGAAACAGCCCGCTGCATCGGTCAGCGAAAGTGTGTAGAGGCCGCCGGGCAAGTGGGCGAGTTGTGTGCCGGACGCGCCGTTGCTCCACGAAATTTCATAGCCGGGTGTGCCGCCCTCGACCTCAACTTCGATGCTGCCTGTGCTGTCGCCAAAGCAAAGCACGTCCTGCTTTTCGACGGTGAACACAAGTGGGTTCGGGTTTTTAAGTATTTGAAAATCAAGTGTTTGGAGGCAGTTGTTGTGGTCGGTCACTTGCACAGAGTACGGCCCTGCCGAAAGGTTCAAGTTGCTCGGCGTGGCGTTCCCGTTGCTCCACTGATAGGCATATTGAGGTGTGCCGCCCGTCGCATGGACGACGATGGCACCCCGCCCCTGCCCGCAGTTGTCGTGCAAGAGCGTGTCCACGACGACGGCCAACGCGCTGGCGGGTTCCGTGATTTCGAGGCTCGGCGAGACGAGCGTGCAGCCCGCGTGGTCGGTCACGGTGGCCGTGTAAATGCCTGCCGCGAGGCTGTCCGGGTCGGTATTTGCGCCCCAGTCGAGTTGGTACGGCGGCACGCCGCCCGCAATTTGTGGCTGGATTTGCCCGCTCGATTCGCCTTTGCACGGCACGTTGCGGACGGTGGCGGGTTGCCAAAGCAGCGCGGGGCTTTGTTGGATGCTGAACACACTCGGCGCGGTGATGCAGCCGTCCGCGTCAATCACGATGAGCTCATATTGGCCCGGCGGGAGGCCGAAAACCGTGTCGCGGCTGTCAAAACTGAGGGTTTGCCCCGGCAAATGGCTCCACGCGAGGCGGAACGGGGCCGCGCCGCCGTCCAGCTGCACGGCGATTTGGCCATCGGCGAAGCCGTTGCAGCTGACATTTTCGACCGCCAACTGCACGACCTCGAACTCTAAATTGGTGTCGAAAATTTGCAGCGAATCGAACTCCGCTTGGCAGCCTGCCGCGTCGGAAATCGTGAGCGCGAAAAAACCGGCGGGCAGCCCGAACACCGATTGCGTCGTGTCGCCCGTGCTCCAATCAAACCGAAATGGCGGCTGCCCGCCCGCGACCTGCGGCAGCAAAATCGCACCCTCCGAGCCGTTGCATGGGATGTTCTGGGGCGACGGAACTGCTTGGATTTCAGCGGGTTGTATCAAATTCAATAGTCCGGTCGTGGTCGTGCAGCCGAATGCGTCGGTCACAGTGAGGGCATAGTTCCCGTCGGGCAATTCGCTGATGCTCTGGGTGTTTTTGCC
Source organism: Saprospiraceae bacterium (assembly GCA_046299435.1). Classification (GTDB taxonomy): domain Bacteria; phylum Bacteroidota; class Bacteroidia; order Chitinophagales; family Saprospiraceae; genus M3007. Next base: position 13,390 of record JBKBIC010000086.1, read on the forward strand.
ATTGCTCCATTGGATTTGGTACGGTTGCCAGCCGCCGGAGACGTTGGTCTCGATGAAGCCGCTGAATTCGCCGTAGCAATTCGGCGCGTTTTGGGCCAATACGTTGATTGCCAGCGGGTTGGCGGGTTGTGTCACTTCAAAAACCCGGCTCGCGGTGCAGCCCTGCGCGTCGGTCACGACGGCGGTGAATGTGCCGGGGAACGCATTTTCGAGCGTCAAATCGTCCGCCGCGCCGTTCCATTTGACGTTCAGCGGCGTTTGCCCGCCTGCGACGGAAATGGAAATCAAGCCGTTGGCCTCGCCAAAACAGCGCACCGGCAGGAGCGTGTCGAGTTCGATGTGCAACAACTGCGGCGCGTCGAGCGTGAGGTTTTCGGCAAAAATCTGGCAGCCGTTTTGGTCAATCACCGTCAGCGAATACGCGCCAATGTCCAGACTATCAATTTGTTGCGTCGTTTGGCCGTTGCTCCAAAAGTAGGTGTAGCCCGCCGTGCCGCCGGTGGTTTGCACGGTGATTTGGCCGTCCTTCGAGCCGATGCAGCGCGGGTTTTCGGCCACGATTTCGCCAAAATCAAGTTCGTTCGGTTGGGTGATTTCGGTCGTGGTCGTTTGGGTGCAGCCGTTCGCGTCGGCGACGGTCAGGGTGTAAGTCCCGGCGGGCAGTTTGTTCAAAAATGGCGTGTTCGCGCCCGTGCTCCATTGGTAAAAATAGCCGCCCGTGCCGCCGTTGGCCTGTGCCAAAACCTCGCCGTTGGCCTCGCCGTTGCAGCGCACGTTTTTCAGGATGGTGGTGTTCAGCGCGAGCGCAGGTGGCTGATTTACAAGGAATTCGGCCTGTTCGATGCAGCCGTTTTTGTCCGTGACCGAGACGGAAAAATTGCCGCTCGCCAGCCCCGCGATGTCCTCTGAAATTGCCCCGCTCGACCACGCGACATCGTATGGCTGCACGCCGCCGAAAATGGCGATGTCCACCGCGCCGCTTGTGCCGCCGAAGCAGGCGATGTCGGTGATTTTGTTCGGGAGGATTTGCAGGGGCGCGGGGGCTGTGATTTCAAGGTCGCTCAAAACCTGTTGGCAGCCGCCGTCCACGATGGTCACGGAGTACGCGCCTTCGCCGATGTCGTCCAGATTTGGGTCATGTGAGCCGTTGTTCCAATTGAAAACGGGCGCAGTACCCTGCACTTTGAGCAAAATCGCGCCCGTCGGTGCGCCTGCGCAGGCCGGGTGGCGCAGCGTGTCCAATTCGACCTGCAAGCCCGGCGCGTTCAGGACGATGAGCGGCATGACCATGCGGCAACCTTCCTCCGTCGCGTCGCTGACGGTGATGCGGTAGTTGCCCTGCGGCAGCCCGGCGATGGTGCCCGTCGAGGCGACGTTGATGAGCGAGCCGACGGTCGCGCCCGACCAATCGAAACGGTACGGCGGCGTGCCGTTCAGGGGGCGGAGCGTGATGCTGCCGTCGCTGCCGCCGCAAGTGCTGATGTTGTGGACGGCAGTTTTTTCCGTTTGCGTGATGCTGTTCAGGGTGTGGACTTTCACCTTGTCGGTGCCCGTGCAGCCGAATGCATCGGCGACTTGGACGGTGTACTCGGTCGTGCTGCTCCCGCCTGTATTTCCCTGAACGTCAATGCTTTGGAAGTTCAGGCCGTTGCTCCAAGCGAACGAAAACGGCGGCGTGCCGCCGCTTGGGTTGGCGACCAATTTCTTCGTACCGTTGCGGCAAATCGTCGTCGAATCGCCCGTCGTGATGGTCGCGGTGGGCGAGGGGCGCACCTCCACTTTCAGCTCGGCCACATCGCGGCAGCCGAAACTCGTGGTCGCCGCGATGTAGTAAATAGTCGTGAATGTGGGCGTGATGACCGGCCCCGAAAGCCGGTTGCCGGGGCTGGGCGGGAAAGCCGAGTGGTAGCTGAACGCGCCGCCCGCTGCCGCCAAATCCAGCACAGGCAAGGTGGCGAGGTTGAAACTTTGGCCGCTGCAAATGGCCGTGTCGGGGTCAAGCAGGAGGCGCGGCGTGGTTTGCACGTTGACGCTGACGGGCACGCGCTGGCTCGAACAGCCACCTGCCGCGACCGAATCGGCCAAAAAATAGGTCGTCGTTTCCGTCAAATTTTGGACGGACAGGCTCGGCCCGCTCGCCAACGGACTGCCGCCTGTCGCTTTTTCAAACCAAAAAAATGCCCCGATTGGCGGCGCAACTGCCTGCAACACAACGGGTTGTCCCGCACAAATGGCCGTATCGGCGGCAAACGGTGCGGGGATAAACGCATCGTCGGCAAGGCCGTTGCAGTTTTCGTCAATGCCGTCGCAGATGATTTCGGGGGCGTTCGGGTGGGCAGCGGCGTTCGCGTCGTCGCAGTCGGTTTTGTCCAAAACATAGCCGACGGGCGCGTCGGGCGAGCATTTGACGAGCGGCAGATTGGGGTTGCCGAAGCCGTCACTGTCCGCATCGGGGTAAAAAACATAGTCCGGCACACCCACGTCGGTCGAGCCGTAAAACCGGAGGTTGTCGAGCAGGATGTCCGAGTTTTGGCTGACGGAACCCGTCGCCACGATGCGGAACACAGCCACTTGGCCGTCGAACTGGCCGAGCGGGATGTTGACGTGCCGCCAGCCTTTGGGCTGCACACCGCTGATTGTCAGCAAGTTGGCCCAAGCCAAACCGCCATCGAGCGAAATATCCACCGCCAACCTGCCGTAGGCTGAGGCCGCCGACGAGGTATTCCACATGAAATAGTCGAACGCAAAATGGCAGCTTTGGCCTGCCGCTGCCCCGACTTGGATGCAGCGCGAGCGCAAAATAGCCGTGCTGTCGCGGGTTCCGCTGGGCGGGCAAGTCGTCTCGAAATACAGGTATTTGCCGTTGGCGTTGCCGTCCGCGTCGGTGTACGCGCCGGTGTTCGGGACGGAGGGCGCGGGGCCTTGCCAGATTTTCCAGTCGTAATCGTCGCCAGAAGTCGCGTTTTGCCAGATGCCGCCGGGCGCGAGCGGGCAGGGCGCGTCGCAGGTTTTGTCGCAAATGGTTTGGCTTTCAAAATCCTCTTCGAGCGTCGGCGGGCAATCGGTGAAGACGCGCACGGCCTCCGAATTGGCCGACCAAACACCGCCGCCGCAATGCCGCCGCAGGTAAACGTCATGCCATTTGAATTGGGCCAATCCGTTGATTGTCAGCGGAAAACTCGCCGGGCAAGGCAGTTTCGCCGACCCACTGCCGCCGCCGATTTGGCCGCCGTCGCCGGGCAAAAAATCCTGCGGCCCCCATTCGACGAGGATGCTATCGCAGCCCGTCGCGTCGCCCGGCCAGCCAATTTGGGCGGAGTTCAAGTCCGAATTTTGGACAAAAACGCCCGTCGGCGCGGGGCAGTCGAGGTTTTCAAACACGAGTTCGGCCCAGCGGAAGCTGCCGTCTTTGCCGGCCCGCTGGTCGCAAATGTCGAGCCGCCAGATGCCGTTCGGGTTTTGGCCGTTGTTGAACGGCGCGAGCGGGTTGCGCGGCTGGTATCGCCCGGTCGGGTAGCTCACTTTGAACATCGCGCCGAGCGGCAGCGCGCCGGGGTCGTTGGTCAGTTCGAGGTAATTTGGGCAGGGGAGGGTGGGGTTGCCGAGGCTGGTGTCGCCAGCGTTTAGCCCTTCGATGAGGCGGACGGTGGTGCCGTCGGGGGCGCGGAGGTTGATGACCAAATCGCTGCGCCAAGTATGGTCAACGACGAGGCGCACGGCCCGCAGCCGCAGGTCTTGGCCGAGCGCGGAGCCATTGGTTTGCACAAGGAGCGGATAAACTTGGCCGCTCGGCGCGGGGCAGAGGTTGTCGGCGATGACGTAGGTATCGCCGCAGCGGGTGGGGTTTTCAAAAAGCGTTCGGAATGAATGAGTTGTGGCCGACCACGCGCTGGTGTCTGTGCCGCAAATGGCCCGCGCCCGGAAACGGTAACTTTTGCCGGATTGCAGGCTCGTGAGCAAAAACGGCGGCGCGGCGATGCCCGAATGGGTGGCTTGCCCGTTGAACGGCAACCCGACGGTGCGGATTTCGAGTTGGAAAGAAGTGACCGACGCGGGCGCGGCGTGTGCCCAAGTGAGCGTGGCGCGGTCGGTGGAAATATCGAGCGAGGAAAGGCCGAACGGCGGGTCGCAAGCGACGGCAGACGGTTCGCCTGCGTCGGCAAATGCGGGCGCGGCGGCGAGCCAGCAGAGGATTACAGAAAGCCAAAGGCCATGTAAGCGTTTGGTCATGGCAGCGTTCAGGTGGTTCAGTTTCGCAAATAGCTGGGCGCGGGGAAGCCCGTTTGAATCGGTTTAGGTGCCAAAACCTGCCTCAATTCCATGCCAACTTGGCGTAAAACGGCTGTTGTGTTTGTCCACAGTGGGTTTTGACCGCACGAAAATACGTTCAGTTGCTCGGTTTTGGGTATTGAGTTTTGAGTTGCGCCAACTCGAAACTCAATACCCGAAACTTCCGATGTTTGTCCCGCACAAAATTTCACTCATCCGCGCATGAAAACAATCCGACTCCTGTTGCTCCTCTGCAGCCTGCCGCTGGCCGCTTTTTCCCAAAACCAAGACTCCATTTACATCCGCAAAAACTACGACAAAAAGGAAGTCCAGATCGCCATGCGCGACGGGGTGCAGCTCTTCACGAGCATCTATTCGCCGAAGGACAAATCGAAAAAATACCCCATACTGCTCAAGCGCACACCCTACTCCTGTGCGCCTTACGGAGCCGACAAATTCGTCGCCAATTTCCAGAACATGACGCTCGCCCGGTCGGGCTATATCTTTGTCTTTCAGGATGTTAGAGGCCGATACATGAGCGAGGGCGACTTCGTGGACGTGCGGCCTTTCGTCTCAAAAACCGATGCCGAAAGCACTGAAATTGATGAAGCCACCGACACCTACGACGCGGTGGATTGGCTCGTCAAAAACCTGCCCAACTGCAACGGCAAGGTGGGCGTGTACGGCATCTCGTACCCCGGCTTTTACGCCACGATGGCCGCGCTCGCCGGGCACCCAGCCATCAAGGCCGTGTCGCCGCAGGCTCCGGTCACGGACTGGTTCGTCGGCGACGATTTCCACCACAACGGCGCGCTGATGCTCATGGACGCATTCAGTTTTTACTCCGGTTTCGGCAAGCCGCGCCCCGAACCCACGACCGAAAGTGCCAAAGGTTTCGAGGACTGGAAAACGCCCGACAACTACGATTTTTTCCTCCGCGCCGGGGCTTTGCCCAATTTCACGAACAACTACGGCATGGGCGAAATCCCGTTTTGGAACGACCTCATGGCCCACCCCGACATGGACGATTTCTGGAAAGCCCGCAACCCGCGCCCGCACTTGAAAAACATCAAACCGGCCATGCTCACCGTCGGCGGACTGTTCGATGCCGAGGATTGCTTCGGCGCGTGGGCGACGTACAAGGCCATCGAAAGCCAGAACCCGCCGACGCACCCAAACCGCATCGTCATGGGGCCGTGGGTGCATGGCGGCTGGGCACGCACGACGGGCGAACGCCTCGGCAGTGTGGTGTTCGGCTCGAAAACCAGCGATTTTTTCCAGACGAAAATCGAAGCCCCGTTTTTTGAGCAACACCTGAAAGACGCACCCGACCCGAAACTGCCCGATGCCTACATCTTCGAGACCGGCTCGAACAAGTGGACGACCTACCCTGCTTGGCCGCCCAAAAACGCCATACAAGCCCTCGCCCTGCTCCAACCCGGCGGCAAAATCAAAATCGAAAAAGACGCAAAACGCGCCACCCAAAACGCAAGCGTCCGCAAACGTGCGCCCGGTTCGCAGCCCGCATCCGACGACGGCATGGGCTACGACGAATACATCAGCGACCCGGCCAAGCCGGTGCCGTACACCGAAAAAGTCCACCTGAACCGCACCCGCGAGTACATGACCGACGACCAGCGCTTCGCCGCCCGCCGCCCGGATGTGCTTGTGTATCAAACAGATGTGCTCACCGAGCCGCTCACCGTGACCGGCCCCGTGACCGCCGACCTCTGGGTAAGCACCAGCAGCACCGACGCGGATTTTGTGGTGAAATTGATTGACGTTTTCCCGGACACCCTCACCAAACGCGAACTCGGCGTACCACTCGGCGGCTACCAGAGGCTCGTGCGCG
>JBKBIC010000087.1:0-19295 GCA_046299435.1 Saprospiraceae bacterium
GTACTCAAATTTATCCATGACATTTTTTGATAGCAAATCTATGTTTTTCTCAATTCCTCATCGCAACAAGTCTAATAAACAGACACTTGATAAGAGGCTAAATGGCTCTGCCAATTCATTCAAGGTTACTTCTCCTGTATTTACACCGTCTTTTGTTAAAAGTACATCACCAAATTCTGGGTTACATCTTGTATAAATTGAATCATGAAATTCCTTTTCAACGTATGTAACATTGGATAAGTCCATGTAGCCGTTACGAATGTTTTTTGCTGTGATATACTTATAAAGTCCCTCTCCTGACTCTGGAAATTGTTTTTTAGGTGAAAAATGCGAGCCATCTTGAATCTTCTCGCACACCTCACCCAACTTCACCCACCGCCACCCCTCCTTCAACTTCCCCTCCGCATCCTCCGCCCGAAAAGCCTCCTTCAACACCGACTGCCGAAACCGCCCCAAGCCCAGCTCCGCCGCTGCCAGTGCTTGCTCTGCGCGGGCGAGGTGGGCGAGCAGGGTTTCGAGTTTGGCGACTATTCTTTTTTGTTCGGGGAGGGGTGGGAGGGGGAGCAACTTGTTTTCCAAAAAAATGCGCGGCACACGCTGCTGCCCGACTGCTCCCGCGAACTGCCGTTTTGCCTCTTCGCGGAAATTTTTTTGGATGATAAACTGAAAAAGGTAGGTGTTCAGAATCGCCCCAGAACTTCTAAAAACGAAAAACTCGGTCGAGCCGAAACCGATGCCGTTTTTCAAATCCCGCAGCACGGCGGCTTTTCCGTTTTCCATGCAGGGCGTGATTTTAGCAAAAATCACATCGCCATTTTCAAATGGGGTGAACCCTTTTTTCAATTCCCGGAATGTTTTGGTCTCCGACAAATCAAGTTCTCCGGATTCTTCTGCCACTCGTTTCATGGGCAGAAAACTTACTTCAAGTTCCTCGCTTTCAATGGGTTGTGAAAATTTTGGGTTGATTTCGCACACCTCCCCCAATTTCACCCACGCCCAGCCTGTGGGCAGTTTTTCGATGGTCTGGCTCATGTTGTTTCGGCAGCGGGGATTTTTTTGAAAAAGAAGTGTTCAGGCCACGGCAAAACCAGTGAGCGGGCGCAGCTGCGGTGCGTGGAAGGCCAGCACGATGTCGGATTTCGGGATGCCGCGTTCGATGAGCTCGTCGGCGAGGCGGATGTCCATGTTGTTTTTCCAGATGCGGACTTTGCCGTCCTTGATGTCGAGGTGCAGCCCGACGACGTGGACGAAATCCTTGCCGTTTTGCCAACCGGTGATGACAAATTGGAACTGGTTGTGCGTCAAATCGGTGATGATTTGGTTTTCAAGGCCGTTTTGTGGGTTGCCGAGTTTGGCCATTTCGTCGAGCAGCCCGACGACTGCTTTTTGGTATTTTTTCACTTTATCCATTGCACAATGGTTTGATTATCAATGTTGACGACGATGAGTGGGATTTTTTTCAACTCGCGGAGCCGACGGGCGTGGGGCTGTGAAAAAAACTCCTGCCACGTTTTTTCGCTGATGGCGAGCATGACCGTCCGTTCGGGTTCGAGGTCGGCCAGCGCGAAAAAGTAGGAATCGAACTGCCCCATTGCCTCGTAAAATTCGGAGTTGAAATCCGCGCCGAGGAAACTTTTGATTTCGACGGCGATTTTTTCGGGGCCTCGCTCTGCTGCGATGACCCTTTCCGCGCCCAAGTCTGGGAAGTAGGGTTTTTCGTTCCAAACGAACTGCATGGGGTCGGCGGTGATTTTCCAGCCGTCGTTTTCGAGTGCTTTTCGGATGGGCGCATGGTAAAAATCACGTTTGGGTATCTGAATTTTTGCTTTTTCCGACCCCAAAGTTACGCCGCCACCTCCGCATTCATCTCCTCCAAAACCTCGCGCCAGCCTGCGCGGGCAGGTCAAATCAGGCTGTGAAAAATGCTTCTGAAAGTCGCTTCGTCGGCGGGAGAGAGTTCGCCCAGTTGAGCGATGACATCTTTGGCTTTGACGGTGACGATTCTGTCCACTTTCAAAACCGAAGGCTTTCGGAGCTGGTTGAGGGCATCGGGCGCAAGCGGCACGACCGAACTGATGGCGCACACCACCAAGTCTTTGTAGGCATCGGCGGTTTCGCAGACCAAGACCGAGGGGCGCACTTTTTTCGCGCCCGTGTGCTCCGTAAATGGGAAAGGGATGAGCAGGATGGTTCCGGTTTTCATGGGTCAGGCGGCGGCGGGCAAAAAATCTTGGTAAATGTCTTCTTCCTCGCTTTCCCAAAAGCCGAAGGCATCGGATTCGGCGGCAAATGCCCGCACGGCTTCCGTCTCTTTGGAGCGTTGCTGTTCGGCATCATCAGCGGGCGTTTTCAGCACTTTCACGCGGGGCAGCAAACGGACGTACTGCAAGATGAGTTGCAGGTCGTTTTGGCTCTGGATTTCGAGTGTGAGTTGCATTTTTTGAAAATTTGGCTTTGCAAAAGTAGTCTTCTGGCGACAACCTACGCCGCCACCTCCGCATTCATCTCCTCCAAAACGTCGCGCCAGCCCGCGCCGAAGAGGGCGAACATCCGCCCGCGCCCGCCGCGCTCGTGGAAGGGCGTGTAGTCCAAATCCTCGATTTCGAGGCGGAGGTTTTTGGCGATTTCGTCGCGCAGGAGTTGCAGCCACTCGACTTGCTCGGGGGTGAATTTGGTCGCGCCTGCCTGTTTTCGCATCACCCAGTTTTGGAAGTTGCGGCGCACCGCCGCGTCGTAGGGCGTGAGTTTTTCGTCGAGTTCGGTCACGCGGCGCAGCAGCGCGACGAGCGCGGTGAGTTCCGAGAGCGGCGAGCCGATTTTCACCGCGTCGAGCCGCGCGTAGGCATCCCAGACGGGTTGCGGGGCGAGCGCAGGGCGCGTGTTTTTGATTGTGGCGAGCAGGTCGCGGAGCATGGCGAGGGTGAGTTCGCGGCGGCGGTGGGGCTGGTTGTACCAAATTTGGAGGGCTTCGACGCGGTCGCGGTTTTCCTCCAGAAAGGTTTTGAAATCCTGCACGGTCTGCCGCGCGCGGTCTTCGGCTGCGCCTTCCCACTCGGCCACGAGCACGGTGTCGAGGTTGGCGTGGTCAATAATTTGCTCGTGGGCGCGGCGGCAGTTCTCCACAAAATCGCGCAGCTCCGGCAGGTTGAACGGCGCGGCGGCAGCGCGGGCGAGTTCGGTTTGTTTTTCCGCAAAAAGCCGCTCGTGCTCGGCGGGCGGCAGCGCGGCAAAATCTGCCGCTGGGTCAGTTTTTTGTTCCAAAAACTGCTGTTGCGCGGCGCGTTCGACCGCGTCGGGGTCGAAGGCATCGAGCAAGTTTTTGACGACTTGGTTGATGCTCGCGCCGCCTGCCAGTTCGGCGAAACGCTTTTTTTCGGGCGGGTCGAGTTGTTTTTCGAGGCGGGTCAGGCGGTTGGCGAGCGAGGTCAAGGTGTCTTCGTCGCGCTCGCCCATGACGACCGAGAGCATCAAGTTTTTGAGCGACACGCCCGGTTTTCGTTCGAGCGGTCGGCTGTCGGTTTTCAGGCTGCGGCACACGCCGACGGCATCCACGATGACAAAACGGGTTTTGTTGCCGACGGCGGAGGGCGTGCGTTTCTGGAGTTCGTCGCCCGCGAGCGTGCGCGTGCCGCGACCTTTCATCTGCTCGAAATAGGAGCGGCTTTTCACGTCGCGCATGAAAAGCAGGCATTCGATGGCTTTCACGTCGGTGCCGGTGGCGATCATGTCCACCGTCACGGCGATGCGCGGGTAAAAATCGTTGCGGAATTGCTGGAGCACGTCGCTCGGTTTTTCCTCGCGGAGTCCGTAGGTAACTTTTTTGCAAAAGCGATTGCCTTCGCCGAATTCCTCGCGGACGGTGCGGATGATGTCCTCGGCGTGGGCATCGGTTTTGGCAAAAATCAGGGTCTTCGGCACCTCGCGCCGCCCCGGAAAAATCTCGGTGAAAAGCCGCTCGCGGAAGGTTCGGACGACGGTTCGGATTTGGTCGGGGTTGACCACGTCGCGGTCGAGTTGGGTGTTTTTGTATTCAATTTCTTCGTCGAGTTGTTCCCAGGTGGTGCGGCGGGTTTGGCGGTTGCGGCGGTCAATCCACTGCCCGGCGGCAATCAGCGCGCCGTTTTTGGTGATGTCTGTTTCGATGTTGTACACGTCGTAGGGCACGTTCACGCCGTCGGTTACGGACTGTTCGTAGGTGTACTCGGAGACGACATTTTTGTTAAAAAAACCGAACGTGCGTGCGTCCGGCGTGGCCGTCAGGCCGATGAGAAAGCCGTCGAAATATTCCAAAACCTGTTTCCAAAGGTTGTAAATCGAGCGGTGGCACTCATCAATGACGATGAAATCGAAGGTTTCGGGCGGCACGGAAAAGTTGTAGGCCACATCTTTTGCTTTCTGCCCGGTCGTGGGGATTTCGTTGAGCGAGGTTTCCTCGGCGCTTTCGTCCAGTTCCTCGCCCCGCAGGATGGAATACATCCGCTGGATGGTCGAGATGCAGACCTGCGCCGAGTCGTCCACGCGCGCCGAGCGGAGGCGCTGCACGTTGTAGAGTTCCGTGAATTTGCGGTTGTCGTCGGGCGGGGTGAAGGCTTGGAATTCCTGTTCGGCCTGCTCGCCGAGGTTGCGGGTGTCTACCAAAAACAGGATGCGTTTTGCGCCGGAAAATTTCAGCAGCCGATAGACAAAATTGATGGCCGTGAAAGTCTTGCCCGCGCCGGTCGCCATTTGGATGAGGGCGCGGGGCCGTTGTTTTTTGAAAGAAATTTCAAGGTCTCGAATGGCCTTGAACTGACATTCCCGGAAAAAAGTGGGGCGTGCGGCCCGTACGGTTTCGAGGTCGGGCAAATCCTGCAATCGGTCGCGGAGGCTGCGGCCCTCGCGCCGCCACGCCCGGAAAGTTTCAGGTTTGAAAAAATGGAAAACGCGGCGGCTCTGCGGGGCGGGGTCGCGCAGGTCGGTGAAAAACGTCTCGTCGCCCGTGCTTTCGTACAAAAAATGGAGGGGCTGGCGGCCCGTCGTCCATTTCAGTTTTGCCGAAGCGTAACGGCTGCTCTGCTCCTCCACGACCGAAAGCAAGGTGCCGGCGGGCTTGGCTTCGATGATGCCCGTCGGCACACCGTCCACGAAAAAAAGGTAATCTGCCGGGCCTTGGTCGGTCTGGAATTCGCGCACGGCCACGCCCGCAGCGGCGGCAGGGTTGAACTGTTTCATGTCCTGCAACTGCCACCCAGCGGCGGCGAGTTGTGCGTCAATTTGTTGTCGGGCCTGCTGTTCGGGAGTCATAAGCGATGTGCGACGGTCTCTGTAAGAGCTAACTTGCGGATTTTCCCTCCGAAAAACCATGCCTGTCCGCGTCAAAATGCTTGCTCGGAAAGTTACGGTTCCCTTGCTGCCTGTTGGCCGCTCTTTTCCCTTGCCGCACTTGGCCTTATGTTGAATAGTGTGTTGGTTATCAACGGCTTATGGCGACGTTTGCCGGAATTTTCCGGCTTTCGGCAATTCCAATTTTTGCCTCAAAGTTCTCCTTTCACCCGCTCGACCTCTTTTCGGAAAGTGTGGCCGGGGTCGGCGAGGATTTTGTCGCGCCAGCGGGCAGCCTCGTGTTTGTCGCCTTTGGCCCAGTGGGCGAGCAGGAGCATCCACTCGGCTTTTTCGCCGTTTTCGGGGGCGATGGGGTTTTGCGCCACCGGCAGCAACTGGGCGACAGCGGCATCGTAATTTTTCAACCGGAAATAACACTCGGCGCGGAGCAGGCTGGCAGTCTCGCCAAAATCCGGGTCGGCTTGGGCCGCTTCCAGCAAGGTGAGCGCGGCGGCGAAATCCTCTTTTTTCATGGCCTCAAAGGCCGGGACGAGCGCGGCGGGCACATCGGCGGCGGAGCCTTTCATGGCCGTGACCGAGTCGTCGAGCATGGCAGCGGGGTCGAGCTGGCGCAGGGAGAGCCACCAAAAGCCGGCGACCAAAAGCACGCTGGCCGCCGCCGCCCATTGCATGATTTGGCGGCGCGAAAAGCCGACGCGCATCTGCGAGCGGTTGTCGTCGGCCTGTTTTTTTTCGAGCCGCCACGCGGCCATGTTGTCGCGGAGGTCTTGTTGGAGCATGAGTTCCATGGCGCGGTGCTCGGCTTTTTGGAGGGCGAGTTCGTTGGCGAGAGCCGGATTTTCAGCCAATTCGCGCTCGAAGGCAGCGCGGTCGGCGGCGGTCATTTGCCCGAAAAGGTATGATTCGATGCGGTCGAAGTTCGAGTCGTTCATGTCAATTGGTTTAGGATGGTGAGCAATTCAGGGTTTCCGTTGATGAGGTCGCGCAGGTATTGCCGGCAGCGATGGACGAGTTTTTTGGCTTGGTCGGCATTGGCCAGCCCGCGCCGTTCGGCCACGTCGGCCATTGATTTTTCCTGAAAATAGTAGGTTTTCAGGGCATCTTGGCAGTTGTCGCGCAGGTTTTCGATGCTTTCGTGCAGCAGTTCGTCGCGGCGGTTTTCGGCTTGGCTTTGCTCGACGAGCACCAGCCGGTCGGCCACCGCGTCCGCGTCCGGGCAGTCGGCTTCGGTGATTTGGCTTTTGAGCGTCACCTTGCTGCGCGTCCGCACGCCGTCGCGGATGAGGTTTTTGCAGATGCCCAGCAGGAAAGTCTCGGCCTTGCTTTCGCCCCTGAACACGCCCTCGCGGATGAGCACATCAAGTTTCAGGATGCCTTCTTGCAGGATGTCCTCCGGCTCGTGCTTCGTCAGTTTGTGGAACTTCACCCAGTCGGCGATAGTGGCGATGACCATGCGGTTTTCGTACAGGCTTCGGAAAGCCCGGTTGCGCTGCGCGAGGTCGCCGCTTCGGACGGCTTGCACGAATTCGGCGGGCGAGATGGCGATGCTTTTCATGTAAGTGGAAAGTTTGGCGGGCGGGTGCCCAAATTTTCGGAGGAATATTTTTGCCGCGTAAAAATAGACACACGACACATTGAAAATCAGGACGTTCAGAAAAACCTGCGCCCTCGCGCTTTGCCTCGCGGCCACCCTCGGCGGGCCGCGCCAGCGTGCCCAGACCGCCCTGCCCGACCTCTCGCGGCGCATCGAGGCCGTTTGGGGGAAATACGACGACGGCCAGTTTCCCACCGCCATCGCCGCTGCCGATAGCCTGTTGGCGGCCTTTGATTTCCGGCAAAAACCAGCCGAACAGGCCGACCTTTTTTCGGCAAAAGCCAACGCGCTGGCCGATTTGGGCTTCCCGAAACAAGCCCTCGCGCTGCAACGCCAATGCCTTGCGCGGCGCGAAGAGGCGTTCGGCCCGGCCTCCCAGCCCGTCGCCAACGCTTGCCAAAACATCGGGCTGCTGCTGCTCGAACTGGGCGACCCGACCGCCGCCGAGCCGTTCCTGCGCCGTTGCCTGCGGCTCAACCAGCAATTCCAAAACGCCCATCAATTGCCCTCCGCGCTCGCCGCGTGGGGTAATTTCCTGCGGATGTCCGGGCAGTTTTCCGCCGCAAAAACCCACATCGAACAAGCCATCCGCCTCGAACCACCGGGCAGCCCCAACCTTTTCCATCGTCGCCACGCGCTGGCCGCGCTTTTTCTGGACATGAAAATGCCCGACCGCGCCGCTGCCGTCCTCGCCCCCATGCTCGAAAACGAGGCCGTGCCCGCCCGAAAAATCGTGCTGCTGCGCACACTCGCCGACGGCCTCCATGCCGACGGGCAATTCGAGGCCGCCGCCGAACGGTTTTCGGAAGCCCTCGCCCTGCTCGCCGCCCAGCCCAACGCCTCGGTTTCCACCAAAACGGACTGCCTGCTCGGCCTCGCCGACGCGCTCCTCGAATTCGGCGATTTCGAGGCCGCCGCCCGGCACTGCCGCGCCGCGCAGGCTTTGCCCGACGAACGCCCGCTGCCGCGCGCCCGCGCCTTGCTCGGACTCGGCCGGGCGCAGCGTTACCTCGGCGAGCCGGACGAGGCCCGTCGGTCGCTGTCCAATGCCGCCGATTTGCTCCGCGAAACGCCCGCCACGCCCGAAGGCGCGGTCACGCTCGACGCGGTGCGTTCCAATCAGGGCAGCTGTTTTTTGGAGCTCGGCGACCGCGAAACGGCCCTACTCTATTTTGAAAAAGCCCTCGCTTCGCAAACCGCCAGCCCGCGCCCCGACAAGGCTTTGCTCGCCGGCTTGCTCCACAAAATCGGCGGGCTGCGCCGCGAGGCCGGGCAGTTTTCGGAGGCCGAAAACCTGCACCGCCGCGCCCAAAGTTTGGCCGTCGAACTCCGCGACGCGGGGCTGCTTTTCGCCGCCGATTATTCGCTCGGCCAGTTGGCTTTGGCGCAAAAACAGGCCGCCCGCGCCGTCGAGTTTTTTGAAAAAGCACGGGCACAGGTGTCCGGCGGTTTTCCGTTCGAGGCGTTGCAGGCAGCTGCCGCGCTGTCGGCAGCGCAAAAATTGGTGGCCCGGCAAAGCGGCACCCGCGCCGATTGGCAGGCCGCGCTGCGCCGCGCCGAGGCGAGCATCGGGCAACTGGAAACCCTGCGGGCCAGCCTTTTCGAGGGCCAATCGCAGGCGGCTTTGCAGGACATTTTTCACCAACCCTACGGCGTGGCGGTCGAGGCCAGCCTTGCGCTCGGCGAGCCGGCGCGGGCGTTCCAATGGGCGGAGCGGCAGAAAAGTTTTTTCCTAAATCGGCTGGCAAAACAGGCCTTTTTGCACAAACCGACGGCTTTTTCGCAAAAAATGACCGCCCTCGAACGCCGCTTGGCGGCCCTCGAACGGCAGCGTTTCGAGGCAAATTCGAGGCGCGAAAACAACCCCGAAACGGCGCGTTTGGACGCGGAAATCCAGTCCGTCGCGGCGGCCTTGCGCCAATCGCAGGACAGCGCGCGGCAGCGCGACCCGGCTTTTGCCGCGCTGTTTTCGCCCGAAAAAACAGGGGCGGCGACGGACGTGCCGAGCATCGCCCGAAGCCTGCGCCCCGGCCAATCGTTGCTCGAATATGTGTGGGCGGAGGACTCGCTGTTTGCCTTCGTGCTGCGGCCCGACGGTTCGCTTTTGCCAAAAACGCTGCCGCTCGCGCCGGGGCTGGCGGGCGAAATCGGGCGGTTTTTCCAGCTGTGCAGCTTCCCGCCGACATGGGCGAAACCTGCCGAAAAACAGGCCCGAAACGCCGAGTTGGTGCGCCTCGCCCACGCCTTGCACGGGCAACTGTTGGCTCCGCTCGCGCCGCTCTTTGGCCGCGACACGAACTTGGTCATCGTGCCCGACGGCCCGCTTTGCTACCTGCCGTTCGGGGCTTTGATTCGGAAGCCGGGCGCGAAGCCGCACCAGTTTGGCGGCCACGACTGGTTGGCGCGGCACCATGAAATCCAGTACCGACCGTTGGCGCAACTGCCGCCGCGAGCCGACGAACCGCCCGAAAACCTGAAACCGCTGTTGGCCTTTGCGCCGGTTTTCGGCTCCGAAACGCCCGATTTGCCGACGCTCGAACACAGCGCGGACGAATGCGCGGACGTGCAAAAAATCCTCGGCACAGGCGACATCCGGGCGGGCGCGGCGGCCACCGAAGCAGCCTTCGAGCAGGCGGGCGGCGGCTATCGGGTGCTGCATTTTTCGACGCATGGCGTGTTGGACGACCGTGCGCCGGGCCGCTCGTTCATCGCTTTCGCGCAACACCCGGACAGCCTCGACGACGGGCGGTTTTACGTCCCGGAAATTTACAGCCACGCGCTCCGCGCCGACCTCGTGACGCTGAGCGCGTGCGAGACAGCACGCGGCAAATTCCACTGGGGCGAGGGCTTGGCGAGCGTGGCGCGGGCGTTCCAGATGGCTGGCGCGCGCAATGTGGTGGCCTCGCTCTGGCTGGCCGATGAGCAGCAAATCCGGGCTGAAATGGCCGTTTTTTACGAAAATATAGCCGCCGGGCAGCCCATTTCGGCAGCGTTGGCCGCCGCGCAGCGCGGGCATTTGGACAAGCATCCGTTCTATTGGGCCGGGCTTGTTTCGAGCGGCGACGATGCGCCTGTGGGCTTGCCCAACACCGGGTTTTGGCTTTGGACAAGCGGTCTGGCAGCGGCAATTTTGGCGGCCCTGGGCGCGTGGTTTTGGCGGAAAAGGCGGCGGCGGTGGGGCGTTTTTTGAAATCAAATGTTTTATGTTTGGCTCAAAATTGCCACACGATTTTTTTGAAAAAACCGCACGACAACATGGATGCCAGCCACAAGATCATCGTCTTTCAGGAGAAGCAAATCCGCAGGGTTTGGCACAACGAGGAATGGTTTTTCTCGGTTGTGGATGTCATTGAAGTTTTGACGGACAGCACCGACGCGAAACAGTACATCAAAAAAATGCGGAGCCGCGACCCCCAGCTCAATGCCAACTGGGGTACAATCTGTACCCCCCTTCGGATGCCCGCACCGGACGGCAAGATGCGCGAGACCAATGCGGCCAACGCACAGGGGATTTTCCGAATCGTCATGTCCGTGCCGTCGCCAAAAGCCGAGCCGTTCAAACTGTGGCTGGCGCAAGTCGGCAAGGAGCGGCTCGAAGAAAACAAGACCGCCGCCCGGAAAGGCGGCCAATCGGCAGGCAAGGCCCTGAAAGCCTACGAAAAGGACACGGGCAAAAAAGTGGTGTCGGCCAGCAACTTCAAAAAACAGCTGGACGGTGGCGAGTAGCCATCGCTCAGTTCCAAGCCGTCGCCACCGCCAGTTCGAGGCTGTTGCCCAGCACGGCGGTGCGCTGCGCGAAGGCGCGGTTGTAAATCAAGCTGATGCGGAAGCAGTTGCGCTTGTCAAAATTCTCCCAGCCGCGCTCGATTTCGGCCCCGAACTCCACTTGGGCGGTGAGTGCGGTGCCCACGCCGCCGCCGGCCCACCAAGAAATGGTGTTCATCACGTTTTTGCCCAGCCGGTATTTCTCGTTGAAAAACACCCGGCCCACCACGTCGGCACTCATGGGCAACGTGCCGATGGTGCGGTAGGCCAGTCCCGGTGTGTAGCGCAGCCAAGTGGTCAGTTCGGTTTTCACCGCTTCGTCGTTCGTGTCGAAAATCCAGCCGGCCACGCCGTAAAAGTGGGTGCGTCGGGCACTGTTCGGGATGAACTCCTGCAAGGTCTGCGGCATGGAAATCCCGTAATACTGGCGGTCGTCGCGGTAAAGTGCGCCGATGGAAAAATCCACGAGGTAGCGGGTTTGCACGGCATCGGCAACGATGGGGTCGGTTTCGTCTGCGGCGCGGAGTTTGTCAGCGTCCACGCCGTATTGCACCGCGCCCAAGCCCGCGCCGATGTGGGCGTAGCCGTCGCCTGCCGACCAGAAATAGGAACCCGTGAGGTTCAGCCCAGTGGTACTGATGGCATCGGTTTGGTCGCGGTAGGCCACCACGCCCCACTTGTAGGGCTGGCTGTATTCCCCGCTTTTGTTGATTTCGGGGGTGTGCTCGAAAGAGGCCATCGTGAAAACCGGTGCGCCCTCGATGCCGGAGCCGACCCACTGGCTGCGGTGCGAAAGCGTGAGCATGCTGACGCGCCGCCAACCGCCGATGTCGCGGTACGACCACAAATCCATCGAAGCCGGGTTTATCATCTGCCAGTTTTGCCGGAAAAAACCGATGACCGGCGTTTGTTGGGCATGGGCGGGCGCGGCGGCGGCAAGCAGCCAAAAGAGCGCGAGCAGGGCGGGTTTTCCGATGTGTTTCATGGCAAGGCAAAGATGGTTAAGTGCTGGGGCAGGCCCAGCGGTTTGAAAGAGGGCGTTTGGACGAGTTTTGGGTTTTTCTTCCAAAGCAGGTCGGGCACCCGGATTTCGAGGAATTTTTCGAGTTCGCCCGCGCTGAGGAGGCGGTCGCCGCGCCCGCAGTGGTCGGCTTGGTTGGCCGTTGGGCAGGCAGGGTCAAAGTATCCGTCGTCGGGGTCGAGCATTTTGTGGTTGCGGAGTTCGACGGGCTTGCCGGCGAGGGCTTCGAGCAGGGCCTCGGTGTAGATGCCGTTGAGGTAAAGCGAGTCCTCGAAGGAGCGTTGCGACGACGACGACGAGTAAAACGAGACTGAGCCGCTGAGGAACTGCGCGGCCATTTGCTGGGCTTCCAATAAGGCGGTATCGCGGTGGTCTTTTCCGCCGGCTTCGGTTTCAAGCCCCCCCGCCGCGCTGTGGCAAGCATCGGAAAAGACGATTTTTTTGCAACCGATGAGGCTCAGGTAGTCGCGGAAAATGTAGTTGAAGTTGAGCGCGGTCGCCTTCGGGGCGCGGCGGTTGAACAGCTCGGAGGTGAGCAGGTAAAATTCCTTGTTGACGTGCTCGCCGTGCCCGGTCATGAACACGATGAGGTAATCCTGTGGCTGGATGATGCGGTCGTTGAAGTCGTTGAGCAACTCGGCAAAGGCTGCTTCGATGTTCGTGCGGGAGGTTTCTTCGGGCGAAAGGAGCGTTTTGACGCGCACACCACCGAACCATCGCCCGTTTTTCTGTCGCTCCATGGCGGCGGCGAAGTCGCGGGCATCGTCGTCGTTGAACGAGAGGCTGCCCGTGTAGTTCGGCCCGGCGGGCGCGATGGCGAGGACGTGCAGCGTGGGTTTCACGGGTTCGTAGGTGATTTTGACCGAGTCGCGCACGTCCGTACTGCCGTGCAGGTAAAAGTAGATGGTGTTCTCGCCGGGTTTGAGGTCGCGCACGGTGATGCGGTAGCTGCCCTGATGCCGCCCGTCGGTGGTCGGCCCGGAATCCAGCAGGGTGCTTTCTTGGTCGCGTGGCCGTTCGGAGCTGGCGGCTGCCGTCTTGCCGCCGGGCGTTTCGCCGGGTTTGAGGGGTTGTTGGGTTTTGGTGCTGATTTCAAAAACGTACTCGCTGGTGTTGGTTTTGAGGCCCTTGTTGATTTGTCCGCGTGGCGGGCTGATGACAGAAAGGTCGTCGCCCGGCGGCCCGCCGGGCGCGGGCGGGGTTTGTTTTTGGTCGCAAACTTCGATGGCATGGTTGGGCTTCTTGGCCAATTCCGCGCCGTCCTCGTCCGTGAGGCGGAAGTTCAGGCGGATAGTTGCGCCGGGGGCGACGCTCGCGTCGGCACTAGCCCAAAAGGGTATTTCGATGGATTCGTTCGGCCCAACCCTGTCCACGCCGTGCATTTTGCGAAAATCAAAACCGCTGTGGGATTTGGAGCCGTCGGCGAGGGCGGCGGTGAGCATGAGCTCGGTGAGCGTCTCGGCGTTGCGGTTGGTGAGTGTCACCCAAATCCGGGCTTGTTGGTTCGCCCCGCCGGTGGGGATGCAGTCGGCTCCGCCGGGTGCTTCGAGGCGGATTTGGGTGATTTCCACGTTTGCGAGGGCTTTGCCGGCGGGCATTTTGCGCGAAGGCTTGCTTTGCACGAGGGCTTCTTTTTCGGAGAAAAAATAGAGCCGCAGGGCGCGCCCTTTTTGGCCGTCGCAAGTGCCCGCGACGAGGTATCTGTTTTTGCCGAGGCGCAAAAACCGGGTGGCCTCGAAGCGTGGGCCGAGGTTGACGGCGAGGTTGCGGCCTTCGTCGCGGGGGTCGTCGGTTTCGCGGGCATTGAGGTAGCAGGCGTTGGGGCCGGCGCGATAGAGCGTCCAGCGGGTGCCGAAGTTTTTGTTGTCCGGGGCTTTGCAGAGCGCGAGCGGTGTGTCGTCGTATTGTTCCCCGAAAAAACAGGGGTCGGCATCGCGGCTTTCGTCGTTTTCGGGGGCAAATTCGCGGACAAAGACGTTGGTTTTGTTCGATACGGGCACCACCTCTCCGGCCATCATCACTTGGCCTTCCGGGCCGATGGCCGCGCAGGTGACGGCCCGCACGTTGCCGCGTGTTTTCCGCATGATGGGCGCGTCGGATTTTTCCGGTTTTGCGGCATCGAAACGGCGCGCCCAGGGGTCGTTGAGGCGGTTTTTGCCTGCTTTTTTGGTGCTGCCGATGAGCCAAACCCCTGTGCCGCCGCTGGTTTCCAGCCCAACGACGTTTTTCAAAAAACCTTCCCCAGCCTCTGGGAAATACTGCTCCGGCGCGCCTTTGCCCACCCTGCCGAGCCATGCGTTGCCGTCGTCGCCCAATGGGGCCAAGACCAGGCCGTAGGGGCTGCCTTCGGGCCAAGCGATGCGCTCCAACGACGGGATATGCGCGAAACGCCGCTCGTGGCCTTTCCATTCGCTGATGATTTGGAGGTCGGCCCCCAAGTGGATGACCCAAGCACGGGACTGTTCGCCGGCACTGATGGTCGTGCTACCGACGAGGCAAAACGTGTTGTCGTTGGTTTCGGCCACGCCGTTCAGGGCATCGTTGCGCGAGCCGCCGAAAAACTTGGGTTCGCCCACGACGGCTCCGGTCTCCGCGTCGAGGAGCATGAAAAAGCCGTCGGTCATGCCGCGTTCGTTGGTCACTGCGCCGACGGCGGCGAGGTGCTGGCGGTCGCGGGTGCGGACGATGTCGCGCAGTTCCCAGTTGCGGGATTCGAGCAGGAGCGCGCGGGAGTTCAGCGAATTGGCATCTTCAACTTGCGCAAACACGGAGGCAGGGACGCACGAACAGCCGAACAGCAAGGTGAGGAGGAGGCGTTTGGCAATTACATGGGCAAGCATAAGGCGGTATTTTGTTTATATCATGCTTGCAAAGGTTCCAAATTTTGGCCGAAGCAAGGCGATGTGCCCGGCTCAATTTGCGGTGTTTATCTCCACGTCATACGCGATTTCGGCTTTGATGCGCGTCCCGATGTCGAGCACGGCGTTTTTGCCCGATACTTTCACCAAATGGCGGTCGAGATGGCGCAAGGGCACGCGCTGGCCGTCGGTCGTCATGATGTTGTCGGCGCGCAGCACGAGCGCGCCGGGCGAACCGAGGCGACCCGGCTTTTTCACGAAAACCAGCACGCCTTCGGCAGCAGTCCGCGCCCCGACGACGACCTCCCCGTCCACGACCACTTGGTGGTACACTTCCAGCTCGACGATGCTGCCTTCTTGCGCCGTGCGGGCATCCAGTTTGTAGCGCAGCTCGAGCGTCACGATTTCGCCCCGGCGCATCACCACCGAGCGGGCGGCCCGGCGGGTACTGTCGGCTGGCATTTGCGCGGCAAAAAGATTGGACAGGCAAAGGTTCAGCAGGGCAAAAGCGAGGAAGCGAGCGGTTGCGGACATGGCTTGACAATTTTACAGGTGAAGCATTTGCCCGTTGGTGGAACGCCGCGCCCGCGGGTGCCCAGTTTTTGGGCAAAAAATTTTCCCCGAAAAAAACCGCGCGAAAACTGGGCACCCCTGCCCCACCCTTTCCACCAATGGGCAAAACATCGTTCACCAAACCGTTTTGCCAGACATGAAATCGCTCGCCCTGCTCTTCGCTTGTTTGCTCGCCGCCGCATCGGTCGCCGCCGCGCCCAATGCCTTTCGCTCCGGCCCGGTCGTGCTCCCGGCGGGCGAAACGGTCATGCTCGAACTGGCCGAACAAATCCAGTCGCACAAAATGACGGCGGGCCGCTTGGCCAAATTCCGGGTGCTGAAAAACGTCGTGGTCAACGGGCAAGTGGTCATTGCCACCGGAGCCTTTGCCACCGGGCGCGTCAAATCCATCGAAAAAAGCACTTACAGCACCCCCGAAAGCATCACCATCGAAGTCGTGGACGTGCAGGCGGTGGACGGCCAGACCGTCGCGCTCAGCGGCTTGGAACAGACTTTTTCCGCCGAATGGCCGAACGAACCCGTCGTCGTGCCGCCCGGCGGGATGTTCGCGGCCAATGTGATGAATCAAATGGTGATTCGGTGATTTGGAGACGAACCACCCAAATCAACAAATCACCGAATCAACAAATCTTCAACAATGAAACACTTCCTCTTTTTGGCAGCCCTGCTGCCCCAGCTGCTTTTTGCCCAAACGCCCGCCGAAAACCCGCTCGACCTCCTGCGCCCCGGCACCGTCGTGCTGCTCGAAACCGCCGCGCCCATCAACTCCACCGATTTTGCCAAGGGCGATTCCGTGCCGCTGCGGACAGTCAACGCCTTAGCCGTCAACGGCCAAACGCTCATCGAAAAAGGCGCGGCGGCCAAAGGTTTCGTCCGCGAAATCCGGGCGGCGACCGCCACCGCGCCCGCTGCCATCCGCCTCGAATCCGTCGAGTTTCAGGCTTTCAACGGCGTGTGGGTGCAGCTGGAAAAGGGGCTGGAAGAGTTCGAGGGCTTCGTCACGGGCGAGGACTTCATGGAAATCCCCGTCGGCTCGCTGCTGCGGGCAAAAGTGGCCGAGCAGATTTTCCCGGCTGCCGGGAACGCCCAGCCCGAAACCCAAACCGCCGAAAACACCGAACACGAGGCCGCCCTGCCCGACCGCTACTTGGCCGACCCGATGCCGAACGCTTGGGCCGAAACCGAACCGACGGACAGCCTCGAAACCATCGAGCCAGCCGACGACGAACCAACTAACCAGCCAACCAACCCGCTCGCCGACGTGGAACTCGCGCTCGAAATCGAGGACGAGGCCGTGCCCGCCCAACTGAAAATCGGCGACCCGGTGCGCCTGCGCGTGTCCGACGACGTGGCGACCGACGACGGCCAAGTGCTTTTCCGCGAGCGGGCAGCCGCTTGGGGCAAGGTGAAGCACCTCACGCAGGGCAGCATCTACGTCGTGGCGACGGAAGCCATCACCGCCGACGGGCAGCGCGTCGCGCTCGAAGGCCGCAGCCTGCGGATTGAATTTGACCCGGAAGAAGCCGACGAGTTGCTGCCGCTGGAAGGCGAGCTGACGGCGATAGTGGTGAGAGAAGCGATGGTGGGAAGGTGAGCGGGTCAAACTTCCGGGCTGTTTGCACTAATTTTGCCTAAAAATCACCCAATTTTGAAAAGATGAAGGCTCGGTACATCAATCCCTACACGGATTTCGGTTTCAAAAAACTCTTCGGCGAGGAGGCCAACAAGGATTTGTTGCAGGACTTCCTGAACCACCTCCTGCCCGAAGAATACCGCATCGCCTCGCTGACGCTGAAAAACCCCGAAAGGCAATCCGACCATTTCGCCGACCGGAAGGCCATCTTCGACATCCATTGCGAGAGCGAAAGCGGCATTCGTTTCGTGGTCGAGATGCAAAAAGCCAAACTCAAGTTCTTCAAAGACAGAGCGGTTTTCTACACCACGTTCCCCATCCGCGAGCAGGCCGAAAAAGGCGATTGGAACTTCAAACTAAATCCCATTTTCTGCATCGCCCTCGTGGATTTTGAGTTTGACGAGGAGAAAAACAAGCCTGCCGACCGCTACCTGAGCCACGTCCAGCTCAAAGACCAGTACTGCGAGGTGTTTTACGACAAACTCACCTACGTCTTCATCGAGATGCCGCGCTTCAACAAAACGGAGGAGCAACTGGCCACCCATTTCGAGAAGTGGCTTTACTTTTTGAAGCACTTGGAGGATTTCAACGACATCCCCGCTGTGCTGAACGAGCCGATTTTCCGCCGAGGTTTTGAAGTGGCGGAAATCGCCAATTTCGATGCCAGCCAGCGCGACAATTACGAAGAGAGCCTGAACATCTACCGCGAATTGAAAGGCGTGGTGGACACTTCCTTCGAAGAAGGGCTGATGGAAGGCCTTGAAAAGGGCATCGAAAAGGGCAAACTCGAAGTCGCCAAAATGTTGAAGTCTATGGGCGAGCCGCTGGAAAAAATCCGCCAAGCCACCGGGCTGAACGATGCCGAAATTGAGGCCGCTTGAACAGCCTTTCTCCAACCCAAAAAACAGGCAGCCTGCCTGCCCTGAACGCTTGGCCGAGCTCTTCGGCGTATCACCAAACACTTGAAAAACATCTTCGCAGAAGGCGAACTGGCCGAAAATTCAGTATATGCAAATTTTGCACACACTGCTGCCGACGGCAAAACCTACCAAACCAATTTCTACAACCTCGACGCAATCGCCGCCGACGGGCAGCGCGTCGCGCTCGAAAGCCGCAGCCTGCGCATCGAATTTGACCCGGAAGAAGCAGCGGAATTGTTATCGCAGGAAGGCGGACTGACCGCCCGCATGTTGGGCGAGGCATTGGGCGAAAAGGTGAAAAGTCAAAGACAAGCGAACGCCTATTTTCGGGCAGGATTTTTACTTTTGCTCACACACAATTTTCTCACTCTTAAACTTTTCATCGTATGAAAAAGACCCTTTTGAAATTCGGGCTGCTCCCGTGCTTGCTCTTCGTGCTCGCCGTGTCGAGCTGTAAAAAAGATGACCCTACGTTGGCCGAACAGATGGCGGGTGACTGGGATGTCGAATCCTTCACAGAGGACGGCATCGAAAGCATCGGAGCGGACATCACCAGCATGAAAATGGAATACGAGGCGTACTCAGGCGACGACGGCGATTTTACATGGGACATCGTCTATGTGGATGGCAGCACCGAAAAAGTACAAGGCGAGTGGTCGGTGGACGAGGCAGACAAAGAAGTGAATCTCACGTTCAAATCAGGTGGCGCAAGCGCAGGTACGGTCACTTTTGACATTGACCTTAGCGGCAACAGCCTCGAACTTGAAGGTGTACTTGATGGGTACAATTATCGCATCAAAGCTGACCGCGACTGACCATGAAATCCATCCATCTCTGGTCCATCCTGCTGGCGGTGCTGCTTTCGGGCGGCACCGCCAGCCAAGCCCAAACCACCAACGAGGAATACCTCTACGTCACGCTTGGCTACAAGGAACAGCTGCTCAAAGGCTTGGATGACAAGAAAGGCTACTCGTGGCGGCAACTTTACCAGTACAAATTCGTGGCCGACAACGGCAAACTGCTGGGCCGCAAGGTGCAGGTGGGCGTCTTCGATTTCGAAGGCCTGTACCGCATGGGCGAGGCCAAGCCCTGCGCCATCGTCGCCATCTACCGCGAAACGGAGGGCATGCCGAAAAAAGACGGTGTGTTCTGGTGCCTGCCCCACCCGAAATCCGGCCAAGACGTGTTCGGCAAGGCCGACAAACATTTCACCGGGGAAGTCGGCCTCGAAAAATACCTGCTCGAAGCCTACGCGCTGGCCGTGCAACGGCTGGCGGGGGTGCTTTCGCAGTGGTGAAGCCACCCACCTCAAGCCTCAGACAAACGCCGCTCACTGCCTAAAGTAGGCGGTGTTTGTCCGAGGCTTTGCTCGCAATTTATTGAAAACCAACCGCTTATAAAATTCACTCAAATCATGAGTAATTTTCTCAGTTCCCTGCTTCTCTCCTCTGTGTTGATTTTTTCGCCACTTGCTCCGCTGGGCGGGCAGTGTTGGGAGCCACAGAACCCATTACCGACTGGGAATAATCTATGGTTTGTCTGAAAAATAGTTGTCATCGTACTTTTGGGGATGAAACGGTACGAATTAACCGACAGCCATTGGTCAGCG
>JBKBIC010000088.1:0-19228 GCA_046299435.1 Saprospiraceae bacterium
TGACTTCGGAAGGGTGTGAATACTGCGCTTAGGACGGAGGAAATATGCAGCGTTTGGCTCTTGGCTAAGCAGGAAGGAAACCTCGAAAATGCGGCAGCGAAGGTAGCATCACGGAATCCGATTGCCCAAAAACGGAATATGAAAATTGTCTTTCTTTTACAGCAGACGGCAAGCGTATTCCCGAACCCAAGTTTTGCGCCGCGCCGCGCCCAAAAACCAGTTTTGGGATACTTTTGTGAAAAAAACGCTCCGCACATGGAAGTCGCAACAAAATTCCCGCTCACCAACGAAGAACTGGCCGAAGTCGCTGGCAGCCAATGGTTTGTGCGGTTCCCGGCCTCGCTCGATGAATACTGGGCGCTGCTGGCCGAGGCCGAATACCGCGCCGATTACTTTGACCACGAAATCATAGCCTCTATGAGTTACGAATCCGATTTGCACAGCATTTTCGCCAACGAACTGGCCACTTTGCTCAATCTTGTCTTTGTCAGGAAAAAAGGTTTCCGGGTTTTCAACAGCAACCGCCCCGTCCATGTGCCCGATTGCCCGGCGACTAAGACCGCAGTGTTCAACCCCGACGGCATGGTCGTGTCGCTGCCTTCCGAAAAATTCGAGTACGCCCCCGGCCTGACTGCCGAGACCGCGCCTGTGCTGTTGTTTGAGGTGCTTTCGGATAGCACGCGCTCATACGATTTCGGCACCAAACTCCCGTGCTACAAGAAAATCCCCGGCCTGCGGCAAATCATCTTTTTGGAGCAGCACAAACCCGCCGCGCTTGTCTTCGAGCGCGACAGCCCGAACCGTTGGACGGAAACCGAGCTCACCGGCCCTGACGATTTTTTCATGGTGGACGGGCAGCCCATCTCGCTGCGGAAAATTTACCGGGATGTGTATTTGTGAGTTGGAGAGAGGGGAAGGGTTGAAGAGTTGAAAGGGGCCAGCAGTACAACTGACCTTTCAACTTTTCCCACAGATGAATCTGTGGGCTGTGTCCGAAAAATCCGCTGGATTTTGAATGGAAAAAATTGGAAGGGCAGCCGCGCACAAGCGCGGCTGCCCTTTCAACTTTTCCCGCAGATGAATCTGTGGGCTGTGTCCAAAAATCCGCTGGATTTTGGGTTGGGCAAAACTGAAAGGGCAGCCGTGCACCAGCACGACCGCCCTTTCAACTTTTCAACCCCTCCCCTCTCTTCAACTATCTCCACCTCACGCCTCCGCGTACGCCTCAATCGGCGGGCAAATGCAAATGAGGTTGCGGTCGCCGTAGGCCCCGTCAATGCGGCGCACGGTGGGCCAGAATTTGAAGCCCGTTTTCAGGTACGGCAGCGGCCAAGCGGCCTTGTGGCGCGAGTACGAGTGCGGCCACTCGTCTGCGGTCAGCGCATCTACTGTGTGCGGGGCATTGTGCAGCACGTTGTCGTCGGCGGGGAAATTCCCGGCGGCGATTTCGTCAATTTCCTGCTTGATTTGGAGCAGCGCGTCGCAGAAACGGTCGAGTTCGGCCTTGCTTTCGCTCTCTGTCGGTTCAATCATAATGGTGCCTGCCACCGGGAACGACAGCGTGGGCGCGTGGAAACCGTAGTCCATGAGGCGTTTTGCCACGTCCTCCGCGCTGACGATGGATTTGAACGGGCGCAAATCCAGAATCATCTCGTGGGCACAGCGGCCGTTTTCACCGGTGTAAAGCACCGGGAATGCCTTTTCGAGGCGGGCTTTCATGTAGTTGGCGTTCAGGATGGCATATTTCGTGGAGTCAGTCACCCCCGCCGCACCGAGCATTTTGATGTAGCCATACGAAATGAGCAGGATGCTCGCGCTGCCCCAGGGAGCCGCGCTAACCGCCGTCGTGGCCTCGGGGCCGCCCGTTTTGGCAAAAACGTGGCCCGACAGGTACGGCGCGAGCGAGTCGTTGCAGCAAATCGGCCCCATGCCGGGGCCGCCGCCGCCATGGGGGATGGCGAAGGTTTTATGCAAATTGAGGTGGCAAACGTCCGCGCCGATGGTCGCCGGGCTGGTCAGGCCGACTTGGGCGTTCATGTTCGCACCGTCCATGTACACCTTGCCGCCGTGCTGGTGGATGATGTCGCAAATTTCTTTGATGCTCGTCTCGAACACGCCGTGCGTGGACGGATAAGTGACCATGAGGCACGACAAATTCGCGGCGTGCTGCTCGGCTTTTGCCCGCAAATCGGCCACGTCAATGTTGCCGCGCTCGTCGCAAGCTACCACCACGACCTCCATGCCGGCCATGACTGCCGAAGCGGGGTTCGTGCCGTGCGCTGAGGATGGGATGAGCGCGACGTTGCGGTGCGCGTCGCCATTTGCCAAGTGGAAAGCGCGGATGGCCATCAGGCCGGCGTACTCGCCCTGCGCCCCAGAATTAGGCTGCAAGGAGCAAGCCGAGAAGCCCGTGACCGCGCACAAATACTGCTCTAACTCTTTGATTATCTGGGCGTAACCTTCCGTTTGGTCGGCTGGCGCGAAGGGGTGGATGCCGCCGAATTCCGGCCAAGACACGGGCATCATTTCGGCGGCGGCGTTCAATTTCATCGTACACGAACCGAGCGAAATCATCGAATGGCACAGCGACAGGTCGCGGTTTTCGAGGCGTTTCAGGTAACGCATCATGTCGCTTTCGGTGTGGTACGAGTTGAACACCGGGTGCGTCAGGTACGGTGTGTCCCTTTTCAAAACATCCGGGACGAGGGATGAGGAATGAGGGATGACCTTCGCGCCGAAAATCTGGGCGATGTCCGCCAAATCCGAGTCGGTCACGGTCTCGTCGAGGCTGATTTGGAGGGCGTTTTCGGTGTAGAAAAAGTTGATGCCTGCTTGCTCGGCTTTGGCGCGGATGTCGGCCAGTTTGTCCGCCGAAAGTTCGACGCGGAGCGTGTCGAAAAAGTAGGCGTTGGTTTGTTTAAAGCCTTGTGTTTCAAGGGCTTTTGCCAAACTGACGGCCATCGCGTGGGCGCGGTTGGCAATGCCTCGGATGCCCGCCGGGCCATGATAAACGGCGTACATGGCAGCCATGTTTGCCAGCAACGCCTGTGCCGTGCAGATGTTCGAGGTAGCTTTTTCGCGGCGGATGTGCTGCTCGCGGGTTTGGAGGGCCATGCGGAGGGCACGGTTGCCGGAAGCATCCACCGAAACGCCGATGATGCGGCCCGGAATCTGGCGTTTGAAATCTTCCGAACAAGCAAAATACGCGGCGTGCGGCCCACCGAAGCCCATCGGCACGCCGAAGCGTTGGGTGTTGCCGACGGCCACGTCCGCGCCCCATTCGCCGGGCGGGCGCAGCATGGCGAGGCTCAAAATGTCGGCGGCCACACAGACGAACGCGCCGTGCGCCTTGCTTTTTTCCACAAATGCGCGGTAGTCTTCCACCGCCCCGTTTGCGTTCGGGTATTGGAGCAACACGCCGAAGGTTTTTTCCGAAAACTCGAACGTGCGCCAGTTGCCGATTTTCAGTTCGATGCCTTGCGGCACGGCGCGGGTTTTCAGCACGTCAATCGTTTGCGGCAGCACGGTATCGGCCACGAAAAACTCGTTGGCTTCTTGCCCGGCTTTGGCGCGTTTGTTTTTTTCGGCAAAAAACATGTGCATCGCCTCGGCAGCGGCGGTCGCCTCGTCCAAGAGGCTGGCGTTGGCGATGGGCAGCCCGGTCAGGTCGCTGACGACGGTCTGGAAATTGAGCAGGCTTTCGAGGCGGCCTTGCGCGATTTCGGCCTGATACGGCGTGTATTGGGTGTACCAACCGGGGTTTTCAAACAGGTTCCGCAGGATGACGGGCGGCGTGATGGTGCCGTGATAGCCCATGCCGATGTAGCTGCGGAACACGCGGTTGCGGCTGGCCGTCTGTTTCAGTTCGCGGAGGTATTCGTATTCGGTGAGCGCGTCGGGCAGGTCGAGCGGTTTTTGGAGGCGGATGCTGTCGGGCACGGTTTGCTCGATGAGTTCGTCCAAAGTGCTGACGTTCAGGGCTTTGAGCATTTCGGTGGTTTCGGTTTCGGAGGGGCCGATGTGGCGGCGCACGAATTGGTCAGGATGCGGAAACATTATTTTCGCAGTGATGAGTGGTGAATGGATGAGTGATGAATCTTCGGGGCTGAAACGCGGCGAAGGTAGCGATTGTTCGAGTCTTGGAATGACGGGCAGGGGCTTTGCTTTTGCCGGTTCTGTTGGATGGTCGTCTGGCAGGCTTGGCCCAAGAATTTTTTTGTGGCATTTTTTGATAAAGAGAAACCGCACGAAATACCTTTGAGCCAACATCCCTGCAATGAGACATGTGCAGGTTATCTTTTTGAAGTCCCACTTTATCAAGTGGGACTTTTTTTGTCCCTTGGCTTTGTTGCTGCCATGACTACCAATCCGCTGCGTGTAAATGTCTATTACGATGGGTTCAATTTTTATTACGGCCTGAAATCCAAAGGCTGGAAACGTTATTACTGGCTCGATTTAGTTGCTTTACCGCGTCAGTTCCTTCGCCCCAACCAAGTCATCAACGCTGTCAATTACTTCTCGGCAGTCCCGCACGATAGTGGCAAGGCGGACAGGCAAGATTTGCTGTTTTCGGCCAACAAGCTCAACCCGACGTTTGGGCTGTTCTTGGGGAAGTACATGAAAAAGACGCTCACTTGCCATAATTGTCGAAGCCCGTTCCAAACCTTCGAGGAAAAACAAACGGATGTGCTAATCGCTACCAAGATGATCCGCGACGTGGTGCAAGGTAACTGTGATGTCACTATGCTCGTCTCCGCCGACAGCGACCTCATCCCGCCGCTTGATTTCATCCGCGAAATCAACCCAATGCACAAGATTGTAGTCCTTTTTCCGCCCAACAGGCATTCATTTGACTTGACAAACAAGGCCAACGCCGTCATCCAATTGGAGCGGCACGGTGATAAGTTCAACCGTTCAATATTGCCGCGGGCTGTCACCTTGCCGAACGGGTATGTGTGTGCCCGCCCTTCCAACTGGGTTTGACCTTCGTTTTCCCGGTAGGTTGGATTTTGCTTTTTTGGGTGCGTCACCTAATGGCTTGTCCATCTCATACCAGTTCCAAGTCAGCCCGACAAACTCAAACTGCTCGACATAGTGCATCCCGATTTTTTGGAGCACGGCGCAGGAGGCCAAGTTTTCGGGCAGCGCACCGGCGTA
Source organism: Saprospiraceae bacterium (assembly GCA_046299435.1). GTDB lineage: Bacteria > Bacteroidota > Bacteroidia > Chitinophagales > Saprospiraceae > M3007. Next base: position 5,158 of record JBKBIC010000088.1, read on the forward strand.
GATTTTTTCCAAGCCCATCGTGTTCCAAGCCAAATCAAGGCTCGCCAGCGAAGCCTCCGTCGCAATGCCCATGCCCCAGAATTTGGGCAGCAGCCGGTAGCCGATGTCGTGGCAATGGACGTGTCCGTTGATGGGTTCGGTCAGGTATTTCAGGCCCGCCCAGCCGATGAATTCGCCCGTCGCCTTCCACTCCACCACGAGTCGCCCGATGCCGTGCGCCTCGTATTGGTGCTGCACTTTGCGGATGAGTGCGCGGCTTTGTTCGATGTCGGTGAACGGCGGCGAACCCAAATATTTCAGCACTTCGGGGCGGCTGTCGAGGTCGAACATACTCGCTGCGTCATCGTCGTGCATGGGTCGGAGGATGAGCCGGGGCGTTTCGATGCGGTACGGCATGGTTTGGAAAAATGTGTTGTTGAACAGATTTGGCGGCGGCAAGCATCATGTTTCAAACATTCACTTCAATCGGCCTTTCATAAGCCGTGCGGAGCCAACCGGGCATGGATTTTCGGAAAATCCATTGGTACAAACCGCTGGGAATCAGTGCGTTGATGCTGCCTTCGTACAACCAGCGCGGGGTATGGTTCATGGCGAAATTGTACGCCCGGATGTCGTCGCGCAGGCGGCGATAGACTTCGCGGTCAAAGTTTTGGAACACCGCCGCATCGAAACGACGCAGCCGCAGTGCGTGCTCCACGAACCGCGCCGCAATCAAGCCCGACATCATGCCCGTGCCGATGCCCTCGCCGCTCGTCGGGCAGACGAGCGAACCCGCGTCGCCGAGCAGCAAGTAGCCGTCGCCGAACGTCTTGCGTTGCCGCGACGCGAGCGGGATGCCCCAACCGATGGGCGTTTCGAGTGGTTCCGCGCCCCGGAAACGCGGGGCCATGACCGGGTCGTCGTGGATGAGCCGGGCGAAAAGTTCGCGCAGGTTATGCTTGTGTTGGGCGGCCACCTCGCTCACCATGCCGTAGCCGACGTTGGCCTCGCCGTCGGGCAGCGGGAAAATGTAGAAATACGACATGGGCAGCCCCGGCGGAAAGTAAATTTCGATGAGGTTTTGCGGGTGCAGGCCGCCGATGCCGCGCCAATATTGCCGCAACGTGCCAGCGTAGTGCCGCCGGTCAATCTTCCGCTCGCCCAGCGTGCGGAGCATCACCGAGTGGTCGCCGTCGGCGGCGAGGATGAGTTTCGCCCGGATTTCGAGGTCGGCCCCGGCAGAGGTTTTTGCCAGCACACGCCAGCCCTCGCCGTCGCGGACGATGTCGGTGACTTTCGTGGCCGGGCGGAAATCGGCGAATCGCGGGTCAATTTTTCGGACGAGAAAATCATCAAAGTGCAGCCGCTTGGCTGTGAAAAGCGGTGGCTTGTTCAGTTCGCCGGGGCGTGGGCGGTGCACAAAATCCACCGCCCGGCCTTTGGGCGTGATGACCCGTGCGCCCCACGATTGCAGGAAATTTGTGTTTGCAAATACCTCGTTTTCAGTGATTTCGGGGTCGAGGTGGTGCAACACCCGGAACACTTTGAGGTCGAGGCCGTCGCCGCAAACTTTGTCGCGGGGGAATGTGGCGGCATCCAGGATGAGGTGCGGGATGCCGGCCTTTGCCAAAAACAGGGAAGCCGTCGCGCCCGAAGGCCCGGCCCCGATGATGCAGATGTCGGTTGGTATGGTCGCCATTTTGTGCTGTCCGAAAAATGCAAAGTTGGCGGTTTCCATTTGCCCGGCGGCGGCTCGCGGTACTTTTGTCGCCATGAAAAAATCGTACGTCCTTGCTTTTGCTGTCCCGGCCGTCGTCGCGGCATTGGCGTTTTTTCCGCTCGAAAACCGTGAAAAAACCTTCCACACCGCCGCCGAACGCGCCTTTTTCAAACAACACCAGTCCTATTTTTTCCCGGAAACCGACCCGCCCGGCACGCATATCCCGATTGACTCGAACATACTTTTTCCGACGGGCAAGGTCTGCGGCGGCTGTCACGGCCACGACCCGAACCTCCGGGCACTCATCACGTCGAGCGGCGAGGACGTGAATATGTACGACGATTGGCGCACGACCATGATGGCCAACGCCGCCCGCGACCCGTTCTGGCGGGCGAAGGTGACGCACGAGACGCTCGTCAACCCCGCGCACAGCCTCGAATTGCAGGACAAATGCACCACTTGCCACGCCCCGGCGGGCAATTATCAGGCGAAACTCCACGACAAAAAACAGTTTTATACGCTCGCCGACCTGTACACGGACACGCTCGGATTGGACGGCGTGAACTGCCAAATCTGCCACGCCCAAAGCCCGGAGGCTTCCCTCGGCAACCTGCACTCCGGCGCGTTGCCGTTCGACACGAATTATATCCGCGTCGCCTATGGGCCATACGAGTTCATTTTTGAGCCACCGATGCACGAGTTTGTGGGCATCACGCCGAAGTACGGCGAGCACATCAACGACGCGGGCCTCTGCGCGGGCTGCCACACTTTGATAACCGAAACCGCTGATTTACAAGGGAATAAGACGGGCGAGACCTTCGTCGAACAGGCCACTTACCACGAGTGGCTGAACTCCCGCTACGACGAGCAGCACGACAACGTGAGCTGCCAAGGCTGCCACGTCCCGCGCCTGCTCGACGAAATCATCATCTCCGCGAACTACCAGTTTTTGACCCCGAAATTCCCCTACGGCGTACACGAACTGGCGGGCGCGAACGTGACCATGCTCAAAATCCTGAAAGAAAACCGCGACAAACTCGGCATCTCCGCCAAACCCGAACATTTCGACTCGACCATCGCCGCCACGCTGCGGCAGTTGCAACAAAAAACGCTGACCATGAGCCTCCTGCCCGCCGTGCTGACGGGCGACACGGCCATTTTCGACCTAAAATTGGAGAACCGCGCCGGGCACAAATTCCCCAGCGGCTACCCGGCGCGGCGGGCTTGGGTGGAGTTTTTGGTCAAAAACGAGGCGGGCGAAACCATTTTCCACTCCGGCAGGACGAACCCCGATTTCAGCTTGCCCGACGAGGACGCGAACTTCGAGCCGCACCACGACATCATCCGCCAGCCCGGCCAAGTGCAGATTTATGAAATGACTCCGGGCGACGTAACCAGCTCATTCTCAAATGTTTTGGAGCGCGGAAAGTCCGCACTGAAAGACAACCGCCTCGTGCCGCAGGGCTTCCGAACCGACGACCCGGCCTACGACACTTGCCAAATCATCGGCCATGCTTTCAACGACCCGGACTTCAATTTTGCGCCCGACGGCACCGAGGGTTCTGGCTCCGATGTGGTGCATTTCTACATCCCGACAGGTGGCTACAAGGGCCATTTGCGGGTGGAGGCGCGGGTGTGGTATCAGAGCCTGCCGCCCAAGTTCGTGAACCCGATGTTCGCCCATTCGTCGCCGGAGATTGACAGTTTCAAACTGATGTTCGAGGCTGCCGACCGCTCGCCGATTTTGGTGGGCGAGGTTGTCTTGGACTCCGTTTATGTCCAGCCTGTTTCGGCAAAAGGCGTTGCTGCACAGGCGTTTGTGAAAATTTTCCCGAACCCCAGCCGCGACGGGCGGGTGTTCGCGCAGGCCAGCGGCGGGGTGCAAATCCGGCAGTTGAAAATCTATGATTTGGGCGGCAAACTGATTTCCGAAAAGGTTGGCCGCGAGGCCGTTTTGCCCGATAGGCGCGGCGTTTACATCGTGGTCGCGGAGACGAGCCGGGGCAGGGTGGTGGAAAAAGTGGTGCGGGAGTGAGTGTCTGTTTGATTGACGATTACATGATTGATGATTGTTGATGTTGGGTGCCTCGTTTTTCAAATCAACAATCATCAATCATGTAATCATCAATCGTCAATCAAACGCCAACTCCCACTTAAACCCTTCGCCGTCAGCGGTTTGCGCCAAGCCGATGTTTCGGAAGCCGCATTTTTCCAGCACATGGTTGGAGGCCGTGTTTTCGGGCGCGGTGAATGCAACGAGTTTGCGGACACCAAAATTTTCCTGCGCGTAGCCCACGAGGGCGCGGGTGATTTCGGTGGCGTAGCCTTTGCCCCAAAAATCGGGCAGCAGTGCGTACCCGACTTCGAGGTCGTTGCCGGGCTTGTACTCGACGTGGCGGAGGATGGCATTGCCGATAGCTTGCTGATTGTCAAGCAGTTCGACTACAAAACCGCCGAGTCCGGGATTGTCTTCCCGGTATTGCATCAAAGCAATCATGCGCTCGCGGACGAGGCTTTGGTCGTTGGTGGCCGGGCGGATGAAGCGCATCACATCGGGGTTGCTTTGCAGGCGGAAGGTGTGCTCAAAATCCGTTTCGGCGGTCGGGCGCAAATGGAGGCGGGCGGTGTTCATGCTGGATGAATTTGGTTGGGCAAAACTCAAAACTCGAAACTCTACTGCGGCACGAAGCCCGGTTTTTGTTTCGGTTGCGGGGCTTTTTCGGGCACGTCCTCGCCCCGGCGGCGGAGTTCGTGCTCGTTCAGGGGCGCGTCGGCGGCATCGCGGAAACGGAGTTGGAGTTTGTAATTGCGGTTCATGGAGCGCACCACGCCGCCGAGCATGATTTGCATGATGGAGTCCGCGCGGGATTTGGCTTTGTCCAAGATGTGGTCGTTTTCGATGGCATCGTACCGGAACTCGCGGCGCAGTTCGTTGAACTGTTTGTTCATTTCCTTCGGGTCAATGCCCGCCAAAAAGCCCACGTCCAGCTTGTCCACTTTCGGGTAAACCTCGTGCGAGACGATGGTCGGCGGCGGCAGCGTGACGTACACGATTCCTTTTTTGGGGTTGAGCGTCACGTCGAAATATTGGTTCAAATCGAACCCGGCCTTGATGACGCTGATGGCCTGCACCTCCATTTCGGTGGAGGAAATGTTGATGCCGAAGATGTCGTAGGTCAGTTGCTTGCTCATGCCCTTGCGGCTGCGGATTTCGTAGGTCGCCAGCTGCGCGATGCCCTGCTGCACTTTTTCCTTCAAAAGTCCCCGCGACGCGCTGAAATCGAGGATGGTGGCCCGTTTTTGCAGCCGCTCGACCATCGGGCGCAGCCCTTCGTTGAGCGCGATGCCGCAGGGCGTGGCGATGCCTTTGCCTTTCGCCATGAGTGCGCCGTTGTCGGTTTTGATGAGCGTGGCGAGAATTTGGGTGACGAAAAAGCAGGTGTACTTGCCCGCCACTTCGTTGAAAACTTGCACGGCTTGGTTGGAGTTGTCGTTGTACCAAGTTTCGTACAGCCCGCTTGTGGTGTCCTTCAACGCCACGAAGTCGTTGAAATACAGCGATTTAAGATACTCATGGTGGGTTTTGTACGCGGGTTCGAGGCGACGGCGCAGGCTGTCGGGCAGGTTCATCCGGTTGGCGACGTGGTACAGGAGCGAGACGTTGAATTTGTACACCAACTCATCGAACTCGCGGCGGTACTTCTCCGGGTTGGACAAAATTGCCAGTGTGTTTTCCTCATCCAAATCGGGGTTGAAATCCGAAGGGACGTAGGTCACGTCCACTTTTTCGGGGTCTTGCAGGAGGTTGGCGAGCGGCCCGTCGCCGAAAAAAGTCTTGTAAATCAGCACACCCGCGAGGCAGACCACCGCCAGCAGGACGAGGTTTTTGCCGAATCCGGCGGGCGTTTGGGCGCGGGGTGGAGGAGGTGTTTCTGCCATTTTTGATGTTGATGCGGTGATTTGGCGATTCGGTGATTTGAAGCCCAAATAGCCAAATCACCGAATCGCCAAATCACCCTCAAAAAATTACTTTCCTGCGAGATAGGCCCGCACGACTTCGCGGGCTTGCGTGGCGGCGGCCTCGTTGTAGCGCGGGCTGCTGGGATTGGCAAAGGCGTGGTCGGCATCGTAGCGATGCACGGCGAGGGTTTTGCCGGCGGCTTTCATGTTGGCCTCGAACTCGGCCACCACGTCGTCGGTAATCCATTTGTCGCGGGAGGCGTGGATGAAAACCGCGTCGGAGGTCAGCGTTTTCAGTTTTTCCACATCCTTTTCGGGCATTCCGTAAAACATGACGCAGCCGCGCAGTTTGTCGCCCGCCAGCAGGGCGGTTTGCAGGGACCAGCCGCCGCCGAAGCACCAGCCCATCGTGCGGAAATCGGCTTTTTCGCCCGCGAATTTCATGGCCCCGGCGATGATGGCCCGCGAGCGGGCGGGGTCGTTGGATTGCATGATTTTGGCCGCCAACTCCGACTCGGTCGCCACTTGGCCGTCGTACAAATCAATGGCTAACACGTTGATATTCAGCGCGTGCGACCAGTAAGTGGCCTCGCGTTTGACGTAATCGTTCAGGCCCCACCACTCGTGCAGGAGCAGCAGGTATTTGTCCGTCTGCGCGTGTGGTTTGATGGCAAATGCCCGTCCGTTCGCGCCGCCCTCGACCGGGAACTCGACCATTTGGCCGCCGTGCGCGGCTTCGATGGGCAGGGGCGCGGGGTGCGCGTTGCGGAAATCTTGGTCGTCGGCAAAAAAGCTGAACTCGGCGATGGCGTTCGGGTCGTGGCACATGGCCAGCGTGTTTTTCGGCATCTCTTGGCAAGCGGAAAGCGCGGCCAACAGGGGCAAAAGCAGGAGGTAAGCGATTTGTTTCATGGTTGGAATGTGTTGAAAATCAGTGAAATATGGTGGGAAACTTCTCGAAGTTGTTGATGTAGGGTGTGAGGTCGAGTTTGCCGGAGAAGCACCGCGTTGGGGCGAAAGTCAGGTTGAGCGTGTATGCCTTCGGAGCATCCGTAGGCAATTCGGTCACGAGCATTTCATACAGCTGGTATCGCGGGATGAGGACGAAAGGAAGCCATTTTTCATTCATCCGAACCACAAAAACGTAAACCAACTCTGGCGTGAAAGGCGTGGCTAACTGGCGGAGGGAAAGGCGAAATTGAGCCTTGACATGAGCCTTTTGCTCCGAACCGGTGGCGGTTTTCACCTGTACGCGCAAGTATTCGCCGCTGTCGTCACGAACCACGAAGACATCGTCGCCCACATCAACCTCCGGGATGGCAACATTCAGGCCCCTGCACAGGAATTCGGAGATAATGGCAAACTCGCCTGCCTTACCCAAGTACAGGTTCTGTTTCTTCGACATGGGAAATGGGGAGTTTGTATTCGATTGTATCGGTCATCGTGTTCACAAACACAGCTTCGTCAGCCAAAAAACGCAGGTCTTCGGTTTCGAGTCCCGTGATGAGTGGCAGGACGTGCATTCCTAACAGGTTGTGCATTTGCCCAAAATCCCAATCCCCTCTCGCAGAGATGTAAATGTGCCCGACGACGGGCTTGGCGTTTTTAAAACGAGCCTCGATGTCCCGCCGGGTCAAAGGCGAAAGCCCGAAGTTGTAGCCGCCCGATTGCCGACTGATGTTAATTCGCAGAACTTTCTTTTCCATGATATGCCGGGTTGAAAGATGAGTGGTTTCAACGCCCACAAAGTTGCAAAAAACTACTCCACGAACAGCACCAACCCTTTCAGGTACGCGCCCTCCGGGTGGAAAATATTGACCGGATGGTCGCCGCCTTGCGTCAAGTGGTGCAGTACGCGCACTTGTCGCCCGGCCTCCATCGCCGCCGCCACGATGGTGTCGTAAAACAACTGACGGTCAACGACTTGCGAGCACGAAAACGTGAACACCACGCCGCCCGGCGCGGTTCGCCGGATGGCCGCTTCATTCAATCGTTTGTAGCCTTGCACGGCGTTGTGGCGTTTGTCGAGGCTTTTGGCGAAAGCCGGCGGATCCACCACGAGCACGTCCCACAGGCGGTCGTCGTTTTTCAGAAACTGCTGAACGTCAGTGCATTGAACCTCGTGCGAGCCGTCGAACGGCGCGTTCAGGGCCACGTTTTCGGCGGTCAAGTCCATTGCGCGTTGCGACACATCCACCGAGCAAACCTCCCGTGCGCCCGCTGCCAGCGCGTAGGCTGAAAAACCGCCCGTGTAGCAAAATGTGTTCAGCACCGATTTGCCGCGCACGAACTTCGTGAGCAGCAGGCGGTTGTCGCGTTGGTCGAGGAAAAAGCCGGTTTTTTGCCCACTTGCGATGTCCACTTTGAAGCGGACTCCGTTTTCCGAGACCTCCACCGTGCTGGGGCCGGGCGTTCCAATGAACTGATTTTGAATGCTTTGGGCGTATTTCGGCGGCAACGCCTCCGCGCTTTTGTCAAAAACCGCGATGTGCTTGCCGAGCACGGATTTGAGCGCGGCAGCCAGCACGTCGCGCTGGCGGTGCATCCCGATGGAGTGGCATTGCAGCACGGCCACGTCGCCGTAAACGTCCACGACGAGGCCCGAAAGCCCGTCGCCCTCGCCGTGCGCGAGCCGATAGCAGCTCGTGTCGAGGTCGCCGATGAGGCCGAGCGCACGGCGCACGGCAAATGCCCGCTCAAATTTCCGCACCCAAAACGCCGCATCCGACGGATTTTCGGTCTCAAAACTCAAAATACGGACGGCGATGCTGCCGTGATGAAAATGGCCGACGGCCAAGTGCTCGCCCCGGCGGCTGCAAACTTGCACCAAGTCGCCGTCGAGCGGTTCGCCTTCGAGGTGAGCAATCGCGCCCGAAAAAATCCAGGGGTGGAAGCGGCGAACAAACTCTTCCTTGCCCGGTTTGAGTGTAATCTTTACCATGATTCAGTTGGGCAAAGGAATTGATTTTCAGGCACTTGCCATACTTTTCACAAAACCCGTTCTTGTGCCCAAAAGAGACGCTCATGCAAAAACTTGCCTTGCTATTCTTGCTTATCATTACTGCCAACGGGGTGTTCGCCCAAAATTTCGCGGGCATTTGGACGGGCACGTTCAACGGAGACCCCGTGACCCTGAACCTCGAACCCAACGGCGGCGCGGCTTGGAAAGGCTCGCTGAACGACAACTCGAACACCTACACCGTCGCGGCCACAGCCTCCGGCAACCAACTTTCGGGCACTGCCACTGAACCAACTTTGGGGCTTTCGTTCGACCTCGCGGCCAGCGTCGAAGGCGCGACGATGAGCCTAAAACTCACGTTTTTGGGCGTGGAAATGCCGATGACATTGACCAAATCCGGCGCGTCGGCCAGCCCGCAATCGGGCAGCCAGACCCAAATAGCAACTGCCCCAACCAGCGCGGCGATGCCCAGTTTGCCGAAAAATGCCCAGCACGACCCCGCGCTCGTCGGCGTGTGGGCCGCCGAGGAAAATTACAACAGCGGCGCAGCCTACGGCGGTGGCGGCTACTCTTCCCAAAGTTATCTGGCGTTCAACGCCGACGGCACATTGAGCGACCTCGGCGGCCAGACGACCGTCGGCGGCAGCGATTTTTCGGGGCAAAGCACCTCGGCAGCGACCGGCGTGGTGCCCGGCGTGAAATGGTACACCGAAGGCCGCAACCTGTACCTCGTGGCGACCGACGGCACGCGCACCGAGACCCAAAAACTTGGCCGCTACTACATCGAAAACGGCGCGATGCTCATCACGTCGGATAGCGGCGCGAAACAACTTTTTTATAGAAAATGAGCTGTCGTTCGGATTTTGGACTTACGACCGACGAATTGCGATTCGGGCTGAAAACGACCACTCATCACTCATCATTTATCACTTATCATTCCCTTGAACTGGCTTTCGTATCACGTTTACCCGCTCGAAACGGCGGACGTTTTTTTGGCCCGCGCCCTGCGGCCTTTTTTGGAAAAGCACGTTTGGCCCGAAAAATCGGCCCGTGCGTTTTTTGTCCGATATGCCGACGACCACGGGCCGCACATCCGCCTGCGCTTCCGGGGCGAGGCCGAGTGGCTCGAAAACACGCTGCAACCCACTCTTTTTCAACACTTTGAAAATCGCGGCGAGCTCGTGGCGGCCACCTACGAACCCGAACCGGAGCGGTTCGGCGGCCCCGATGCGCTGGCTTGGGCGGAGGAGTATTTTCACCAAAGTACCCGCGTCGTGCTCGAACGCCTGAACCGCGAGCAGTACACCTACGGCGATGCCATGTTCGACGCGCTCCGGCTGCACGTCATCACGGCTTTTGCCGCTGGGTTCGACACGAAAAAGACGGGCTGGTATTTCGGTCAGCTCTGCGACCAATGGCTGCCGCTGTTTTTCAAGCCGGAAGAAGTGGCCGACGGCGCGGATTGGCAGGGCGAGGTGAAGGCGGGGTTCGAGCGGCAATTTGCCCCGCAGCGGTTCCCTATCGTGGACGCGCTCGACCGTTTCTGGAAGGATTTGAAAAAAGGGAAAATTGACAAGGAGAACCCCGAATGGCTGCGCTGGCTCCGGGCCAACGAATTGATTCTCAAAGGCTTGGGCGACGACTTGGAAAAAGCCCTGCCCAGCCTGCTGCACCTGACGAACAACCGCGTCGGCATCCAAAACGCCGACGAGGTGTACCTGAATTACATCTTGGGGCGGGCGTTTTGATTTAAGTGGTTGAAAAGAGGAATGGGTTGAAGCGTTGAGGGGAGGTATAGTTGATGCTTGGCATTTAATTTTGCCTTCAAAAACTGGCAATGGCGAAGGACAAGTATCACGCGCTGGTTCGGGAAGCATTAGAAAACGAGGGCTGGACAATCACGGATGACCCATACCAAGTGCCTATGGGCCTACGAAAGGGTTTCATTGATTTGGGTGCGGAGCGTACCCTGATTGGAGCCGAGCGCGGCAATGAAAAAATAGCAGTGGAAATCAAAACCTTCGCGGGCGCGTCCGATTTGCAGGACATGGATTTGGCAAGCGGCCAGTACACGCGCTATCGGCTGGCACTTTCAAAAACCGAACCGGAGCGAACCTTGTTTTTGGCCATCCCCAGCGAATTTTACCAGATGTTCTTCCAAGACCCGTTTTTCGCGGAGTTGCTTGGTTTCGCTGGCATCAAATCATTGGTTTACGACGAAAAGGCACCTGTGATAAGAAAATGGATAAAGTAGCTGCTTACAAAAAAATCGCCCGGAGCGTCGTCGAATCGCTCGGCCGGATGGTCAAGCCGACCTTCGACGGCATCGAAACAGAAGTCATCACGGATGACGAAAAGGGGCATTATTTGCTTTTCATGGTGGGTTGGCACAACCGTCAATGGCACTATGCCAGCTTGCTGCACATTGACATAAAGAGCGACGGGAAAGTGTGGTTGCAGCACGACGGCACCGATTTGGTCATTGCCGAAGAGTTGGTGGAGAAAGGCATCCCGAAACACGATATTGTATTGGCGTACAAAACGCCCTCTGCCCGTGAAATGATGACCGAATGGGGTATGGCAGCCTGAGGTTCATCCTGATTTATTGGGCTACGATTGGGCAAACCGCAACAATGCCCGTACCACTTCCTTGTCCTGCATCCGGTGTCCAAGTCCCTGTGTTTCAATGAATTGTGCGCCCCAAGCCTCCGCCACTTGTTGGCCTTCGGCAAAAGGGGCCACCTCGTCGCCGGTGTCGTGCAGCACGAGGCCGGGCAGGTCGGCGAGCAGGCGTGATTTTTCACGGATGGAATAGGCTTCGAGGGGCATCTGGCTGCGCCGCAGGACTTCGCGCTTGGCATATTCCAGCACTTTTTCGTCCAGTCCAAGCACATGGCCGAAGTCGCGGATGACGCGGGTGCTTTCGGCAAAAACGCCGAGCACGGCGGCTTTTTTCGGGCGCGGCGCACCGAACGCGGCGAGGCTCATCACTGTCGCCGCCCCGCCGATGGAGTGGCCGATGAGCACATCGGGCGGGCCGTTTTTTTCCAAGAAGCCTTTGACGACGCGGCTGTAAATAATGAGGTTGAGCATCTTGCCCGACGAGCCGCCGTGCGCGGGCGCGTCGAAAGCCATGACCCGGAAACCCGCGTCGCGGAATGCATGGACGAACCGCTGCCAGCGCGCCGAATTGGACTCCCAGCCGTGCAAAAACAGGGCGGTCGGGGGCGAATCCGCTTTTTTGGAAGGCGGCCAGATGTAGGTTTGGATGGCGTGTTGCTCGATGTGGTGCGTGGCCTGTTCGTGGGCGGTCGCCAAAAAATCCATGTCCTTCGGGCGGAGTTTGCCGCTGCGGGGTGTGCAAAAAATGCGGAACGCCATGCGCCCGGCTTGCGTCGGGGCGACGGTGGCGAGCAGGTTGAGCATCTTGCCGATGCGCCGTGCTTTGCGGAGTGTTTCCTCTGGGATGCGTTGCATTTTAGTCGGTTAGTCAGGTAGTCGGTTGGTCAGATAGTCCGCTGATAGAGGTGTTGACTAAGCGACTATCTGACTAAGCGACTAAACGCTCACTCAAAGCGGCGTTTGTAAAACCACGAGTTGTCGTTCAGGGTGAAGCCGACGGTGCATTTGAAATACGTCTCTTCGATGGCCGTGCCGCCGCCGATTCTCCCAAGTTCAAAGGCTGTGTTGACGAACGAAGTGCCTTGCCGGGGCAAGATCACCGGGAACCCGAAGCCGAATGTGAGGCCGAGGTCGTCCACGTTTTTGCCTTGCACCACGCGCGGGTCTTGTCGGAAATAGCCGCCCACGCGGTAGCGGATGCGCTTGCTGTACCGGTTGTAGGAAGTGGCGTTCGGGATGATTTCCACGCCGGCGGAGATGGCCGAGGTGCTACGGAGGTTTTCGGGGCGGGCCTCGTTGACATAGTCCGACCAGTTTTCGCGGGTGAATTGGGCACCGATTTTCAGTTTGTTCGCCTTGACGTACATCAAAGCAAGGCTGATCGTGCCGGGCAGCGTCACGTCCACGTCGCGGTCGGGCTGGTACAGGAGCGTGTCGGGCGAGGAATAGCTGCCGGAGGAATTGCGCCCTCGGCTGCGGATTCGGATGGTGTTGAACGAGCCTGCGAGCGGGTGTTTGCCCTCGAACGTGAGGCCGGCGGTGAGCCATTTGACGGGCAGGGACTTGTCGTTCGGGTCGTATTTGAGCACGAAGTTGTGCTGCGCGCCCAAGTTCCAAGTGAGGCCGTTGACGGAAACCTCATCGCGGAAATTGTTCTGGAACGAAAGCGTGGTCGCCTGCGTGCTATCGCGGAAGGTCGTCGTGTTTTCGTAGATGGCCTTGCCGAACATCCAGCCCATGTTCAGGCCGATGGCAGTCTGTTTGTACTTGGCCGCGCCGCCCCAGAGCAGGCGATAGGTGCCGCCCCGGCCCTCGAAGGCGTTGGTCACGAGGCCGAGGTTCGTCTGGGTTTCGGTCGTCGAGATGTTGTACCCGACGAGCGAATACGGTGTGAGGGCGAGTGCCGCGCCGAACTGCCACGGCGATTTTTTGCGGTCGAGCACCTCGTTGATGGGGCTTTTGAGGGTCATGCCGAGCGCGAAATAGTTGAGGTTGCCGCTCCAAGTGCTGAGCTGCGCGGTGGAGGATTTGTACTCGCTGAACTTGGCGTACAGCCCGGTTTCGAGCGCGGTGGCCCGCAGAAAGGCATACGAGGCGGGGTTTTGGATGTTGAGGTGGTAAGCGTCGTTGTTGGCGGTGGTCAACGCACCCATGCCCGCGTGATGGGCAAAATACTGGCTCACCGGGTCGCCGATGCCGAACTGGGAGTACGGCGAGTTTTGCTTGGGCTGGGCCGCGAGGGCGAGGGTCGTCAGGGCGAAAAAGGTGCTTGCGAAAAAACGCATTATGCTTAGAGTGATGAATGATGAACGATGAACTGCGCGGGGCAAAATGCTCATCGAAAATTGAAGTTCAGAATTGAGTTCAGGCCAATCAAAACCAAGTCCGGCTCGACGGCCAAGTTTTTGATGGTCAGGTATTTGGCAAAAAATTCGGCGTCGCCCCCAGTCAAAACCACCCGCACCGCGTCCCCGAACTTTTGGCGGAACAGCCGGGCGAACCCTTCGATTTCGAGCGTCGCGCCGAGCAATGCGCCGTTTTGCAGGGCCGTCTCGGTGCTGTGCCCGACGGGGTTTTCGGGCATCGAAAACGCTGCTTCGGGCAGCCGGGCGGTGAAGTGGTGCATGGCCCGCAGCCGCATGGCCGCGCCCGGCGCGATATTGCCGCCGTGATACGCGCCCCCGGCATCCATGAAATCGTACTTGATGCAGGTGCCGCAATCCACCACGAGCACATTTTCGCCCGGCCAGACCGCCCGCGCCCCGGCCACGCCCGCGATGCGGTCTTTGCCGAGCGTTTCGGGCGTGCGGTACAGGTTTCGGAAGGGCAGG
>JBKBIC010000089.1:0-19056 GCA_046299435.1 Saprospiraceae bacterium
GCAGGTGAACGGGGCAAATTTATCTGGTTTTCTACTTTTGCCGGAACATTTGTGAAACGGGCCGAGAACCGCATTTTTAAAACTATTTGTTTAACATAACACGAATTCTGGCCTTTGTGGGCAGCGTAAGACGGCTCGCTGAAACTTAACCTTAACTTAAAATTGGAATCCCGGCCAGCCGCACCGGTGCATCTACTTTTGCCCGCAGTTTCCTAACCGTTTGATTGATAGGGTTTTGATTTTCAATGTCTTGGCTGCTTTTCTGGATTTATTCGACCTTGCGTTCAGCCAAGTTTTGAGAATCCACAACTCATCCGAAAATTCAACTGCTAAATCTTACCTGCTTCAATGGCTTTTGCCTTCATCTCCGACCTTTCCTCGAACACCTCCGTTCTCCTCATCGTCTGTCTTGTCGCGGTTTGCCTCTTCGAGGCCATCAACGGCTTTCACGACACGGCCAATGCCGTCGCCACGGTCATTTACACAAAGACCTTGCCCCCGGTTTTTGCCGTCGTTTGGTCCGGCATCTGGAATTTCCTCGGAGCCTACTTGGGTGGCGTGGCTGTGGCAATGGGAATGCTCAAACTCGTGCCGCTGAACGACATGATGAACATCCCGCTGGGCGAAAACATCGCACTCGTGATGTCCATCCTCATCACAGCCATCGCTTGGAACCTCGGCACTTGGTATTTTGGCATCCCCTGTTCCAGTTCGCATACGATGATTGGGTCATTGCTGGGCGGCGGGTTCGCGTTTTTCAGCATTCATGGCGGGGCTGGCCCCAACTGGGACAAAGCCAAGGACATCGGCCTTTCGCTGCTCTTCTCTCCCCTATTCGGCTTTGCCCTCGCCATCGGCTTGATGTTCCTGCTGCGAACGACCGTGAAAAAACAGGTCATTTTCAAAGAACCCTCCGAAAAAAAGGCTCCGCCGCTTTGGATTCGCACTATTTTGATTGGGACTTGCACGCTGGTCAGCTATTTCCATGGGAACAACGACGGGCAAAAAGGCGTGGGCCTGCTGCTGGTCGTGCTGATTGCTTTCATGCCCATGCAATTCGCCCTGAACCCGAAACTGCCGGTAGCAGAACTGAACGGCCATGTCCGCAACATCGAGTCCGCACTCAACCGCGACACACTTTCCAACGACCACGCCGCTTCCGTCAAAGCACTCGCCCTGACAAGCGCAAAACTCGCCGTCCAACTCGACACGCTTGACAGCAAAAACCGCAACGAGGTGTTTGAAGGCCGCAAATCCATCCAATCGTACACCAAAAAAGTGGACGGCGCACTCAGCGACGGCACCTTGACCGGCGAAACTGCCAAAGTCGTGAAGGCCGAAATGAAGTCGCTGGCCAAATCCTACGAGTTCTCCCCGACGTGGGTGGTGTTGCTCATCGCCCTTTGCCTCGGGCTTGGCACAATGGTCGGCTGGAAACGCATCGTCGTGACCATCGGCGAAAAAATCGGCAAAAGCCACCTCACTTATGCACAAGGCGCGAGCGCGGAACTTTGCGCTGCGGCGACCATCGGCCTCAGCAGTTATTATGGCCTCCCGGTCAGCACGACCCACGTCCTTTCGTCCGGCGTGGCCGGGACGATGGTGGCCGACGGCGGCGTGAAAAACCTGCGCCGCAAGACCATCACCAACATCGCCCTTGCGTGGCTGCTCACTTTGCCCGTGACCTTTGTGGGCGCAGCCATGCTGTTTTTCCTTTTCAGAATGTTTGCATGACAAAACGCGGTCGGTGCCATTGATTGGCCGACCGCGTTTTCTTTCCAATTCCTAACCTTAGTCTGTATCCATCCATGTATCGTTTCCGCATCTCATTGGTGTGCGGCTGGCTGTGCCTTGCCGCTAATGCCCTTGCTCAAACAGGTCAGTCCTCCACCCCAGCCCAGCCTGCCAAAAACAACTGGTTCGACAAATTCTCGCTGCGCGGCTATGCCCAATTTCGATACAACCGCCTGTTCGAGACCAACCCCGACCTGAAATGCGAGCAATGCGACCGCAGCATCGGCAAAGGTCAGCAATTCGGGTTCCGGCGGGCGCGGCTGGTTTTTTCCGGCAACCCGCACGACCGGGTGTTCACTTACCTGCAATTCGATTATTCGTCGGATGCGTCCTCCACCGGGCGGCATTTCCTGCAAGTCCGGGATGCTTATTTCGATTACTATTTTGACCCGAAAAAGGATTTCCGCGTCCGGCTCGGCCAAAGCAAAGTGCCTTACGGTTTTGAAAATATGCAATCCAGCTCCAACCGCCTGCCGCTTGACCGCGCGGACGCGCTCAACTCTGCTGCACCGAACGAGCGCGACATTGGTGCTTTTGCCATGTACACCCCCAAGCGAGCGCGAGAGATTTACAAAAAACTGCAGGACGACGGGCTGAAACATTCCGGCGACTATGGCATGGCGGCCTTCGGGCTGTACAACGGCCAATCGGCAAACAAACCGGAATTGAACGACAACCTGCATTCGGTTGTCCGAATCAGTTATCCATTTCGCATTGATAATCAAATTGTTGAACCCGGAATACAGGCTTATTCCGGCCAATTCACGCTGGCTGCCGACCAGGTCAGCAGCGGCACAAAAACCACGCTGGACCGGGCTTACACGGACGAACGGGTGGCCGCGTCGTTTGTCCTGTTCGCAAAACCAATCGGGATTTTGGCGGAGTACAATTGGGGGCGCAGCCCTGCTTTCGACCCTGCAACCGACAGTGTTTCAGTCAAAAACCTTCGCGGCGGGTTTATCACCATATCCTATCGGAAACAACTGCCACACGGCTCGGTGCAACCCTTTGTGCGGTTCCAAGAATACGAGGGCGGCAAAAAACACGAACTTGACGCACGGCACTATCAGGTGCGCGAAACAGAAATCGGCGTGGAATGGCAACTTAACAAAGCCTTCGAACTGACAGCATCCTACGTCATCAGCAACCGTCAGTATCAGGACTTTAAAACACGGAACTACGACGAGAGCGGGCGGTTTCTGCGGTTGCAAGCGCAGTTCAACTACTGATAAAGACAATGGGAAACAAAAAAGCCTCGCAATACTGCGAGGCTTTTTTCTGGGTGGCGGAGACCGGACTTGAACCGATGACCTTCGGGTTATGAGCCCGACGAGCTACCAACTGCTCCACTCCGCGATTTAGTGGCGCGAAGGTAAGTTTGCCCGCGCCCGAAAACCAAATCCTGCTTTCATATTTTTTCAGGGCGAGTCTTTCTATGCCTTGCGTTTGGTCGGTCTTTACGGTCATAGACACGCCAATTGACGGTGTTTGACCAAAAACGGACACCATTAACGGTCGTGGCCGGACTTTCACGAAACAAAAATTTTCAACAACTAAATCATTTGTGAAGTCATGAGACAAGTTTCCATTGGCCTTTTTTTGCTGGCCGCCTTGTGCCAAGCCCCGGCATTCGCCCAATCGCTCACCATGCCACCCAGCGGGGGCAACCAAAAATCGGCTATCAGCCAACGCATCGGCATCACCGACGTTGCCATCACTTGGGACGCGCCCGGCGTGCGGGGCCGCGAGGGTAAAATCTGGGGCACGCAAGTCGCCCATTTCGGTTTTCAGGACCCCGGCTTTGGTACGTCGAAGGCCGCTCCGTGGCGGGCTGGGGCAAACGAATGCACCACGATTTCGTTCAGCACGGATGTCAAAATCGAGGGAAAAGACCTGAAAGCAGGCAAATACGGCTTCTTCATCGCCCTTTATGCGGACTCTTGCACGCTGATTTTCTCCAAGAATTCCACCGCATGGGGCAGCTATTTTTACAAGCCCGAAGAAGATGCGCTGCGCGTGACCGTGCGCCAGCAGAAGGATTTGCCGCAAAGCCGCGAATGGCTGGCTTACACATTCGCCGATGCGACCGACCACTCGGCGACCATCGCGCTCGAATGGGAACGCTGGCGCATCCCGTTCCGCGCGGAAGTGGACTTGGCGAAGACCGTCGTTGCGTCCATGCGCCGCGAATTGGAGGGCAGCGTCGGCTTTGTCGCGTCCAACTGGCAGGCCGCCGCGCAGTTTTGCCACGACCATGATACCAACCTCGAAGAGGCTCTGACATGGGCCGAAAACGCAGTCAACGGAACATTTGGCCCGGCCACTTTTCAGGGTTTTGCGGTGAAGGCGGACATTTTGCGAAAACTGAACCGCGCGAAAGAGGCCGATGCGACCATGGAAAAAGGCGTGGCAATCGCCACTGTCTTTGAGTTGCATGGCTATGCCCGGCAATTGGTGGCGCAGAAAAAACCGAAGGAAGCCCTCGCCATTTTTGAGAAAAACTATCAAAAGCACGGCGAAACTTGGCCGACCCACGTCGGGCTGGCGCGTGGCTATTCGGCCAACGGGCAGATTGAAAAGGCACTGGCCCACGCCAAGCTTGCCCTCGCCCAAGCCCCGGACGACCTGAACAAAAAAAGCGTCGAAAGCATGGTGAAAACCCTCTCCGAAGGCAAAGCACTGGTGCAATAAGAGTTGCCGGGTGGATGGGTTGAAAAGTTGAAGGGGGCGAAGTTACAACTTTTCAACCCATCCTCCCTTCAACTTTGCTCAACTCCAATCCCACACTACGACTTCCCAAGTCTCGCCCGTCGAATTGTCCGTGAAAACATGGATTGTCTCGAAGCCCACGCGCCGGTGCGCGGCTTTGGAGCGCAGGTTTCGGGCTGAAATTTCGGTGACGACAAAATTGAAATCTGCGCTGCAAACTTCTCGCAGGTGTCGGTACAGCCCGTCAAAAACGCCCTGCCCGCGATAGCCGTCGGCGACGCAAACTTGCCCCATGACGAACCAGTTTTGGGTTCTCAGTGGCTGTCCGCGCCACTCCAATTTGTCCAGCATCCTGAACATGGACACCAATTCAGGGATTTCCGAGCCGAACGAGCGGGGCATGACGAGGCAATACCCCACTACCCTATCGCCGTCTTTGGCGAGCACCGAAGGCCGCGCCCGGTTCATGGCCTGCAAAACTTCCGGCGTGTGCCGAACGGTCACAAAGCCTTGACTTTCAAGCGTTTCAGCGGAAATGTTCGCCGCGAGATTTTGGCTTTGCAGCGCGAGGATTTGCCGGATTTCATCCTCGTTCGAGACAGTCGTGAATGTGATTGGAGCCATCGGAATCTGAATGACGTAGGGAAAGATTGATTAGCGGAACCCTCGCTCATCGCCTGCCGAGCGCGGGCAAGCGCAGGATGTTGCCCATGTGGTAGCAATTGCGGCAGCGCGGCTCGTATTGTTCTTTTTCGCCGAGCAAAATCACTTCATCGCCTTGTGCCAAGCGGTACGAGTGGGTCGCCAAGTTGCCGCAATGCACACAAATCGCGTGGACTTTCGTGACGTACTCGGCCACCGCCAGCAGGCCCGGCATCGGGCCGAAAGGCTTGCCGCGATAGTCCATGTCCAACCCGGCGACGATGACCCGCACGCCGCCAAGCGCGAGTTGCTGACAAGTCTCGACCAAATCGGTATCAAAAAACTGCGCCTCGTCCACGCCCACGACCGTCGTTTCCGTGCTGATTGTCAATATTTTAGAGGAATGGTCAACAGGTTGGGCCAGCAGCGAATTGGTGTCGTGCGAGACGACCGCCGTCTCATCGTATCGCGTGTCCACGCGGGGCTTGAACACCTCGACTTTTTGGGCGGCGATTTTGGCGCGTTTCAGGCGGCGGATGAGTTCCTCCGTTTTGCCTGAGAACATACAGCCACAAACGACCTCAATCCAGCCGTTGCGCTGGCCTTTGAAATGTGGTTCGAGAAACATGGGCGACGCGGGATTTGAAAAACAAAAGCGGGGCAAAAGACGGATGTTTGGGTCAATTATTGAAATTCGCCGCCGAATCGGCTGCGGCACTTTTTTATCATACCCAAATTGGCAACTGACCTATGGATTTGCAAAAAGCGAAAATTTACCTCGACAAAATCAACCGCGAGTTCGGGCGCATGGCGAAAGACCCGGAGACCATCACGCGCATTGATGTGGACATCATGCTCGCGCACATCCGCGAATTGTACGATGCCTGCCTCTCCGAAAAAACGGAGGCAGCCCCGCCACCTACGCACAAGCCCGCGCCGCCCGCGCCCAAAGCCGCCGAACCTGCCCCACCGCCACCTGCCGTCGTCCGCGAAACGCCGCCACCGCCGCCGCAACCCGTCGTGGTGGTTGAGCCGCCCAAGCCTGCCCCGGCACCTCCCCCACCCCCGCCAATTGTTGCCACAGAACCGGCCCCTTCCACCCCAAAAGTGCCTGACCCTGAGCCAGTTGCGCCCAAGCAACCCGAACCTGCCCCAGTTCCTAAGCCTGTGGAAATTGTCGTCGCGTCGGCCCGCGTTTCGCCGGAAACGGAGTCGCTTTTTGAGCAAAAACAGGCCCGCGAGCTGTCCGAAAAATTGGCCGAAACCCCCATCCCAGATCTTTACAGGGGCATTGCGTTGAACGATAGGCTGCTGTTCCAAGCGGAGCTTTTCGGGAAAGACAACCAAGCCATGATGGACACGCTCGCCGCGCTGAACGGTATGCTCAGTTTCGAGCAGGCGAAAGCCTATCTTGTTGAAAACGTGATAGTTAAGTACGAATGGGCGGATAAAAAACGTGCCGACCGCGCCAAAGAATTCATCCGCCTCGTGCGTCGGCGTTTCAAATGAAGAAAATCTTGATTGTCGGGCAAGGCATTGCCGGGACGGTGCTGGCTTGGACGCTGCGCCAGCACGGCGCGGAGGTCACGGTTGTGGATGCAGGTTTCTCGGATGCCGCCTCGCGTGTTGCTGCCGGCATCATCAATCCCGTGACCGGGAAACGCTACGCCAAGTCGTGGCGCGTGGATGAGTTCCTGCCTTTTGCCCGGAATTTTTACGCTGAAATCGAGGCCGCGCTTAGCATCAAAATCTGGCACAATCGCCACATTATCAGGCTGTTGAATTCCGTCGAAGAAGAAAACAACTGGTCGGCCCGCTGCGGCCTGCCCGATTTTGATGGCTACATGGGCAGCCGGACAGATGGCGGCGACTGGTCTCCTTTTTTGAAAAACGGGTTTCGATTCGGCGAGTTGCGGCAGGCCGCGCAGGTGGATTTCGCGCCGTTTCTCCGCGCGTTTCGGGAAAAAATGGCCGCAGAAAATCGCCTTTGGGAGCAAGAAATCAGCCCGCCCGAAATAGAAAACCTATCCCATGTCTTCGACCATGTAATTCTCTGCCTCGGTCACCGGGCTACGCTCAATCCATTTTTCCCGGATTTGCCCTGGCAGCTTGCGAAAGGCGAGGTGTTACTCGTCCGGTTGGCTGATGCCCGCGCTGCCGCAGTCGGCCAACTTTTGAAAAAGAAAATCCTGCTCGCCCCGCTCGGCTCCAACCTTTTCTGGGCTGGTGCCAATTACGAGTGGGAATTTGCCGACACTGCCCCAAGCGAAACGGGCAAGCAATTCGTAATCAACGAGTTGCGCGAAATGTTGGGGGTGCCTTTTGAGATTGAGAACCACGTTGCGGGCGTTCGTCCCGTTGTGTCCGACCGCAGGCCGCTGGTTGGTTTTTTGCCCGAAAACGAGCGCGTTGGCATTTACAACGGTTTCGGCTCCAAAGGCACTTTGCTGGCCCCGTACTGGGCGGCGCACTTTGCCGAACACATTTTGGAAAGCCGTCCGCTTGCTCCAGATATTGACGTTCGGCGATTCTATTGACCCACCGCTACCATTTTATCTTCCACTTTGCGGACAATGTCGTTGAATTTTGGAGAGTGTTTTACTTCCATGTTTCTATTGAACGGCAAATCAACCGAGATGTGCTCCACAAACCTGCCCGGATTAGCGGCCATGATATAAATATCATCGGCCAAATAGACGGCCTCCTCAATATCGTGCGTGACAAATAGAATTGTCGGGTGGAATTTCAACCAAACTTCTTGCAGCATATCCTGCATTTGTAGTCGCGTATTGATGTCGAGTGCTCCAAATGGTTCATCCATCAATAAAATTTCAGGGCTTGCAATAATACTGCGGGCAATCGCCACGCGCTGCAACTGGCCGCCGGACAGTGTGGGATAGACGGCGTATTTGTTTTCGTGCCCGGCGAGGCCGACGAGTTCTATCATTTCGCGGGCTTTTTCGCGGCGTGTTTTTTCGTCCACGTTTTGGAATTCAAGCCCCAGCGCGACATTTTCCAGCACCGTCAGCCAAGGCAACGAAGAGTATTGCTGGAACACCATACCTGCGCGTACGCCGCTGGTTTTCAGCGGTTTATCATGGATGAGCACATCGCCGGATGTTGGTGTTTGCAGTCCCGCCACATATCGCAACAGAGTGCTTTTGCCACAGCCGGAGGCACCGAGGATGACGACGAACTGCCCTTGCGCGGGTTTGTTTTCCACGAGGAAGTCCACGTCTTTTAAGATGTAGGTTTTGCCGCCATCGTATGTCTGGCTGACATTTTTCAAGTGGATGATGTTTGGCAGTTCGGTGTCCCTGAATTTGAGCATGGTTCTATTTTATTGGTTATAGCCTATCAAAATCTTTGAATAGAGAATAGCGCACGGCCTCGGCCTTGCTGCGATAGTCTTTCCATTGGGTGTCGAATAATGTATTCACCCGTGAAATAATTGATTCCGTTTTGCTTTTGGCGATTTCAACGGCAGTTTGAGCCGCCGGGTTGGGTGCGCCGCGACCTTCTTCGATGTAGCCACGCGCCCGCCAAAAATGCGAAGTCAAATAATTTGGGTTGCGTTGTATGCCTTTGCCTTCCTTTTGTGCGAAGAACAGTTCTTTCAATGTAGAAATAGAATCACGCAGCGGTTTTGCCAAATCTGTCACCGCTTTTTTCAGGCTGTCGGGCACATTGGCGAACTGGTCGTCAATGAGTTTCATTGTTTTTTCGGCCTCTTTCAGCCGGTCGTAGGCTTTTGTGGCGCGTTCGATGGTGCGGTTGAAATCGCGGAGCGCGTCGGCTTTTGCCTGCATCTGAGCGGTAGTCTCGTCGAGGCGCGGGTCGGCGAGGAAACGCACGCGCACGCTGTCTTTCCACTCGCCATAAATCACTTTGACCATGTACTCGCCGGGCAAGACCTGAGGGCCGCCGCCGGGTTCAATTTGGTCTTTGGGTGGCTCATCGTTCGAGGGGAACCGTGCCCCTTTGGTATCGCCGCCCCAAGTGATGTAACTGAAACAGGTGTCCACGTCGGCTTTGAAACGGCGCAACGTATCGCCCGTCATGCTCAGGCAAAGCACGGTGGCTTTGTCTTTCTTCGAATCACCGCCGCCGCGCCGGCCGCCGCCGCCTGCTGGTGGGGCCGGCTTGGGTTCCTCTTTTTTCTCGTCTTTTTTGCCGTCGGCTTCGGCCTTTTTCTTCTTTTTTTCCTTTTCCGCAGCGGCGGCTTTGGGCTCAACCCACACGGGAATGCGCACCGCAGTGCCCTTGTTTTCGCCAGCGTACACAGCATTTGCCGAAAAACGCGGCCCGTCCACGCTGCGCCACGCGGCAAAAACGCCGTCCTGTGGCTGGAAAATTTTGAACGGCTGCGCGAGCACTGCGCCGCTCGTGCGCGCCATTTCGCGCAGCGGCGAGAGGTCGTCCATGACCCAGATGGCGCGGCCAAACGTGCCGATGACGAGGTCGCCGTCGCGGGCTTGGATTTTCAAATCCTGCACGGGCACGGCGGGGAAATTTTCGAGGTGCCAGCGCGTCCATGTTTTGCCGTAATCAATTGAAAACCAAAGTCCTTGGTCGGTGCCGAGGAACAACAGGCTGGGCACTTCGGGGTCTTGCACGACCGAGAGACAGAAGCCTTTGACCGATTTTTCATCGGCCAGCCGCGTCCATTTTTTGCCAAAATCGGTGGTGTGATAGAGGTACGGCTGCCAGTCGTTTTGGCGGTAATTGTTCGCCACGACGAAGGCCTCGCCCGCGTTTTTGGCCGAGACTTCGAGGTGCGGAATCCAGGCGTTTTTGGGCAGTCCGGGCAGTTTTTCGGTCAAATTCGACCAATTTTTGCCGCCGTCGGTGGTCAGTTGCAGGAGGCCGTCGTCGGTGCCGACCCAAACCACGCCGCGCTGCGCGGGGCTGGGTGCGATGGCGAGGATGTTACCGTAATTCTCGGCGTTGGTCGCGTCGGGCGTGAGGCCGCCAGATTGGTCGGCGTGCATTTTCGAGGTGTCGGCGGTGGTCAGGTCTGGCGAAATGATGTCCCAATTTTGGCCGCCGTTGTCGCTGTGGTGCAGGAATTGGCTGCCGAAAAACACGCCCTTCGGGTTGAAGGGGTCGGCGGCGAGGCCGCTGTTCCAGTTGAATCGCAGGGTGGTTTTGCCGTCGGGGTGCATGGGTTTGATGTAGCGGCTGTCGCCGGTTTCCACGTCCACGAGCGAGAGTTCGCCGCCCTGCGATTGGGCGTAGGCGTAGCGGTTGTTGTCGGCCTGTGCGAAGGCATCGAAGCCGTCGCCGAAGGCGATTTCGCGCCAATCGGAATTGCGGATGCCGCCCGCTTTCCAGACCGACGAGGGGCCGACCCAAGTGCCGTTGTCTTGCAGGCCGCCGTAGATGTTGTACGGCCAGTCGTTGTCGAGCGTGATGTGGTAAAACTGCCCGACGGGGATGTTGTCGGCAAATTGCCATGTGCGCCCACCGTCGCGGGTGATGTTGAGGCCGCCGTCGTTGCCGTTGATGATGTAGTTGGGGTCGTCGGGCGAAATCCAGAAAGCGTGGTGGTCGGGGTGAATAACCCAGCCTGCCCATTGCTCGAAGGATTTTCCGCCGTCAATGGAGCGGCTGATGGTCGTGTAAATGGAGTACACAGTGTTCTCGTCGGTCGGGTCAACGTAGATTTCCGAGTAGTAAAACGGGCGGTCGCCTTGCCCTTTCGTGGCCATTTGCCGCCAAGTTTTGCCGCCGTCGGTGCTTTTGTAGAGGGCGTTTTCTTTGGCTTCGACGATGGCATAAACCGTCAACGGGTTCGATTTTGAGATGGCCAGCCCCATGCGACCCAGTTCGCCTTCGGGCAGGCCGTCTTTGTCGGTGCGGCGTTCCCAAGTGTCGCCCCCGTCGTGGCTGATATAAAGGCCGCTGCCTTTGCCGCCGGATTTGAAAAACCAGGGCCAACGCTGGTATTCCCACATGGCAGCGATGAGCTTGTTGGGGTTCTGGGGGTCAACGACGAGTTCGGCGCAGCCTGTCAAGTCGTTGACGTACAGGGTTTTGCGCCAAGTTTTGCCGCCGTCTTCGGTCTTGAAAACGCCCCGGTCTTCGTTCGAGCCGTAGCTCGTGCCGAGGCTGGCGGCCCAGACGATGTTGGGGTTGTCTCGGTGGATGATGACGCGGTGGATGGTGTGCGTGTTTTGCAAGCCCATGCACGTCCAGTTTTTGCCGCCGTCGAGCGAGCGGAAAATGCCGAGGCCGAAATTTTGGGAGTTGCGGGGGTTGCCCTCGCCGGTGCCGACCCAGATGTCGTCGGGGTTGTGCGGGTTGATGGCGATGGAGCCGATGGCTTGCGTCGGGGCTTTGTCGAAGATGGGCTCCCACGCCGTGCCCGCGCCCCGGCTGCGCCAAACGCCGCCGCTGGCCGCGCCCGCGTAGATGACTTCGGGGCGCACGGGGTCAACGGCGATGGCCGTGATGCGCCCGCTCATGCCCGCCGGGCCGATGGAGCGGATTTTGAGGTTTTTGAGCAATTCGGCATTGACGGTTTGCGCCCCAAGTGCGGGCGCGAGCATCAAAAAAAGGGCGGCGAGGAAATTAACTCGTTGATTCACAGTCGGTTTGGTTTAGTTCGATGAACATGACAGGGCGGCCAAGAGCCGGCGCAACAAGGTCGGCAAAGGTGCGAAAAATGGCGGGGCGTTTTCAATGAATTCAAATTTTCGGAGACCGTGAAACGGGGTTGTTTGCCTGTTTGGCCAAGACAAAAAAAAGGCGGGCCGAAGCCCGCCTCGATTTTCACCGGAAGATGAAGTACATCAACAACACCAGCACCAAGACTGCGACCCCCACAATCGTCAAGAATTTGCGGGTTTCTTCGCGGTCTTGGGCTTCTTGCTGCTGCTTGGAAGGTTTGTGAGTTTTGGACATAATCAGTTGTATTGATGGTGAACTGTGTCGAACTCTGTGGCGCGAACCTTATCAAGACTTCGGGTTTACCTCGAACAACTCTACCTCAAAAATCAACGCGGAATAGGGCTTGATTTTCGCGCCAGCCGGGCGGTCTCCGTATGCCAATTCGTAAGGGATGTAAAACTTGAACTTGTCGCCGACGTGCATCAGTTGCAGGCCCTCCGTCCAGCCTTTGATGACTTGGTTGAGGCCGAACGTGATGGTCTGCCCCCGGTCAACGCTGCTGTCGAACACTTCGCCCGTGATGAGCGTCCCGTGATAGTGGACTTTCACTTTGTCGGTGGCCGTCGGCGCGGTGGTGCCGGTGCCTTTTCGCAGCACTTCGTATTGCAGGCCGGAGGCCGTCGTGGTCACTTCCTTGCGCTTCTTGTTTTGTTCGAGGAAAAGGCGGCCATCGGTGCGGTTTTTCTCGAAAGCCTTCATTTCCAACTGTTTAGCGTATGCGGCATGGATGCGCTGCGCGTCGGCCTCTGCCAATGCCACCGAATCGTTTTTGAGCGAGGCGCGGAGCGCGGCCATGACGATTTCGAGGTCGTATTCATTGAGAAATTGCGACTTCATGCGCTGGGCTTGCACCATGCCGAAGGCATACGACGCGCTGTCTTTGGCTGTTTTCAGTTGGGGTTTGGTGGTTTGGGCAGTCAACGCGACGACCGCCAACAACAAGGGGAGCAGGATGAGTTTTTTCATCTTTGGCAAATATGAAATTTTTGTGTTTACAGTAAATGAATCCTAAATGGTTGGTTTTCAGTTGTTTGGGCCGAACACCGAAGCGAAGGTCTGCTTTTTTCGTCAAAGCCTGTATGCCTGCGGCGGCGGAAATCTATGCGGCCAGCAAGTGGGCGATTTTTTCCAAATCCTCCGGCACGTCCACGCCGAGCGTTTCCAATTCAGTGATGCCGACGGCGATTCGGAAGCCGTTTTCGAGCCAGCGCAATTGCTCCAACGACTCGGCCAATTCGAGCGGCGAGGGCGGCAGCTGGGCCACCGCCAAAAGCGCGTCGCGGCGGAAGCCATACAGCCCGATGTGCTTGAAGAAGGCCTGCCGTTCGAGCCACTTCTCTGGCTCTGCACCCCGCACAAAAGGCACCGGTTGACGGCTGAAATAGAGTGCGCCGCTGTGCTCCGAAAACACGGCTTTCACCACGTTCGGGTTGAAAAGTTGGGCCGGGTCTGTGATGCGGCGGGCCAGCGTGGCGATGCTGAAATTGTCGGATTGAACGAGCGTATCTGCCAGTAAATCAATCTGTTCGGGCTGGATGAACGGCTCGTCGCCCTGCACGTTCAGCACAAAATCGGCTTGCGGGAAAAGCCGCGCCACCTCGGCACAGCGGTCGGTCCCGCTGGGATGGTCGGCCCGTGTCATCACCACTTGCCCGCCGAAACTGCGGACGTGCTCGAAAATACGCGCATCGTCGGTCGCCACCACGCGCTCACCCACCCGATTGGATTTTCCAGACTGTTCGTACACGCGCTGAATCATGGTTTTGCCACCGATTTCGACCAGCGGCTTGCCCGGAAACCGCGTGGAGGCAAAGCGGGCGGGAATCACGCAAAGAATCATTTTCGGGAGTGGTGGGTTATGAATGATAAATGATGAATTTTTTTAGCCGTCGCGGCTTCATACTTTTGCCCTGATAAACAACCATTTACGAGAAAAACACATGAAGCCGACACTCCTTTTCCGAGCCTTTTGGCTGTGCGCGTGGCCTGTTTTGGCCTTCGGCCAGACGAGCACCGCGCCGCCGACCGCATATTTGACCCCGAAGGACAGCCTTTTCTTGACGGTGGACGACGACGGGCGAAAAATCGTGCAGCACCCGGTGAAAGCCAAGCAGACCCTGTTCTCGCTCGCCAAGTTTTATGGTTTGAGTTTGCAGGAACTGTACGAGCACAACCCGGAATTCCAGACAAATCCGACGCTCAAAGCCGGGTCGCGGGTCAAAATCCCGGTGCCGAACTTGGCCATCAAACGCTACAAAGGTAAATCGTTCGTGGCCGCCAAGCATACGCCTATTTTCTATGTGGTGCAGGACGGCGAAACGCTGTACCAGATCTGCAAGCGCAATTTCGATATGCCGGTGGATAGCGTCCTGAAACGCAACAAACTGAAAACCAGCAACATAAGCCCCGGCCAACTCCTCCTCATCGGCTGGATGGGCACCGAAGGCATCCCGGCAGAATGGCGGCAAAGCCGCGAACCAGCCACTACCAACGACCTCAAAACCACCTTTGAAAAAGAGAAAACCAGGCGCAAGGAAATCAGCGCGTCTGGTGTGTGTTTTTGGCAGCGCGACAGCAACGAAAAAGGCGACCTCTACGCCCTGCACCGCGAGGCAGCGATTGGCACGAGTGTGTCCGTTTACAACCCGATGACGAAAAAAACGGTCTTTGCAAAAGTCATCGGGCGCATCCCCGACGGGTACGAAAAAAACGTGGAAGTCATCCTCAGCCCAGCGGCGGCGCGTGTGCTGGGTGCCCGCGACCCGCGCTTTTTCGTCAAAGTCCGATACCTAAAATGAAAACTCAAATGCTCCAACGCACCCATTTGGTCATTCGCTCGCTGGTCCTGACAACCTTTTTGGCCGGTTTCGCGGGCTGCTACTCGTTCAAAGGCATCTCGATTGACCCGAACGACCGGACGTTTTTCGTCAAAACCATCGAGACCCAAGCCGGAAACGCCCCGCCGACAATGGCCCTCGACTTCACCGAACGGCTCAAAGACAAAATCCGGCAGGAGACGCGCCTGACTTTCAACGACGAAAAACCGGATATCGAGTTCACCGGGAAACTCACGGACTACCGCGTGGAATTGGTCGCGCCCAAGCCCGGCGAAGTGCTCTCGCAAAACCGTTTGATTGCCGTTTATCGCGTCAATTTGGTCAACAACTTGGACGAAAAGCGCAGCTGGCCGAGCGAGAAAAGCTTCCAACATTTCGCCGAGTTTCCGAGCACCGAAGACCTTTTGACCGTGCAGGACAGGCTCATCACCGAAATCAACAACCAGATTTTGGAGGACATCTTCAATGCCGCATTCAATAATTGGTGAATCTTAAATGATGAATTATGAACGATAAAAGATGAATAGCGCGATTTCAATAGTCATAGTTTGTCGTTCATAGTTCACAGTTTGTGAAACAATGACACAGGAACGGTTCGTCAAAATGCTGGAAAACCCCGAGTTGCTGGCGTTCATCAGTTATGAAGAACTGAAGACGCTTGCGCTGGCTTATCCCTTTGCCCACAACCTGCGCTATCTGTTGGCCATCAAAGCCCGGCAAGAAAACCACCCCGAATTTGCCCGGAACCTCGCGTTGGCCTCGACGTACAGCCTCGACCGGACGCGGCTTTTCCAAGTCCTCGCGCCCAAACAACTGGCTCCACAAAAAATCGCCGTCGCGCAGGAAGAACAAACCGCTGTCCTCGAATTGAAACCGCTCGAAACCGTGCAGCGCGAACTCCAAGCCAAAGCCCCCGTGCCAGTCGCAGTCGAGCAACCCATCGAACGAAAAATCGAAACCCCCACCACACTTCCGCGAACCGAAACGCCTGCCAAAAAACTCACCGAGGAGCAGCCCGAGTTACAGGTAAATTTTGTGCCGAGTATCCCCGCTCAACAGCCCGAACCACAAGGGTCAAAAACCGAATATGATTTAGCTGAAATACCTGATAGCCAATCGGTTGCGGCACAACCCATAACTTTTGGCGCATGGCTCGGACAGTTCAATTTGTCGCCGGTCGTCGGCAGTGTTCCCCGCGAATTGCCCGCTTTTGAGCCACTCGAACTGCCTCGGCTCGCGCCCGAAAGACCGGCTGTTCCGAAATCCGAGGCCCGCCTTTTGGCCGAAAAAAGCGTCACCGAAAACAAAGGTTTGGTATCCGAGACGCTGGCCCGGCTTTACGTCCGGCAAGGCTACTTTGAAAAAGCAATTGCCATGTACGAGCGGCTGATGTTGGCATTTCCAGAGAAAAGTCATTCCTTTGCCGCCGAAATTGAAAAACTTAAAAAGTAAATCGAATTAAAATATGTTGACCGTTTTGACAGTCCTCATCGCCCTCGTCAGCTTGTTTTTGATGGCGGCGGTGCTCATCCAAAACCCGAAAGGTGGCGGTATTGACCAAACCTTCGGCGGCCAAGCCCAGCAACTCTTCGGCGCGGCCCGCTCCACCGATTTCATCGAAAAAGCAACTTGGGTGCTCGCCGCCACGCTTGGTGTGCTCTGCATCGTGGTTGTGTTGTCCGTCGGCGGCGACGCTACGGCCACCGATATTCCGCTCCAATCGCAGTGATTCATCCGGTTCTGCGCTTTCCGCAAGCCCAAAAATGAAACGCGAGCCGCCTCGATTTGTAAATCGAGGCGGCTCGCGTTTTTGGGTTGGCAGGAGAAGAGTTGGATGGTTCAACTTTTCAACCGCATCAACTTTTCTACTCGTCTAATTTGGGCATCACTCAACTTTCACAACCTGCTTTGCCAGCGTGTGCCCGTCAACTAAAAAGTGCGCGAAATAAACGCCGCCCGCGACGTGCTCGCCGCCCGTATCCCTGCCGTCCCAGACGAGTTGATGCCCGCCCTCCGCGAAATCGCGTGCCGGGAAAGTACGCACCCGATTGCCAGCGGCATCCGAGATTTCGACTCGCACGGAGACTTTGTTTTGCGTTGAAAACGAGAAAGTTACGCTGTCCACGAATGGGTTGGGCATCGGCGAAAGCAGCGCAAACCCACTTGGCACAGGCTGCGGCTGCAAGCCCGAAACGCCTTGCCCTTCCACGATTTGGATGTACTGATTGGCAGCAATGTTGCCGAAAACCTGCTCCAAACCCGATGGCCACTGCACAGTCAAGCTTTCGACTTGGGTCGCGTCGCCGAGGCCAAAATGTGGGGCCAATTGGTTTTGCCCGCAGTAACCCGATTGCGCGGAGATTTCGCGCAGCTGCGTGACCGACTGGCCGCCAATCGTGGCTTTTACCCAAACTTTCGCGCCGATGGCCGAGCGGTTGCTCGTCGTGCCGGTGCATTCCACCACGAGCCAGTGGTTGCCGTTTTCGGAGGAATTGTTTTTGTACAGGTAGTCTAACTGATTGGCATTCAGACAAGTAGCCACTGCCAAGTCAAGGTCGCCGTCGCGGTCGAAGTCCCCGAACGCATTGCCATACGACCAACCCAAATCCGTCGCCACCACTTCCGTCGTGTTGCGGATGAAGCGGCCCGTGCCGTCGTTCAGGAACAAAAAATTCTGCCACGGCCCGCCCCAAAACGAGTTGGTCACGAAAAGGTCGAGGTCGCCGTCGTTGTCCACGTCGGCCCAGTTGCTGCCGAACGAATTGCCGCCGCTCGTCGAGGCCGGGTCGTTCGCAAGTTTGACGAATTGGCCGTTGCCGTCGTTGCGGAAAAGCGCGTCGTTGCCGCCGTCGTTCGCCAAAAACACGTCGAAATCGCCGTCGTTGTCCATGTCGCCCCAGCTGCTGCTCATGGTGTTCCCGCCGTCGTTGACCAGCGCGCCGAGCGTGATTTTCGTGAACGCCCCATTGTCGTTCCGGTACAGGTTTTCGTGCTGGCCGCTCTCGTTGGTCACGAACAAATCCACGTCGCCGTCCATGTCAAAATCCACCCAATTCGCTGAGCGTGAGATGTTTGCATCAAGCGCGGGCGCACCAGATGCTACTTTTTCAAAGGTGCCGTCGCCCTTGTTGCGGTACAGAAAATTGCGCTTGTTGCCGTCGCTGTTGGTCACATACAGGTCAACCCAGCCATCGGAATTGTAATCGCCCCAAGCGGCGGTTTCGGAGTAACCGCCGTCGTTAACCAATTGTCCGACAGTCACTTGCGCGAATGCCCCGTTTCCATTGTTCAAGTAAAACAGGTTGTTCGCGCCGTACCAATTCGCCACGAAACAATCCGCGTCGCCGTCGTTGTCCACGTCGGCCCACGTCGCGCCGTCGCTCGGTTTGCCGTCCTGCGTGATTGGGCCGTTGGCCGCTTTTGAAAAATTGCCCGTGCCGTCGTTCAAGTACAGGAAATTGTTTTCGCCGCCCGACGGCCCGTTCGTGATGAACAGGTCGAGGTCGCGGTCGCCGTCCACGTCAATCCAGTTGACGCTGCGCGAATCACCGGGCGTGCTGACGACGGGTGAGCCACTGACTTTCGTGAAAATCGCCGCCCCACCCTGCCCGCGCAAGTCGTTGAAAACCAACGCGAAAAGCAAGCAAAAGCAGCCCACTGACCACGTCCGGTGATGAGCTGCTTTTTTTGAATGAGATAAATTTGATGCGGAAACTTGGGGACAGGAAACAGTTGCTTTCATAACTTATATTTTGATTGAGATGCCGCCAAAAGTCCCGTTTCAGGCGGCTGCCCTGCCCGGAAAAAGTACGAACGTCCGTTTGCGCCGTCCGAAAAACCGTCGGCACAGCCCTGCTTTTCCCGAAGTTTGCCCCATGAAAAAGCGGTTTTGGCTGCACGCGGCCTTTTGGTTCGCGTTTTGGTTCGTCTATTCTTACACATATAGCCGCTACGACGGCAATTTCGTGAAGTATGCCTCCGGCGAGGCCGCGCTTTTGCCGTTCCGCATGGTAGCCGTGTACGGCAGTTTGTGGGTGCTCGGCCGTTTCGGCGGGCGCACGGCGTGGCTCGTCAGCGGTATCGTGCTGTCCAATTTTTTGGCGGCTATCGGCAATCGCTTCGTAAAAATGGTGCTCGTTGTGCCGCACATTTTCCCGGAATCGAGCTTCGAGTTTTGGCATTTCTCCCGCTTTTTCGTCGAGTTGTTTGATTGCGTCTTGGTCACTTGCGGGGCAATCGCGCTGCGCCTCTTTTTCAGGCAACAGGAAATGTCGCGCCGCGAAGAAGCCTTGCGCCGCGAAAAAATCGCCGCCGAGTTGCAGGCCCTGAAAAGCCAAGTGCAGCCGCATTTCCTGTTCAACACCATTAATAACCTATACGCGCTGGCCCGCCAAAAATCCGA